>CAZDGN010000001.1:0-170504 GCA_964505265.1 uncultured Rickettsia sp.
AAAATAATGCCCAAAAATGGATTGTGGAGCCTGCAAATAATATTGCTCATCGCCAAAAAAATTTAAATTTTGCATTGCAAAATAAAACGAGATCTGATTTGAGAGGGTTTTTAGCAATAATTAGAGATTATAGTGTAATTTTTTTGATAATATTTTTCAATATTGAATTCCAAAAACATTACTCAATTTATTTGTCTTTTTTGTTTTACATATTTTCATGTTGGTTAATTGGTGCTTTTCAATTTGCAATTTCTGAATGTTTATTGCACGAATCTTCTCACTATAACCTGTTTCGTTCTAGAATTTTAAATAAATACTCGCAAATTTTCACAGCCATACCATTCTTTACTACTCATAAATTTTTTACTGAGGAGCATTTAATCCATCATAAGTTTCTTATGAAAAAAAATGATCATCTTTTTCAAAGCTATAATCATTTTAAATTATTAGATGAAAATGGGCAATTTAGGAAAGATTTAAATTGGTTATGGATTTTTCTTTTTCGTCCTATTTTAGGGATTTATAACTTGTATTATTTTTTCAAAAATTCAAGTATTTTTTGTCTCTTTCTTCGGAGCGAATCTAGTTTTGAAAATAATATTGAAGGTCAATCAAAAATTGCAGAACAGAAATTATCAATTGATAAAGATAATATGTTATTAATAATATTTTGGATATCGACTCTATCAATTCTGATTTATTATAATTATTTTTTTGAGTTTATTATTTATTGGATCATTCCAATGATTTGGTGTTGTGGTTCTTATTTATATTGGTCAGAAATTTTAGATCATTTCGAGGTTAATAATAAATATGGCAGATCAAGAAATTCATCAATTTCAAATTTTTTCTTTCATAATAACGGCTATCATATGACTCATCATAAATATCCTTTTGTTCCATTTTATATGTTAAAAAAGGTATATAACTATACTGACAAGGATCAAGATTTAGAGGTGTGTAAAAATTGGTTTAGTTTGATGATGCAGAAATTAAAAAAAATTGACTAAAAACATATTTGTCATCGCCATCGGTTCCGCCAACATTTTGCTATTTGATTTTCTGAGTTTTTGAAATAAGCCATATTAGGTCTATAAAATCAACAAACCTAGCACTCTTTGAATAGTTATTTGCCTTTAAAAATAGCTTTCTAGGCCATTTTTTAATGCTAGAAACCCTTAAGGAGTTAAGATAGATCCCACGTAAGTTTTACAAGTGCTTTTAAAATTGTAGGGTGGTTTTTAAGTGTTTAAGAGAGATATAAAGTCTGAAGCTTTTTTGAATTTTTTAAACAAGAAATTTTGCGGCAATCTTAGAGAGAATATATCGAAATTTTGTAAATAAGTTTTTGGATATTTTTGAATTTTTTACAAATATTTCTCTAAATCAAGCCTCGGCTCGATTTAATTTGAAGTGGCGGGAGTGACGGGACTTGAACCCGCGGCCTCTTGCGTGACAGGCAAGCGCTCTAACCAACTGAGCTACACCCCCTTAAAATGAAGGGAATATTTATTAAATGGTGGGTGATGACAGGCTCGAACTGCCGACCCTCTCCTTGTAAGGGAGATGCTCTACCAACTGAGCTAATCACCCACAAAAAACCTAATTTAGTTAAATTAAGATAAATTTTAAATAAATATTATTTAAAACATCAATTTAAAATTCATATAAATATTTAAATATATTTTCAAATAAAAGTAAATAACAAATTTATTTTTATTTGAAAACATAAAAAACCCTTACAAATTCTGTAAGGGTTTTAAATAAAGAGACTATTTTACTGAATCTTTAAGAGCTTTTCCGGCAGAGAATTTAACTCTTTTAGAAGCTTTAATGGTAATTTCTTTTCCAGTTTGAGGGTTACGACCTTTTCTAGCTGAAGTTTTAACTACTTTAAAAGTTCCAAAGCCAATTAAAGTAACATTGTCACCTTTTTTTAAAGCTTTTCCTACGGTTTTTAAGAAGGCTTCAAGAGCACCACCAGCATCTTTTTGTGAAAGTCCAGTGTGATTAGCAATTTCTTTAATTAAGTCTGTTTTGTGCATAAAATAATTTTTTAAAAATTAATATTGATTTAACCGCTTATTCATTTGGTTTTAGCCAAATAATTAAACAATTTTATATAAGGTATAATTAATTATTTTTTTTATCAAGCATTAATTTAAGAAATATAATATTTTTTTTGCCAATCAATCAGCTTTTTTACTTGCTTTGTAAAAATAAGCCTGAATTGGTAACAACAAAATCAAGGGTTTGATCGATATTTTCTGTTGGCAAGTCTTGATTATAAAACTGGTAGTCATAGGCGATGCCAATAAATTTCAAATTGGGATTTTTTGTTTTTAAATTTAAAATTGTCCGATCGTAAAAGCCAGCACCCATTCCTAGCCGATGAAGATTTTTATCGAAGCAAACTAACGGCACCAATAAGAAATTTGGTTCCAATATTTTACCCGATTTTGGTTCTAAAACTTTTTTATAAATTGGATTGTGAATTAATTCTTTATTTGAGGAGAAATCAATAAAATCAAGGGTTTGTATCTGATTATTTATTTTTGGATAACAAATAATTCCTTGATTTTTTATAATATAATTATCGATTAATTCACAATTTGCCTCATTATTGATTGCGATATATGAACCAAAAATATTATTTTTTACCTCAATTTTTTTGATATTTAATAATTCTGAAAAATTTTTAAGTAGTTGTTGAGAAAGATTGATTTTGTTATCTTTAGAATCCTTTCTTACTTGTAGAAAATGTTGGCGAATTAGTTTTTTTTGCTGACTAATTTCATTCATAAATTCTCGATTTTTTTGCTAATTTTTTCGATGAAGCTAGTAATATTATCCATTTGCTCACTAAGTGCATCGTATAAATCATCTTCGTTAAATAATTGTTGTTTTTGCTCGTCTTGAAGTAAATATTTTTTCTCTTGAAGTTCTTTTTCCAGCATGATTCCTGCAATTACTAGCAAATTTTCATTGCCAACATCGGTTAAATCTTCTTTGAGTTCAGCTATTCTTTGGTCGAGTAAATCAGTATATTCCAAGATTTTCCCATGTTCTTGCTCTTGGCAATTTAGTTGGTATTTTTTATTGGCAATTCGAACTTCAATATTCATGATTTGATAATTATTTCATCTATAATTTTAAGCTTTTTTTCAAGCGAAGAAATTAACTCGTTAATTTGTTTATTCACTCGAATTTTATTTTCAATATTGCCAATATTTTTACTGCGCAAAAGCTCATTATCTTTGGCCACATCGCCAAGACTTTTTTGAAGATTATTTACTTCGTTTGAGAGATTTTCAATTTGCTGTTTTTGATTAAAAATTTTTAATTCAGCCTCTTCAAAATTTTCTTGTAAATTATTAAAATTTAGTTGATTGGAGTTATATTTTAATTTTTTTTCAATAATTTTTTCCAAATTATTAAGTGCCGATGATAATTTTTGTCTTGAGCCATTAAACCTTAATTTAGAAGAGTTGGAGACTGTCATTTAGCTACGATAATCTTTGTTTATTTTGATATATTCTTCATTTAAGTCACAAGTCCAAATAACAGAATTTTCATTGCCAATACCAAGATTGACAGAAATTACAACTTCGGAATTTTGCAAATATTGATGGACAGTTTTTTCTACATAATCTGGGTGTCTGGCACCGTTTTGCGTTAATGGATGTTGGCCGATTTTTACTAATAATTTTTCTGGCGAAGTATCTTTACAAGATTTTCCAACTGCCATTACAATTCTGCCCCAATTTGGATCTGCACCAGCAACTGCGGTTTTAACCAATGGTGAATTGGCAATAGACATGGCTACCTCCTTGGCTTGAATTTTGGTTTTGGCGCCTTCAACAATTATTTCAATTAATTTTTTGGCACCTTCGCCATCAATAACAATTTTTTTGGCAAGTTCTAAACACAAATCTTGCAAATGTTCTTTAAAATCAATAAATGCCGGGTCGTGCGAATCAGAAATTTCCGGGTGTTCTGCGGTTTTGTCGGCAAATAATAAAACGGTGTCGTTGGTTGATTGGTCTGAGTCAACGGTAATTGAATTAAAAGATTTTTCGACAACTTCTTCGAGAATTTTTTGTAAAGAATTTTTGGCGATATTGGCGTTAGTAAAAATATAGCCAAGCATGGTCGCCATATTTGGTGCAATCATGCCAGAACCTTTGGCGAAACCAATAATATCAATAGTTTTGCCATGGATTTGGCAGGTTTTCTTTACCATTTTTGGTTTGGTGTCGGTGGTCATAATGCTTTGAGATGCCTTGTTCCATGCAATTTCAGAATTAGAAAAATTATTGCATAAAACAGGAACAGCATTAACAATTTTTTCATAGGGCAATCTTTCACCAATTACTCCAGTTGAAGAAATATAAACCTCATTTTCATTACAATCTAAATGTTTGGCAACAGCTTTGGCGGTTTCTAAAACCGCTTTTTCTCCTTCTAAACCAGTGAAGGCATTAGCATTGCCAGCATTGACAATTAAAGCTTTGGCATGGTGATTCTTTAAATTCTTTTTACACCAATTCACAGGTGAGGCGGGCATTGACGAGTTAGTGAAAACTCCCGCTACATTAACCAAATTTTCAAATTTAACTAATAGTAAATCATCGCGATTTTGATATTTAATTCCACAATTTATAGTGCTAATATGAATATTTTTTAACATAATTTTAGTATTAAGATTTAATGGCAGTTTTAAATTCTAAAACTTTATTTTCAAGATTTTTTAGCATTTGATTTTTTTCAATATTTAAACTTAATTCTTTAACTAAAGTTGAGCCAATCACCACAGCATCGACTCCTAAATTTTTGAAGTCAGAGGCCTGTTTTGGTTGCTGAATTCCAAAACCAATAGCGAT
The DNA here is from genome assembly GCA_964505265.1 of uncultured Rickettsia sp. GTDB lineage: Bacteria > Pseudomonadota > Alphaproteobacteria > Rickettsiales > UBA1997 > CAILUF01. The sequence continues at coordinate 4,884 of CAZDGN010000001.1, forward strand.
GGGTAAGCTGGTGATTTCTCGGATTTTTTTAAGTAAAATTTCATTGTCCGCAGTCTTTGCTAGCTTGGTTCCAGTGATGCCAAGCATTGAAATTAAATAAACAAAACCACTGGCATTTTGTAGAATTTTTTTGGCACGATCTATGGAAGTTGTTGGAGCGATTAGGGCAATAAAATCCAGTTGATTTTTTTGAATTGCGGGTAAAATTTCGGCTTGCTCTTCAAGAGGTAAATCGACAATTAAAAAGCCATCGACTCCAGCTGTTTTTGCTTGCGAAAAAATTTTTTCCAAACCAAACTTTAAAACTGGATTAAAATAAGTCATTAAAATAATTGGAGTTTCTTGATTTTCTTGACGAAACTCTTTTACCAAATTTAGGGTTTTGTTTAAATCCATTCCCGAAGCTATTGCTCGTTTTGAAGCGAGTTCGATTGTTGGTCCATCTCCTGCGGGGTCGAGAAATGGAACACCAATTTCAATCAAATCCACTCCATTTTTAGCAAGATTTTTAATGGCTTGAAGTGAAGTCGAATAATCTGGGTCGCCAGCGCATAAATAGCCAATAAAGCCACATTTATTTTGCGATTTTAATTGGGTAAATTTTTGATAAATTCTGGAATTTACATTCATAATTGAAATCCTAAATGACGAGCTACGGTATTGATATCTTTGTCTCCGCGACCCGATAAATTGATGATAATAGTTTTTTCCTTGCCTAAAATTTTCGCTAATTTGCCACCAAAAGCAACTCCATGGCAAGATTCTAGGGCAGGAATTAAGCCTTCTAATTTGCACATTAATTGAAAGGTCTCAAGCGCTTCTTCGTCGGTGGCACTTTCATATTGGACTCTGCCAATTTTATGTAAAAATGCATGTTCAGGACCGATTCCTGGGTAGTCGAGCCCTGCAGAAATTGAGTGGGCGTCATCAATTTGCCCATCTTCATTTTGTAAAAAATAAGTTTTATTGCCGTGCAAAACGCCGATGGTGCCTTTATTAATTGATGCCGAATGTAAATTTGAATTCAAGCCTTTGCCTCCAGCTTCAACTCCATACATTTTTACGCTTTCGTCATTTATGAATGGATAAAATAATCCCATTGCATTTGATCCACCGCCAATGCATGCAACTAGGGCATCTGGTAATTTATTTTCAATTGCTAAAATTTGCTCCTTGGCCTCTTTGCCAATTACACTATGAAAATCACGAACCATTTGCGGATATGGGTGCGGACCAGTTACCGTGCCAAGTAAATAATAAGTGTCATTGGCATTGGCAATCCAATCACGCATTGCTTCATTGATGGCATTTTTTAAACTTTTCGAACCTGTTTCTACTGATTTGACCTCGGCTCCTAAAAGTTTCATACGAAAGACGTTTGGTGCTTGTCTTTCAATATCTTTGGCACCCATATAAATGGTGCAAGGCAGAGAAAATAATGCACAAACCGTTGCCGTGGCAACACCATGTTGACCCGCTCCAGTTTCAGCAATGATGCGTTTTTTACCCATTTTTTTGGCAAGTAAAATTTGCCCGATGCAATTATTGATTTTATGCGAACCAGTGTGATTAAGCTCATCGCGTTTTAAGTAAATTTTGGCACCACCATAATAATCGGTAAGTTTTTGAGCAAAATAAAGCGGGCTCGGTCGGCCAACATAATTTTGCAAATAATATTGATATTGAGCTTGAAATTCAGGGTCATTTCTTAGTTTTTGATAGGTTTCTTTAAGCTCCAAAACCGCTGGCATTAAGGTTTCGGCAACGAAAGAACCGCCAAATTCTTGAAATTTACCATTTTCATCTGGAAAGTTGTAAGGATTATTTTTATTAAAATTCATAATTTTCAGATTTGTTTTTTTAAAATGATATTTTTTTTTATTAAAAAAACAAACTTAAATTTGAAAAATTCAGTAAATACCAACATCTATAAAAAAATTAATAATTAATTGAAAAAAGATATTGACTTAATTCCAAATTATCCCTAAATTTTTCCATAAATTTCCATAAATTTCCAATTTTAACCATAAAATTCCGTGGCATTATTTTTATCAACATTTACTAATAAAGTCGATAGTAAAGGCAGAGTCTCTGTGCCTTCGCAGTTTCGTGCCTCGTTGGTAAGTGCCAATAATTCAGCGATGGTAGTTTATGAATCTTTTATCAATCAATGTATCGAAGGTTGCGACTTAGAGAGAATAAAAAAATTATCGGACTCAATTGATAATTTAGAGCCATTTTCTGAAGAAAGAGATGCATTTGCCACAGCAGTTTTGGGAGGTTCGGTGCAATTATCAATTGATGGTGATGGCAGGGTTATTTTGCCAGAAAATTTATTGAAAACTGCCAAAATAAAAGATTCCGCAGTTTTTATTGGCAAAGGAGCTACTTTTGAAATTTGGGAGCCAAATAGCTTCGAAAAATATATGCAAAAAGCTAAAGAAGAGGCTAAATTAAAACGCAATTTATTGAGGTTAAAAAATGATAAATAACCAACCTCATATTCCTGTAATGTTAAGTGAAGTTTTGCAAAATTTGCAAATTAAATCTGGCGAAACTTATGTTGATGCAACTTTCGGCGCTGGTGGCTATTCAACAGCAATTTTACAAGAAGCCAATTGCAAATTAATTGCTTTTGACCGCGATAAAAATGTCATAAAATTTGTTGAAAATTTGCAAAATAAATTTGGCAATCGCTTTAATTTTATCAACGAAAAATTTTCAGAAATTGAAAATTCTTTACATCAAATTGGTATTACCGAAATTGATGGGCTAGTTATGGATATAGGAGTATCTTCGATGCAACTCGATAATGAAGATAGAGGATTTTCTTTTGACTCAACTCAAAAACTTGATATGAGAATGGACCAAAGTCAGAATTTAAGTGCTTTTGAGGTGGTAAATGAATTTTCTGCTAAAGAGTTGTCGGATATAATTTATCAATTTGGCGATGAAATTCATGCCAAAAAAATTGCCAATAAAATTGTTGAATTACGAAAAATAAAACCAATTTATGAGTGCCGTGAACTTGCCAATATAGTGCGTGGTTTTTATCGAGGTTATTTCAAAACTGACCCCGCAACTAAAACTTTTCAAGCCTTGAGAATTTTTGTAAATAAGGAATTAGAAGAATTGGAAATGGCTTTGCAATCTTCTTTAGTTTTACTAAAAAAAGGTGGAAGGTTGGTGGTGGTATCATTTCATTCGCTTGAAGATAGAATTGTTAAAAATTTTCTCAAAAAACAAGCTGGAATTGACAAAACATTTTCTAGATATGAGCCGGAAATTGCGGTTCAAAATAAATCAAAAATAAATTTTAAAATATTAACAAAATCGGCTTTAATGCCTTCGCAAATCGAGATTAAAAACAATCCGCGTTCAAGAAGTGCAAAAATGCGAGTCGCTATAAAACTATAATTTATGAAAAAATTAAGTGAATATTTAAATAAATTTTATTGCTTTAATTTGCTGTTAATTGGCTTAGTGATTTTGAGCATCTTAACTATGTTTTTTGTGCAATTTAAAGTAGAAAATTTACAAGAACAAATGGCTAAGGATCGTCAACAAATTTCTGACTATGAAGATCAAATTCGCTTACTTGAAGTGGAGTGGGTTTATTTAACGAGACCAGAAAGATTACGACAAATTTCGGCAAAATATTTGAAAAATAATGGCTATGCTTTAGCAAGTCAAATCAAGGGCGAAGATGATATTGAAAAAATCTATAGCACCAATTATCAAGAGGAATTTTCGCCTAAAGAAAAGATTGGTGAAGTTAAAAATTATTCTTTTTAAATTTCCAAAAAAGATAATAAATTAAGGCGCATGGAATGCCGATACCAGCTTCATAAACTATATCTCCTAAATTAAAATATTGCCAAATCAGGGTAGAAATTAAACCAATCAGCATAGAAATAACCAATAGTGATTGTGTTGGAGATTTTTCAATACTGTAAATTATAATTATCGGTGTAAAGCTACAAGCCAAGGCAAGCCAACCATACATCACTAATGAAAATACTGTTTGGCTGTCAATCATAGCGATCATCATGGCGCTCAAAGTAACAAAAATTGTGGCAATTTTGGCAATAAAAAATTTATGCTTTGAATTTTTAAAAATATCGTTCGAAATAGTGGCGCTACAACATAAAATTTGCGAATCGGCGGTAGACATTGTCGCTGAAAAAATTCCTGCCAAAATAAAGCCAATGAGAATTTCTGGTAAGACTAATTTTGCTAAAATCGGCAAGGATAATTCGGGGTCGTATCCTGAATAATTGCTAATTATAACTCTGGAAATTAACCCCGTTAAAATGGTAAAGACAAAAAAAACTATGTACCAACTATAATAAAAATAGCGAATTTTTTTGATGTCATCAGGTTTTGACATTGCCATAAAGCTAGTCATGATATGGGGTTGACCGATAATTCCAAAGCCACCAAAAAACCAGCCAAAGATAAATAATCCAAGCGATAAAAATTTATTTTCAATATTATTGTGAGGTTTTAAACTTAAATATTCGCCATCAATATTTTGTAAGGATGTAAGAAAATTTTCTAGACCTCCTTGATATTTCAATGCCATAAAAAACAAAATTATCATTGATAAAATCATGATAAATGACTGAACGGTATTGGTCCAGATTGAAGCTCGAATGCCACCTAAAAAACAATAGGTCAAAACTATGACCGAGCCAATGATGATACCGATTGCTATTTTGTAATCAAATAAGGCGTTTAACGCTTTGCCTCCAGCTCTTAATTGAGCGGATGCATAAATAGTTAAAAAAATTAGTAAGATAAGAGAAGAAATAATTCTTAAGGCTTTAAACTCAGTTCCGCTCCATCTACCTATGGTTTCTGGGAAGCTGTTGGCATTAATTTTTTGCGAGGCAACTCGAATATTTTTATATGCAAAAAGTGAAGCACAAAAATCACCAAAAATTAATGGTAAAAATATCCATATAACTGCAATTCCATGTAAATAAGTATAGCCAATTACTCCAATAAACATATATCCGCTATTGTTGGTGGCAACGGCACTGAGGGCAATCATCATTGGTTTTTCCTTGCGACTTGCGAGGAGAAAATCGTTAGAATTATTTTTGGATTTCAAAGCTGAAGCGATACCAATCAATATGAAAATGCTCATAAAAAGAGCGAAACTTATAAATATCATTGAAAAGTTAAAATTTGTTAAATAAAGCTATTTTTTTAAAAAAAATTTACTAAATTATAAGCTAAAAAATTTAATATAAAATATTAATATGTTGCATCCTAAAATTTTAATCATTGCTGGCTCCGATTCTTGCGGTGGAGCTGGAATTCAGGCTGATATCAAAACCGCATGTGCTCACAAGGTTTATAGTGCTAGTGCTATAACTGCACTAACCGCTCAAAGTACTCAAAAAGTTCACGATATTTTCGATGTTTCCTTAGAATTTTTAAAAAAACAAATTGAAGTTGTAATTGATGACATAAATTTTGATGCCATTAAAATTGGTATGTTGTCAAGCACCGAAATAATTGATTTAGTTGCCAATGTTTTGAAAACTAAATGTAAAAAAATCCCGATAATTCTTGACCCAGTCATGGTTGCCACATCTGGCGATATTTTGCTGAAAAATAATGCTATTGAAAATTTGAAAAAAAAATTGATTGCTAAATCACTTATTGTCACTCCCAATATTGACGAAGCTGAAATTTTAAGTAATATGAAAATTCGCAATTTAAGCGATATGCGAGAAGCTGCTACAATCATTAAAAATATTGGCTGTAAGGCGGTGCTAATTAAAGGGGGTCATCTAAGTTTTAAAGATGGCAATATTCATAGCTTACTACTTGATGATGAAGATGATTTTTATTTAGTAACAAATAAAAAAATTGGTATAAAAAATATTCACGGCACTGGTTGCACCTTAGCTTCGGCTTTGGCTTGCAATATTGCCAAAAAACTTGATTTAATTACTGCTGTTAAAAAAGCCAATGATTATGTTTATAATTCTGTTGTAAATAATATCAAGGCAGGTAAGGGCAGTGTGGTTTTAAGACATTGGTAATATGAAAATATTTTTGTTAATTCTATTTTTATTTTTAGCAAATTGCTCCAAAGATTGGAGTTATAAAAGCAATAACGGTTCACAAAACTGGGGCGATATTAAGCCGGAATATAAGTTTTGTATAGTTGGATATAATCAATCTCCAATTGATATTTCTAATGATATGTCCCAAGAAGTAAATGACAATATCGTAACTATAAATTTCAATAATTCTGAATTAGAAAAAAATCAGCAAAAATATTATATGAAAATAAATATTTTTGGTAAAAATTTTGTGCAAAGAAAAAATAAAAAATTTTATACAAAATATTTGGAGTTTCATCATCCAAGTGAACATCAAATAGACTCGCAACCCCATTCGCTGGAAATGCAAATTTATCACAAAAGTGATGATGAGCAATGGTTAGTCTTAAGTTATTTTCTTGAATTAAATCCTGCTAAAATTGATGAAGAAAATAATAATTTTAAAGACTTAATTTACTTTTTAAATTCTAAAGAAAAAGAATATAAAATTGATTTAAAGAATCTAATTTCAAATTCACAAAATTACTTTTTTTACGAAGGTTCTTTTACAACTCCACCTTGCAAAGAAGGTCTTAAATGGTATGTTTATAAGGAGCCAATTTATCTTTCAAAAAATCAAATTAATCAAATTATAAAATCGGTAATTTTTACAAATTATAATGCCAGAAATATTCAAAAATATAATCCAAATAAATTTTAAATGTTAAATCAATTAAATTCTAACCAAAATCAAGCGGTCTCTTCAACCGAAGGATCAATTTTAGTTCTTGCTGGAGCTGGCACAGGCAAAACCAAAGTTTTGACCTCACGAATAATTCATATTTTGCAATGTGGTTTGGCTTTTCCAAGCGAAATTTTGGCGGTAACCTTTACCAATAAGGCGGCATCTGAAATGAAAAAGAGAATTGGTGAAGTGATTGGTGAAGATGTTAATCAAATATGGGTTGGAACATTTCACTCAATTTGTGCCAAAATTTTAAGAAAACATGCTGAATTGGTAGGTTTAACTCATGATTTTTCTATCATTGATGATGATGATCAATCCCGCTTGATTAAGCAAATTCTGAGTGATTTAAATATCGACAGCAAACAATTTTTGCCAAAAAATTATTTAGCAAAAATTTCTAGGCTTAAAGATGCAGGAAAAACCAGTGTTAATTTTGAGGATGTAAATTTACCAAAATTAAAAGAGGTGTTTGATATTTATCAAGTTTCTTTAAAAAAGATGAATTATGCGGATTTTGGCGATTTAATTTTGTTAAATTTGGAGTTGTTTAAAAATTCCCCAGAGACTTTGCAATACTATCAAAATCAATTTCGCTATATTTTGGTTGATGAATATCAAGACACCAATGATTCACAATATCAATGGTTATTAAAATTATCACAACTTTACTTAAATATTTGTTGCGTTGGCGATGACGATCAATCGATTTACAGTTGGCGAGGTGCCAATATCGCAAATATTTTGCGTTTTGAAAAAGATTTTAATGATGCCAAAATAATTCGTCTTGAGCAAAATTATCGTTCCACTTCAAGGATTTTGCGAATTGCCAATAATGTGATTTCGCAAAATAAAGAGCGTCATAAAAAACAATTATGGTCTGAATTGGGAGAGGGTGATAAGGTGCAAGTTAATTGCTTTGCCGACGATAGAAGTGAAGCGCAAAAAATTGCTAAAACCATCAAAAATGAAATTGCGAATAAAAAGATTTTACCTTCACAAATTGCCATTCTGGTACGTGCTGGATATTTAACGAGGCAGTTTGAAGAGAGTTTAATGCAACAGGCAATTCCTTATGTGGTGATTGGTGGTATGAAATTCTATGACCGTCTGGAAATTAAAGATTCAATTGCCTATTTACGATTTTGTTCAAATCTGGCTGATGATTTGGCTTTACTTCGTATTATTAATGTGCCCAAAAGAGGGGTTGGCGAAGCAAGTATCGAGAATCTAAGAAATATAAGTAAGCAAGAAAATATTTCACTTTTTATGGCAATTAAAAAATCTCTTGAAAATGGCTTAGTCAAGGGTAAAGCTAAGGAAAATCTGGGGTTTTTGGTGGCGGTAATTGAAAAAAACCATCAAAATCTAAATCAAATTTCTTTAAGACAATTTGCAAGTAATTTGTTAAATGAAGTTGGGTATATTCAAATGTGGCGAGCAGAAAATAATTTTGAAGCTCAAGGCAGAGTAGAAAATATTGAGGAATTTATCAATAGTCTTGATGATTTTTCAGATATCAATCAATTTTTGGAATATATTTCCTTGGTTGAGGTTAAAGATAATAAAAATCAAAATGATGCCATTAATATCATGACAATACACTCGGCCAAAGGTTTGGAATTTGAAATGGTTTTCTTGCCAGGGCTTGAAGAGGGAATTTTTCCAAGCAAAAAATCTTGTGACGAAAAAAACGGCATTGAAGAAGAGCGAAGATTGATGTATGTTGCCATCACTAGAGCTAAAAAGAAATTGAGTATATCTTATGCAAAAACTAGATTCACATTTGGCGATTTTCAATCATCCGAACCGTCTAGATTTATCAAGGAAATTCCTGAAAATGAAATAAATTTTGAAAATATTTATAATTACGAAAATAACTATTCGACCTATAAAAAATATGATGATAAGGATGATTTTAATCAAATTGAAGAGCAAAAAAATCAAAAATATAAAAATAATTATTTTGCAAATAATGGTCGAAAATCTGACGAATTAAAGCCAAGAAAATTAATTAATAATTTAGAAAATTATAAAAATAATTTTTCATCATCAACTTCATTTGAAAATGTCAAAAAAATTATTGATAAAAGCGATGTTTTGATTGGAGCTAGAGTATTTCATAATAAATTTGGCTACGGAACAATTGAGGGCACTGACGGCAACCGCTTGACAATCAATTTTGAAAAAACTGGAATTAAAACCATTGTCAAAGAATTTGTAAGTTTTGCTTAAAATGCCAATTATAAAACCAACTCTAAATGCAGAAATAAAATTTATTCTTGACAAAGAACCAAATCCTATTGTTGTTAGACAAAAATTTCAAAAAATTGAACCACTAAAATTGCCACCACCAATTTTACTTTATGATCAAAGCTTCTCAAGGTCATTAAATATAAGCACGGGAGATTATCAAAAACATCCAACAAATTCCAACCAAAAGCAAAATGAAAATAGTTTTATCGATAATGACCACAATCTTTTTTTACCAATTCTTTTGGAAATAGAAAAATTAACTCGCCAAAATTAGTTAGAAGAAATGATTTGGTTCAAGATTATAAAAATTAATCGCCTGAAGTTGGTAGTAACTCAGAGCAAAATAATTCAATTTCTCCGATTTGTGCAAAATGTCTTGGAAAAAATAACAAAAAATCTAGCTGTGTGGTTTCTTAAAATTAAATTTTTAAAATAGAGTTGTTTTAAAAAACTTAAATTTATAAAATGAAGAAACAATTTAAATTAATCTAACAAAATATGTTATCAAAGCTTATAATTTTTTTGCCATTAATTGGTTTTTTAGTTTCTGGTTTATCATCAAGGTTTTTTGCTAATCATAGTTCAAATCATCATAATAATGCCGATAAATTTGCTCAATATTTTACAACTTTTTTAATGTTTATATCTGCATTATGTGCAGGTATTTTATTTTATGAATTTAATCAAAATCGTCAAATTTCTACTGAATTAATTTTTCCATTTATTCATTCTGGAAATTTTATTGCCAACTGGGAAATTCATATTGATGCTTTAAGTGTTGTTATGTTTGTGGTCGTTACTTTTGTGTCTTCATTGGTTCATCTTTATTCAATTGGTTATATGCATGAAGACAAGTCGATTGCTAGATTTATGTCATATTTATCCTTATTCACTTTTTTTATGCTTGCCTTGGTTTCTTCGGCAAATTTTATGCAGCTATTTTTTGGTTGGGAAGGGGTTGGTGTTGCTTCATATTTATTAATTGGTTTTTGGTTTAAAAAAAATTCAGCAAATCGGGCTTCAATGAAAGCATTTATTGCCAATAGAGTTGGTGATTTGGGTTTAATTTTAGCAATAGCTTTGATTTATTTGAATTTTGGTTCATTGAATTACAATGAGGTTTTTTACAATATTTGCAATCATTCTGGTGACCGTTTTTATATTTTTGGAACTGAATTTTTAACCATAGATACAATTTGTATCTTGTTGTTTATCGGTGCAATGGGAAAATCTGCACAAATCGGATTGCATGTTTGGTTAGCCGATGCTATGGAGGGTCCAACCCCAGTTTCTGCTTTAATTCATGCCGCTACTATGGTCACCGCTGGAGTTTTTTTGGTTGCAAGATGTTCGCCTTTATTTGAGCTGTCGCCAATTGCACTAGATATGGTTGTGATTGTTGGGGCAATTACAGCAATATTTTCGGCAAGTATTGCTCTAACACAAAATGATATTAAGAGAATTATTGCTTACTCAACTTGTTCCCAGCTTGGATATATGTTTTTTGCCTGCGGGGTTTCGGCATATTCGGGTGCAATCTTTCATTTGGCAACGCATGCATTCTTTAAAGCATTATTATTTTTATCGGCTGGAAGTGTAATTCATGCAATGCATCATGAGCAAGATATTCAAAAAATGGGTGGTCTTTGGAAAAAAATTCCTTTCACTTATGCAATGATGTGGATTGGTTCGCTTGCTTTGGCTGGATTTCCACCTTTTGCAGGTTATTACTCTAAAGATGTGATTTTAGAAACCGCCTACATCTCTCACTCATGGCTTGGAAGCTTTGCTTATTGGGTTGGAATAATTACCGCTTTTATGACTACATTTTATTCGTGGCGTCTACTATTCTTAACATTTCATGGCAAAACACGTGCAGATAGCCATAGCTATTCGCATGCTCATGAATCACCTTTAACGATGCTTATACCACTTTTAGTTTTGGCAATTGGGTCAGTATTGGCAGGTTATGTTGGTGCTAATATCTTAAAAATGGTTTCCACTAACGGTTTCTTTACATCAGCAATTACTGTATCATTGGATAAGTTTTTTATATACGATGAAATTCATCATATTTCTTCTGCTATAAAATCTATTCCTTTAATTTTAGGGGTTGTGGCTATTATTTTAGCTTATTGGTTCTATGTTTTAAATCCAAAAATTCCGCAAATGCTTTCAAAAAAATTATCTCTGCTTTATAAATTATCGTTTAATAAATGGTATTTTGACGAATTCTATGAAAATGTTTTAATCAATCCAGCTCGCAAATTAGGTAATTTTTTATGGAAAAATATTGATATTAAAATTATCGACGCCATTCCAAATGGTTCGGCTTTTATATGTCGATTTGGGTCGCAAATAGTTTCTAAAATTCAAACTGGTTTAGTTTATCATTATGGAGCATGGATGGCTTTTGGTTTTGCTCTAATTGGTTTATATTTCATTGATTTTTTAATACCAATAATTTCAAGTGGCGACACTCTTTTTTCGATTGTAAAAAAAAGTTTTTTAAATTTATTTTCATTTAAATTTTAAAAAATGGATAAAAAGAAATTGCGTGAAAATTTAGGAAATTTTTCGACAGGAGTTATAATTGCATGTGCTCGCAAAAAAAACTTCTTTGCTACAAAATTCTTTAACGAAAATTTTCTTGAAAATAACAAAATCATAAAAAAATTCGAAGATTTTTGGCAGAATTTTTTTGAAAAAAACTCGATTGGCAATAAAATTTCCAAAAAATTTTTTAGTGAAAATTTTAAGTTAAAAGATGGTGATATTCAAAATTTTTTAGATGACAAAATTTTCAATAAAATTAAAACAATTTTTAGTGATGAGTTTTTTGGAATGACCATAAATTCTTTTGCTTCAATTTCTCTGGAGCCACCTCTAATTTCATTTTGTATTGATAATAAATCTTCAAATTTAAAATTATTTAAACAAAATCGTTATTTTTTATTAAATATTTTAAGTGCTGAGCAAAGAGACTTATCATCAGCTTTTGCTACTCCAAAAAATTCTCATAAATGGCATGTTGAACCTTATTTTTTTAGCAAATATGGCAATCCAATTTTTTATAATTCATTGTCATTCATTGAATGTAAAAAACATAAAACGATTAAAATGGGTGATCATGAAATTATCATTGGAGAAATTGTTGATTTTGGAATAATAAAAACTAACAAACCATTATTATATTTCAAAGGAAAATACTGCGAAATTGCATAATAAAAAATCTCAATTTTAAGCATAATTATTTTTTAAAAAAAAATAAAATTTTCTTATTGCATTTTTTTAGTAAATAGTAAATTATCATTGTTAATAATTTTTTATTAATTTAATTTTTTTTCTATGGAAATAGCAATTAAAAATATTCTAAACGATAAATATCGTAAAGACTTTCAACTCAATATACCAGCTCAATTACTTAATCAAAAAATAAATGAATATCTTGCTAAAATTCAGCCAGAATTCACTATGAATGGTTTTGAAAAGGGGCAGGTTCCAATTCAAACAATCAAAGAAAAATATGGCAAAACCATTATGGCTGAGCAATCAGATTTATTGATTTCAGAAGCAATTTCGCAAATTGTCAATGATAACAAATATAAAGTTGCATCATATCCAAAAATTGCTTTCAAATCTTTTGAAGAAGGTAAGGATGTTAACATAATTGCATCATTTGAATTATTTCCAGCAATTCCTCAAATTGAGCTTTCAAAAATTTCGATGAATAAATATCAAGTTGAAATTAATGAGGAAGAGCTTGATGAAATGGCTGACAAATTCATTAAATCAAAATTAAATTGGCAAAAACAAGATTCAATTTACTTATCAAATTTTGGTGATATTGTTGTTATAAATTATCACGGAAATATTAATGGCGATAAATTTGAAGGTGGCGATGGCGAAAATTATCGCTTAGAACTCGGTTCACAAACTTTTATTGATAATTTTGAAGAACAATTAGTAGGAAAAATCTCTGGTCAAAAAGTACAAGTCAATGTAACTTTCCCAGCTGATTATTTTAGACCGCAATTATCAAATAAAAAGGCAGTTTTTGAAGTTGAAATTCTCGAAATTTTAAAAACCGATCACCCAGTTTTAGATTCTGCTTTCATAAAAGAAACTACTGGATATGAAGACATCGAAGATCTTAAAGACGCTTTATATGATCAAGCAATTTATTCATATGATGCAACTTGCAGAGCAATCTTCAAAAAAGAATTATTTGACTATCTAGATTCTGCATATAATATTGAATTACCCGTTGGATTAGTAAATGAACAAACTAATTTTTTAAAAAATATCCCGGGTCAGCAAAAAGCTATCAAAAGCGATGATTCAGTTGAAGGTAGATTAAAAAATCTAAAACTATCACAAAGAATGGTTCGTTGTGGTTTAATTTTAGCTGAAATTGCAAATTTAAATAACATCACTGTTTCTCAAGGGGATGTTGATAATGAAATAAATAACATTGTTAACTTATATCCTGAGCAAAAAGAAGAGGTGTTAAAAATGTATAATACTAACAAACAAGCTGTTCAACAACTTCAAGGAGCTATTCTTGAAGAAAAAACAGTTAATTTTATCTTATCAAATATCAATACGGTAACTATTCCCGTAACTACTAAACAAGTAGATAGATTATGGTTTGATATCACAAATAACAATTAAAAAATATGAGCGACATTATAGATGCAGTAAAGTTGGTTACTTTCCCAATCCATAAAGAGGGTTATAAATTTATATTTATTTTTGCAATTGCAACCGCAATTCTTGCATTAATTAATAACTATCTTGGTATAATTGGTTTAGTCGCTACTTTGTGGTGTATCTTTTTTTTCAGAGATCCTGAAAGAGTCGTTCCTATTGATGATAACGCCATCATTAGCCCAGCTGATGGCGTTATCACTAGAGTTGAATATGGTGTTGAGGCTCCAGATGAGCTGGGCTATGGTAAAGAAAAATTTAATAAAATCAGTGTTTTCCTTAATGTATTTAATGTTCATGTTAATCGTGTTCCGGTTTCGGGAGTTGTTTCTAAAGTTATTTATCGTCCAGGAAAATTTTTAAGTGCAAATAATGAAGATGCAAGCACTGAAAATGAAAGAAATGCCGTAGTTGTTAAAACTTCTAGTGGACAAAATATTATTTTTGTGCAAGTTGCTGGTCTTGTTGCCAGAAGAATTTTATCGGATTTAAAGGAAGGTCAAGAGGTTCAAGCTGGGCAAAGATATGGTATAATTAGGTTTGGAAGTCGTGCTGATATTTATTTACCTGAGTCAGTTGAAATCAAAGCGCTTCTGGGTCAAACTATGATTGGTGGAGAAACCATAATTGCAAAAATAAATTAAATAAAAATGCGTTCATCGAATATTTTAAAACTAGCTTCAAAAAGAGAAGAAGCGAGAATGGGTGGTGGTCAAAAAAGAATCGATATCCAGCATTCAAAAGGAAAATTAACCGCAAGAGAGCGAATTGAAGTTTTGCTCGACCCAGATTCTTTCGAGGAATATGGTCTTTTTGTGGAGCATCGTTGCAATGATTTTGGTATGGATGAAAAGCGTCATCCTGGAGATGGTGTTATTACTGGTCAAGGCACCATTAATGGTCGTTTAGTATTTGTTTACAGTCAAGATTTTACTGTAATGGGCGGCTCTCTTGGTGAGGCTCATGCTAAAAAGATATGTCATATTTTAGATCGTGCCATTCAAGTTGGAGCCCCAGTCGTTGGAATTAATGATTCAGGCGGTGCTAGAATTCAAGAAGGAGTTGATTCACTCGCTGGTTATGGTGAAATTTTCCAGCGTAATATTGATGCTAGCGGTGTTATTCCACAAATTTCATTAATTATGGGACCTTGTGCTGGTGGAGCGGTTTACTCTCCTGCTTTAACCGACTTTACATTAATGGTTGAAAATTCATCTTATATGTTCGTAACTGGTCCAGATGTTGTAAAAACCGTCACACACGAGACTGTATCGCAAGAAGATTTAGGTGGAGCATCGGTTCATAGTGCTAAAAGTGGAGTAGCTCATTTAACATTTAAGAGTGATATTGAAACTCTTTTACAAGCTCGCAGATTAATCAATTTTTTACCGCTATCAAATAAATCGGAGATACCGCAAATTCCTGTAGATGATAATTACGATAGAGTTGATGTCTCTCTTAACACTTTAATTCCAGAAAATCCAAATCAGCCATACAATATGCTTGAATTGATTGAAAAAATTCTTGATGAAGGTGACTTTTTTGAAATTCAACCCGATTATGCTAAAAATATTATAATTGGTTTTGGTAGAATGGAGGGTCAAACTGTCGGTGTTGTTGCCAATCAACCAATGCAATTAGCAGGATGCCTCGACATTAAAGCTAGCGAGAAATCTGCTCGTTTTATTCGTTTTTGTGATGCCTTTAATATTCCTATTATTACTTTTGTTGATGTTCCAGGATTCTTACCGGGAACTGATCAAGAGCATAACGGCATTATTAAACATGGTGCCAAATTACTTTATGCCTACGGTGAAGCCACGGTTCCAAAAATTACCTTAATTACTAGAAAAGCATATGGCGGTGCATATATCGTTATGAATTCTAAGCATTTAAAAGGTGATGTTAATTTTGCTTGGGCAAATGCAGAAATCGCAGTTATGGGACCAGAGGGCGCAGTTGAGATTGTGTTTCGTGAAGAAGCCAAAAATCCTGAGTTAAAGAAACAAAAAGTTGACGAATATCGTGAAAAATTTGCATCTCCTTTTGTAGCTGCATCTCGTGGCTATATTGACGAAATTATTAGACCGCAAAATACTCGTAAAAGATTATGTATGGCTTTACAATTATTAAAAAATAAACAAGTCCAAAAACCTTGGAAAAAGCACGACAATTTACCTTTGTAAAATTTAAAATTTTTACAATTTTTTTTCTTTTATTCCATAACATTTCTTATGCTTCAGATTTTAAAAAAAATCGCTCTTTAAATACCGAAAGACCTAGTAAATCCGATTCACCTTTTACTATAAATAAAAATCGTTTTTTATTTGAATCAAGTATTTTAAGCTTAACTAAAAATTCTCACTCCAAAAGAACTAGTTTCTTGGATTTTAGCACATTTCGCTATGGATTAAATGATGATTACGAGGTTCAAATTATTGCCAATCCAGTCGTAAAATTAACAAATAATGGTGAAAATGAACAATCCTATGGCGAAAGTTTTTTGCGTTTTAAAAAAAATATTTATGGAAATGATGAAGGTTCTCAAGCTATGGCAATTACTGGTTTCGTTCGCATCAATAATTCGCCAAAAAACTTAATAAATTCCAATTTAAGAGGCGGTTTAATTGCTCCTTTTCAATTTCATATTAATAAATATTTTGATTTTGGTGGTATGTTGCAATTAAATTATTATAAAAAAAATCAAAATAATTATTTTGGATTTATTAATTCATATTATTTATCGGCTAATATTAATAATAAAATTAGCTCATATGTTGAATTTTATTCTTTAAAAACTAATCAAAAACTTCTGCAAAATTATTTAGATTTTGGAGTAAATTATTTAATTAATTCAGATTTAAAAATTGATATTGGATTGAATAAGGGACTTTCAAATAAAGCGGATCGCATCAATTACTTCCTCGGCTTTGCTAAAATTTGGTAAATAGGTTAAAGAATTTTCCATGGGTTTTTTTAATTCAAAGTTAATAATTTTTAATTAAAATACAAAAAAAACTTAATTTAAAAATTTAATGCATAATTCAATTGCAACCATTAATTTAATCTATTATGCCTACCAAAGTTTCTTCATGAATTTTTTATTGTGTTAAAAAATCTTCTTCTCTTTTTTGTTATTCTTTTAAATATTTCTTAAATTTCTCAAATAATTTTTATTGTTAAAATCCAATAAAAAAATATCTAATATCTATATAATTTTGAAAATCTTGGATATTTTATAAATTAAATTTTGCTTATGATATTGTACAAAATCTGTTAGATTTTTTTATTTTTTCATTTAATTTTTCTAAAAAAGGATTTGATAATGAACTCGATGGAGTTGAGCATCTTTTTTATATCTCCTCTAATACATCTTTATTGTGAATGGTTTCCAAAATCTTTTCACAAAAAAAATTTTTTTGTTTATTTTTGGCTAATAAAAAAGTATCAGCTATTTCTTCTTTATTTGAGGGGTTGTTAATATTATTAAGAGCAAATTGGTTATTTTGTAAATATTTTGAATAATTATTTATAGCGATGTTAGAATCGATTTTGATTAAAATATTCAAAAATTCAACAGTTACCAATGGATGTTGCATTTCTTCATAAATCTCATAATTATTTGGGTTCTCAAATTTTTCTATCATATCTTGATAATCGGGTCTATTAACTCTTGGTGTTGAGGTTGTATATGATATCTCAGAATCTGATTCTAGATTTTGATTCATATTTTAATTTTTTTTAACATTTACAATAAAATTCAATGGTTTCTTTTAATCTTTCTTCAAATGTTTTGGAAGGTTTAAATCCTAATTGGCGAAATGATTTGTCGTTTGATATTGCATAGCGAAAATCATGTCCTGCACGGTCTTGAACGAATTTAATTTGTGATTTATAAGATTGACCATCGACTCTTGGTTTATAATCATCAAGAATTTCACAGATTTTGTGGGCAATTTCGATATTTTGTAGCTCTTTTTCGCCACCAAATAAATAGGTTTCATCGGTTTTTCCATTCTTTAAGGCCAACTCAATGCCATCGCAGTGATCGCCAACATAAATCCAGTCGCGAATATTTTTGCCATTACCATAAATTGGAATATCTTTATTTTGGATACAGCTACGAATTATGGTTGGAATTAGTTTTTCGCGATGTTGAAATGGGCCAAAATTATTTGAACAATTAGTGATAATTGTTGGTAATTTATAAGTTTCGCTCCATGCGCGAACCAAATGGTCTGAAGAAGCTTTTGAAGCAGAGTAGGGTGAGTTTGGTTGATAACGACTATTTTCGTTAAAAGGCTTATCATCAAGGTTTAATGATCCAAAAACTTCATCGGTGGAAACATGGAGGAAGCGGAAATTTTCTTTTTTTTCGTCGGATAAATTTTTGTAGTAATTCAACGAAGCTTGAAGCATTGAAAAGGTTCCGTTAATATTGGTTTGAATGAAAACACTAGGACCAGAAATTGAATTATCGACATGGCTTTCGGCAGCAAAATTTACGACCCAATCAATTTTGTAAGTGATTAATAAATTTTGTATTAAGGCAGTTTCATTGATGTCAGCTTTGGTGAATTTATAATTTTGATGATTTGCAACATCGCTAACATTTTCAAGGTTTCCAGCATAGGTTAGTTTATCGATATTTATCACAAAATTGCCTTGAGCAATTTGTTTTTTTACAAAACAACTTCCAATGAAGCCACAACCACCAGTAACTAAAATATTTTTCATATTTTTTTAATTATTTTATTTTTAAAATTGGCAATTTTTTCTTCAATCATTTTGTGAACTAAATATGAGAATAATATTGCAACGATAATATTATAAAAATTATTTTTAAATATCAAATTGTTAAAAAATTGATGAAATAAATATAGCGGAAAAGTTAAATCTGAAAAAATCTTAATTATCTTAAAATTTTTAAAATTATCTCTAAAAGCAAAGCTAAGCAAAAAAATTATCAAGCCGATAATTCCTGAAAAATAAATTATAAAATTATTATTATAAATTTTAATAAATATCAAATATGTAATGAAGATTGAAGTAATTAAAATCATAAAATTTAAAATTTTTTTGCAATTATCATTGAAATATAAATAAATTATGGAGCCAATAAGAACATAATTTAAATTGGCTAGAGTTAGGCAAATATATGGATTTGATTTTGAATAATTATGATAAAAAAACAAAAAAATTACATTGAAAATTTGTAGCAAAAAAATCTTTAAAATACTTAAATTGTTTGAATAAAATAAAATTGCCAAAACAATATAAAACAAAAATTCCACCCGCAAAGTCCACTCAACAGCAGTAAGTGTATAGCTTTTTGATAAATCTCCGATTGGTAAAATTAATTGCAGTATGATGTTAAAAAAAATATCTGTTGAGTTGCTTTCTAGTAAAAAAAAATAAAATAAAAAGGCTAGAAAAAAAAGTGGGTAAATCCGTAAAAATCTGGCAATTAAAAAATCTTTAATATTGCGGTATTTATTGATAATATTTGCAATAATGAAGCCTGAAATTAACAAAAAGATACTTACCCCAATATTGCCAATTGAGTAAATAAAATGTTCAGAGACTTTGATTTTATAGTTAAAAAAAAATCGGTAATGTTGGCAAATTACTAAAAAAATACTTAAAATTCTAAGATAATCCAAAAAAACAATTCTTATCATTAAAATTTTGGGTTATTTTTATATTCGCCAAAGCTGGCTAAATTATTATCTTTTAATGAAATTATTGGATTAGCTACTTGCCAATCAATATTTAATTCTGGATCGTTAAATTTAATGCCACCATCTCCTTCTTTTGAAAAACTGTTATCGACCTTATACATTACATCGGCTGGTTTATTATCTAGAACCGAAAAACCATGGGCAAAGCCAGCTGGAATGAATAACAAGGTGCCATTTTGCGCACTTAATTCAATTGAGAAATATTTGCCAAAAGTTGCAGAATTTTTACGAATATCCACCGCAATATCCAAAATTTTACCAGTTAAGCAACCAACTAATTTTGCTTGAGCTGGATTGGTTTGATAATGCAAACCCCGAATCACATTTGCATGAGAAAAGGAATGATTATCCTGAAAATAATCGGTTGGTAAGCCAAATTCAGTAAATAATTTTTTATTGTAGCGTTCTACAAAAAATCCACGGTCATCATGATGAATTTTTAATTTAATAATTTTTAGTCCAGCAATTGGTGTGTCTAAAATTTCCATAAATTTAATTTTTAAAATTATTAATCGCTTCAACAACTCTCTCGAGCTCTGATTTTTTAAGTGTTCGATAAATCGGAAGACTTAAAACTTCACGGTGAATTTTTTCGGTAATTGGTAAATTTAAATTTTTAAGTTCGCCATAAGCTTTTTGCTGGTGCGGAGGGATTGGATAGTGAATAAATGTTTGAATATGTTTTTCGAGTAGATATTTTTGTAAACTGTCACGATTTGGATGTCTAACCACATATAAATGCCAAACATGAGAGTTGGTATTTTTAGGGATTTCTGGGCAAATTATGTCTGGGTTGTTAATGTTTTTTGAATAAAATTTGGCGATTTTTTGACGAGCCAAATTATCTTGAGTAAGTTTTTTTAATTTTATCCTTAAAAAACCCGCTTGAATTTCGTCGAGTCTGGAATTGGTGCCTTTGAATAAATTGTGATATTTTTGATGAGAGCCATAGTTACGAAGGGCTTTAATAATTTGATATAATTCAAAATCATTGGTAGTTATTGCTCCAGCATCGCCCAAAGCTCCTAAATTCTTTCCGGGATAAAAACTAAATCCACTGGCATCTCCTAAATTTCCAACTTTTAATCCAGAATCCGGGTCGATAGCACCATGACTTTGAGCGCAATCTTCGATAATTTTTAAATTAAATTTACTTGCAATATTTTTGATTTTAGAAAAATCTGCACATCTTCCATATAGATGGACAACCATTATTGCTTTGGTTTTGGAGGTAATATTTTCGGCAATTAAATCTGGATCAATATTGTAGGTTTTAATATCGGGCTCAACTAAAATTGGCTTTAAATTATTGGCGCTAATTGCTAAAATTGAAGCAATATAGGTGTTGGCAGGAACAATAATTTCATCGCCATCTTTAAATATACCGAGTTCTTTATAGGCTCGTATAATCAAAATAAGTGCATCAAGACCATTTGCAACTCCAAGGCAATATTTGTTTTCACAAAAATTTGCAAATTCCTTTTCAAAATTTTCATTTTCTTCGCCAAGTAAATAATGTCCGCTTGAAAGTAATTTTTTTACCATTACTTTGAAATCTTTTTCAAAATTTTTGTTTAGATTTTTTAAATCTAAAAATTTAATTAACTCCATATTTACAAAATATATCTTAAATCTAGAATTTTTTTATTGCCAAATTCTGGGAAATTTTTAATTGTTTTAAATTCTGGCCATTCAGTTAGAATAACGATATTATCGGTTTTGTCAAAACACTCCCTCAAATTCTGGCAATAAATAATTTTATCGCCAAGGATTTTGCGAGCATTTATGATGGCTTGCGGGTCATAGCCATATATTTTAAAATTATCAGCAAGTAAGAATTTAATTATTTCAATGGCAGGACTCATGCGAACATCATCGGTTCCAGCCTTAAAAGCCAAGCCCAAAACAGCAATTTCTTTTTTATCAAAAAATTTTTGAATTTTTTCTGCCATTTTTTTGAAGCGATTATAATTCGAATCGATGACTTGATTTATAATGCTAAGCTCCATTTGATTTTGCTTAGCAATAAATTTTAAGGCCATAGAGTCTTTAGGAAAACATGATCCGCCAATGCCGGGTCCGGGGTTTAAAAAAGCCTTGCCAATTCTATGGTCAAGACCCATGCCAAGAGATAAATCTTTAATATTTGCCTTGACTTTGTTTGCCAATTCTTCCATTTCATTAATGAAGCAAACTTTAGTCATTAAAAAGGCATTGGAAGCATATTTGATGAGTTCTGCGGTGGTGATGTCGGTAAATAAAATTGGAAAATTTTTTTCAATCCAATATTGGTAAAGTTGATTTAATTGAATTTTACAATTTTCATGGTCAATACCAAGAACGATTCGATCCGGATTCATGAAATCTTCGATAGCAAAGCCTTCGCGCATAAATTCTGGATTAGAAGCGATGTGAATTTTGTGTTTGCAATTATCCTGTAAAATTTTTTGGATAGCAAAATTTGTTCCAACTGGCACGGTAGATTTGGTGATGAAAATTTTATCTTCATTGATAAAATTTTTTGCCGAGGAGATTGCCTGATCAATATAGCTTAAATCAGCTTCTCCTGTGATTTCATTTTGAGGAGTACCAACTGCTAAAATAATAATTTGGCTAAAATTAACTGCCCTTGACATATCGTCGGTAAATTCAATATGTTTAGTGTCAACGGCTTTGGCAAGCATTTCTTCAAGACCAGCCTCAAAAATTGTTGGAATTTTATTTTGTAATTTATGAATTTTGTTTTGGTCATTGTCAATGCATAAGACCTGATGCCCAACACTTGCAAAGCAAAGAGCTGAGGTAAGTCCAACATAACCTGATCCAATTATTGTAATTTTCATGATTTTTTTATTATTTTTCTTGCTAAGAATTTAATCAAACAAAATAAAAAAGCAAGTTTGTAAAAAGTAAATAAAATAATTTCCTTAAAAATAACTCTTGATTTATAAAGCAAATAACTTTTACTAAATATATTATCAAAAATTAAAATAAATATTTAAAGTAACTATGACTACAACAATTATTAATGATAATCAACAAGATTCAATTATTTCTAAATCAGGTGAATTGCTAAAAAAAGTCGATGAACTGTCGCAGGAATTAAAAATTGACGGCAATGATTTGGAGCGATTTAAAGAAAAAATTTCTAACTCACTATCTAATTCTCAAGATGCTGATGAAATGAAGGATATGGCAAAAACCGCAGGTAAACTTGCATTAAATGGCGCCTCAGCTTTATTTGCTATGGACCCAACTATGATGGCTTTGTCTTTAATATTGAATTTTATTCTAGAAAATGCCGTTAGTAATTTATTAGATGGTAATAGTGATAAAGAGAAAAAAGAAAAAGAAGATTTAGAAAAATTTGAAAAATTATTTGATAAAATTTTTTCTAGAGAAAATTTTGAAAAATTTATTGAAAATGCTGATAAATTATATAATTATTTGTTTAAAAAAGATGATAAAATTGATGAAAAAGCCATTGATAAATTTGTTGATTTTTTCGAAAAAATAAAAATTGATGATGATAAAAAAGACAATGCCATAAGTTTTTTAAGCATTATTTCTAAAAAATTTAGGGAAGATGGTCGTGATGATTTTTCTAACAGGTTTGATAAACTAGCCGGTAAGATTGGCGTAGATAGAGACTTGTCGAAAACATTTGCAGGGAAGGAATTAGAATTTTTATCGGTTTCTTCTTCAAGTACGGAATCTAGAAGCCAAACGCCAACAAGAAGAAAAAATGGATTTGTTTCCACGATTGAAAAACAAAGATCTGATGGACTTGTAAGTCAACAAATCCGATAGTCGAAAAAATATTTTTAACCAAAGTGGTAAAAACTTATCAATTCAAGCCTTGAAAATATTTTATAGTATTTTTGAGACCATATTTTAAATCAATTTTTGGTGACCATAAATATTTTTGGTTGGCAAGGCTAATGTCTGGACAGCGTTGTTTTGGGTCGTCTTGCGGAAGGGGTAAAAATTTGATTTGGCTTTTTGAATTGGTTAAATCAATCACCAATTTTGCTAAATCTTTAACACAAAATTCTTGAGGATTGCCACAATTAATTGGTCCAAAAAAATTGTCATTGGCAAAAGCAAATTTACATAAAATTTCTAATAAATCTTCAATATAACAAAAACTTCGGGTTTGCGAGCCGTCACCATAAATGGTTATATCTTCATTGTTTAAGGCTTGATTAATAAAATTACTCACCACTCGACCATCATTCTTGTCCATAAATTCGCCATAAGTGTTAAAAGTTCGCAAGATTTTGATCGGCAAATTTTCCATACGATGATAGCCGTAAAGCAAAGTTTCGCTGGCCCGCTTGCCTTCATCATAACATGAGCGAACACCAACTGGATTGACATTGCCCCAATAATTTTCTGGCTGCGGGTGAATTAAGGCATCGCCATATATTTCGCTAGTTGAGGTGAAAATTATAGTCGGGAAATAATCTTGTTTTTGTTGTAAATTTTTTGCCAAATTAATCAAATTTTCATTGCCCCAAACCGAAGTCTTGAAGGTGTAAATTGGGTCTAATTGGTAACGCTTAGGAGATGCAGGGCAGGCGAGGTTGAAAATATAATCAATTGGTTGATTTTGAAAAAAATTTAAATCAGTAAAATTATCGATTATATTTTTTTCTAAAAAATGAAATTTGTTTATGGAAATATTGTGTTCTTTAATAAAATTCTTGATTGATATTAAATTCTGTTTAGAGCTAGAATTATGGTTATCAATGGCAAAAATTTGATGATTTTGCATTAATAATTTCAAGCATAAATTAGTGCCGATAAAGCCAGTTGCACCTGTAATTATAGTGGTTTTTTGATTCATATTATCAAGTTTAAAATTAAAATCAAAGTTGATTTTGATAGTTTTTATTAATTTTATTGACTAGTAAAAGTGTTTTTTTAAAATTTCACTTACATTATAAAACTTTAAAAATAATTTATAACTAATGTTTTCAAAAATTAATAGGGCAAAGAAAAATATCAAAAAAAAACTTGCCAAAAAATTGGTTATGACTTTACTCGTTAAAAATGAAGATGATGTTATTGAAGAAAATATCAAATTTCATTTGGCAAGCGGTGTTGATTTTATTATTGCAACCAACAATAACTCAACTGATAAAACGCGCGATATTTTGCTTAAATATCAAGAGCTTGGTAAGCTAGAATTAATCGATGAAAGCGATGACACCTTCAATCAAATTGTTTGGGTCAATCGTATGATTGAGATTGCCAAAAATAAATATCAGGCAGATTGGATCATGAATGTTGATGCCGATGAATTCTGGTATTCAAGACATGGCAACCTTAAATTATCATTGCCAGAAAATAATAATATCAATGCCATGATGGTCTCTGGTATGCATATAAATCCACAACCTGCGGGCGAGATTTTCAAAATTCGTGCAAATATGAAGGGTCAGGTCTCGGCTCATTTTAAGGTAATACACAGTGCCAAGGGTTATAAAATGATTTCGGCTGGCAATCATAATGTGAGTTTGAAATTAGGTTATCGAAAAATGATTGCCACTAACGATATTTTTATTTTTCATTTTTGGACTCGTTCAATTGAGCAATATGAACGAAAAGTAGTAAATACTTTTAAATCCATTGAAAATGGTCTTGCTCAAAATGTTTTAGATAAAGGTTTTGGTAGTCATATAGTTATACAATATAACCAAATTAAAGAAGGTAAAATGTCGGAAGTCTATGATTCATTAGTTAATGCGAGCGGAGATAATTTTTTGGTTGATAACCGCCTTTATGATTTTATTCAAAATAACTACAAAAATCCTGAACAAATTTTGGCAATTCAAAATTACATTAATAATTATCCATATAAATCAACGGTAAAATATAAAACAGATAAATTTATTTTATCTTGTAAGCGCCGTAAAAACGAGTTTTTGAATTATATTAAAAGAAAAAAATAAGTTTTTTTAGATGAACTAACTTTAATCATTAAAATATTATGTCAAAAATTTTAGTCACGGGTGGTTGCGGTTTTATCGGTTCTAACATGACAAATCTATTGCTAAAGCAAGGTTATGAAGTTATTGTGATTGACGATTTTAGTAATAGCTTTCTTCCGCCATTTAAACATAAAAATTTAACTATAATTGAAGGTAATATTGGTCAAACTGACCTAATAACAAAAATTTTTATTGAGCATAAAATTATAGCAGTTTTTTATTTTTCAGCAAGCATTGAGTCAAAAATTTCAATGGAAAAACCTGAATTTTACTATAAAAATAATGTTATCAATACTCTAAATTTTTTAGAAATTTTGTTAAAATTTTCTTCGCAAACCTATTTTGTTTTTTCTTCTACTGCTTCGGTTTACGAGTCTTCGAATAATTTAATCGACGAAGATAACCCAAAGAAGCCTGAAAATGTTTATGGCAAAACCAAATTATTCATTGAAAATGTTTTGCAGGATTATGGCAAAATTCATGGCTTAAAATACGCCATTCTTCGCTATTTCAATGCCTGCGGTGCTGATATGGATTATAATTTAGGAGAAAATAGAAAATTCGAAACTCACCTAATTCCTTTGTTAATGAGGGCAATGGTTCGTGGCGATATTGATTTTTATATTTATGGCAATGATTATAACACCAAGGACGGAACTTGTATTCGTGATTTTGTGCATGTCAAAGATATAGCTCTAGCACATTTGGTGATGCTAAATTATTTGCAAAATAATCCTGCTTCGCATTATTATTTTAATATTGGCACGCAGTCAGGCTTTTCGGTTCAAGAAATTGTCAATAAGGCGATTGAAATTACAAAAATTAAATTTGATGTCAAATATAAACCTCGACGAATTGGCGACCCAGACTCATTGGTGGCTTCAAATCAAAAAATCAAGAATGAATTAGGCTGGCAACCTCAGTTTTCTTCACTTGAAAACATTATCCAAAGTGCTTGGGAATTTGAAAAATATTTAAAAAAGTGTGATTGAATTTAATAAAAATTATGTACATAAATGTCGATCAGCAATCTCTATTATTATAAAATCTGGCTGATGTTTTTTAATAATATCATAAAAAATTTCAGAATCGATTTTATAATTCCAAAAATTCCTAAAATCAGATAATTTTTGCAGAATATTCTTGATAGTCTCAATAAATTCAAGGGATTAATCAATGATTTTAAGATGTTATTTTTAATAATATTTTGTTGACTATAAATTGAATTAACATGATTCAAAATATTATGATTTTTAACGGGTTTTTGTAAGGGTAAATTAACATTATGATGACGATTTATTAATAATCCAAAGCCATAATTTAATATTAAGCTTAAAAGCATTATTACCATATAAATCCGCTCTCCCCAAGAGTAAAATAGTAGTAAAAAAACCAGTGAAATATAATTGGAAATCACAATATTTTTACGAAAGAAAAAATATGTCACCATTGTTAAAGGCAGAAAATAAAAGTAATCGACGAAAAAAGCATGTTTTATAATAATATTTATAAATTTTTTTTAAATAAATAAAATTCCAGTTGAAAAATAACCAAGTTTATAGGATAATAAATTATATTCTTATTTAAAATTAAATCAAATGAACTTTAAATTACTAGATTTTCAAATATTTGGCGATGAAAGAGGCTCTTTAATTTCTCTTGAGGGTAACAAAAACATCCCTTTTGAAATTAAGAGAGTTTATTATATTTTTGATACAAAAAAAGATGTCGTAAGAGGTAAGCATGCTCATAAAAATTTGCAACAAATTTTAATTGCGGTGAGTGGCAGTTGTAAGATTTTGGTAGATAACAAGAAAGATAAAAAAATTTACGAACTGGATAATCCATCCAAAGGTTTACTTATCAAAAATAATGTTTGGAGAGAGATGTTTGACTTCTCTTCGGATTGCGTTTTGATGGTTCTGGCTAGTGATAATTATGATAAGGATGATTATATTTATGAATATGATGAAATTATAAATTATGAACAAAAAAATTAATAAAATAGATTTTAAAAATCTCAATTACGATTCTTTCAAAAAATTGGCTAATGATAAATCGCTATCCAGTTATGAAAAAATTGGATTCCCTGAAGAATATAGAAAGAATAAGGAGAATTTTATCCTTGAGGATATAATTAATAAATGTAGCCTTTTTGAATCTAAGGAAAAATCTATTCTTGATATTGGATGTGGCTGTAGCCCTCTCACAAAGGTTATAATTGATTATTGTGTAAGCAAAAATCATAAACTTACACTTAATGATAGCGAGGAAATGTTGTCATTAATTGAAAATGGAAATTATGAAAAAATCAGTGGTTTTTATCCTTCCATTCAAAACGAAATTTTAAAATATGAACCAAAAGGATTTGATATAATATTGTGTTACTCTGTTTTTCATTATATTATTTTTGATAGCAATATGTGGGATTTTCTAGATAGTGCAATTTCTATTTTAAAAAATGGCGGACAAATGTTGATAGGAGACATTCCAAATTTATCAAAAAGAAAAAGATTTTTTTCAAGTGAAAGTGGAATAAAGTTTCATCAAGATTTTATGAAAACTAAAGACAAACCCATAGTAGAATATAACAAAGTTGAGCCTAAAGAGTTAGATGACTCAATTCTTGATGCTATTGTGCAAAGAGCTAGAAATTGCGGATGTGATGCCTATATTTTACCTCAAAACAAAAATCTTCCAATGGCAAATAGAAGGGATGATATTTTAATTTTAAAACCATGATCAAAACAAAAAAATTAGTTATTATTGGAGTTGGCAATATTGCATTAAGTGCTTATGAATATTTTTCCCATGACTCCCTTTACGAGGTGGTGGCATTTTCAGTCAATAAAAATTTTATCAAAGATTCGGTATTTTTGAATTTGCCAATTATTCCTATTGAAAATATCGAATCTTATTACGACAATATAAATCATGAAATTTTTGTTGCTATTGGAGATAGTCATTTAAACAAAGATAGGGAAAAAGTTTATAAATCTTTAAAAGAAAAAAATTATAAATTTGCAAATTATATAAGTTCAAAAGCCTTTGTTTGGAAAGATGTTAAGATTGGGGAAAATTGTTTTATATTAGAAAATAATGTTATTCAACATGGTGTTGAAATTGGAAATAATGTTATTTTGTGGAGCGGAAATCATATTGGGCATTTTGCTAAAATTTTTGATAATTGTTTTATAACATCTCATGTTGTTATTTCTGGTTACAGTATAATTGGAAAAAATTGTTTTATCGGTGTTAATGCTTCTATTTCTAATAATATAGAAATTGGTGAATTTAATTTTATTGGACTTGGTGCAATAATTAATAAAAGCACAGAAGAAAATAGCCTTTATTTTTCTAAGCCATCAGAAAAAAGCAAGGTTTCGGCAAAAAGATTTTGTAAAATTATTGATTAAATTATGAAATTTGAAAAAAAAGGTCTTATATTTTGTCCAAATGGTGAAGAAGAATGGATGCAAAACTCATTTATGACTCCAGTTCCAATTTTAATTGAAGGTTCCGATTCAAGCAAAGATAAAATCAGAATTTTTGGCGGAATTAGAGATAAAGATGGCGTTTCAAGAATAGGATTTATGGATGTTAAGGCTAGTAATCCATCGGAAATTATTTATGTTCATAAAAAACCAATATTGGATATAGGAGAAAAAGGTTGTTTTGATGATAACGGCATGATTTTGGGAAGTTTAATAAAAATTAATAATACTTGGAGATTATATTATGTTGGATTTCAGATGGTAAAAAATGTAAAATTCTATGCATTTAGCGGAGTTGCAACATCTGAAAATTTATTTGATTTTAAAAGAAATTTTCAAACACCAATCATGGATAGAAAAGATTGGATGAAATATATAGGCGCAATTCATACCGTTCTTCATCAAAATAATAAATATAAGATTTGGTATTCTGCTGGAAATGATTGGAAATTTATAGATAATAACTATTATCCAGTTTATTCAACGTTTTATACAGAGTCAAAAGATGGAATTAATTTTAATTACAATGTTAACGAATGCATTATTCAACCCAATAAAAATGAATACCGAATAGGAAGACCAACGGTATTTAGAGTTAATGATAAATATATCATGTTTTGCACTAGGGATACCAAATATAAAGAATATGGAATTGCTTATTTCGAATCAAATAACGGCATAGATTGGGAGAGGATGGATGAAAAAATGAAAGGTCTCGAAAAGTCTTCATGTGGTTGGGATAATGAAATGGTCTGTTATCCAAACATACTTTCATATAAAGAAAAAATCTATTGTTTTTATAATGGAAATGGCATGGGTAAAACGGGCGTTGGCTATGCCGAAATAATATCAGGATTTTAAATATGCTAGTAGAAAAATATTCTTTAGAAAAATTATCGGAATGGAATGATTTTGTCGAAAAATCCAAAAATGGAACCTTTCTTTTTAATAGAAATTTTATGGATTATCACTCCGATAGATTCCAAGATAATTCTTTAATGTTTTATAATGAAAGCAATAAGTTGATAGCTATTTTGCCAGCAAATTTAAATGCTGATGCTTTATATTCTCATCAAGGTCTTAGTTATGGCGGATTGATATGTGGATTTAATATAAAAATTTCAGAAGTTATAAATTGCTTCGAATCTATAAAAAATTATTCATTGGAAAATTCAATCAAGAAATTAATTTATAAAAGAGTTCCGAGTGTATATCACAACTATCCAGCCGATGAGGATTTATACGCTCTTTTTAAAAATAATGCAAAATTAATTAGGTTAGATTTTGGCTCGGTAATTCAATTTAAAAACAAATTAAATTGGAGTGAATTACGCAATAGATGTTTAAAAAAAGCCATAAAAGAAAATTTAACTATAAAAATAAATCATGATTTAGATGATTATTTTAATTTGTTAAGTGAGGTATTGATTGCCTCTCATAATGTTAAGCCAGTTCATAGTTTATTTGAATTAAAATTATTGTTCAATCGCTTTCCCGACAACATTAAACTGGTCTCTAGTTACAAGGGAAATAATTTAGTTAGCGGAATAATATTATTTATCGAAAAAAATGTCCTACATGCACAATACATTGCTAATTCTAATGAGGGTAGGTCTTGCGGGGGTCTTGAAATAATAATACAGCATATTTTAACTGAGTTCAAAGAATTTAAATTTTTATCATTTGGTATTTCAACGGAAGATAATGGAAATTATTTAAACGAAGGCTTGATTCAGCAAAAAGAGGGCTTTGGTGCCCGCGGGATATGTAATAGTTTTTATGAATTAGTTTTTTAAATATGGCAAAAATTCTAATTACTTATTACTGGCCATATAAACTTCCTCAAGGTTATTCACCAACAATGTGCTTTTATGATGGACTTAGAATTGCATTTGAAAAAAATAATCATGATGTTTTGGAAATTAATTTAGCAAATTTTGCGAATCATCCAAAAATTGATAACATAACAAATAACTCAATTTTAGAAATAAATAATAATTATCTATATGAAAAAATTAATTTATATAAACCAGATTTGATAATTTCATTTAATCATTGCTTAACCAAAAAAATATATTCAATAACCACATGTCCAATTTTTATTTGGGATGGAGACTCCCCCTCTTCTCCATGGTGGTACAATACAGACTTAATTAATTCTGAAATAGACAGATTATTTTTTGCTTATACATCTATAAAAAATTTTAATTTCTTTAAAAAATTGTGGCAAATCAAAGATGAAAAATTGTTTTATACAAAATTAGCAACATCTTTAAAGCCAGAACAATTGAATTTTGATAAAGATATTTGTTTTATTGGTTCGACTTCAAAATCAATATCGTTAGGTATATCAAAATATTTGATAAAAATTGAATCTAGTAAAATTGAAAAATTGGAATTTATAAAAATCATAAAAATAGCAATTAGAGATGGGATATTTAATCCGTTAATTAAGGATTTTTTAATTGGGGCGGAAATTAAATTTGAGGAATTCTATTGGTATATCTCACAATTCAAAAGAAATGGGTTATTAGAATTATTAAGTGAAGATTTTAATTTGGAAATTTTTGGATGGACTAATCTTGATCAAACGGATAAATTGTATATATATTTTGATAAAACACCGGTTTTTAGTGTTAAAAATAATCAAGAAATATATAATTCTAGTAAAATAGCACTAAATATAAATCAACCTCAGGTTTGCAATGAGGAATCAAAGTATTCGTGGCGAGTTTGCGATATAATGGCAACCAATTCTTGCTTAGTCTCTTCTTTTTGCCCAGCTTTAGAGGAGGATTTTAGTAAATGGGTAAAAATCCCACAATTTTCAAATAAGTTTGAAGCTTACGACATTTGTAGAAAACTATTATCAGATGAGCCTTGGAGAAAAGATGTGGTTGAAAATAGCAAGATCGCCATAAAAGAAGGTGGTTTTACATTCGATGATAGAGTTAGAGAAATAGAGAAAATTTTTAATCTAAAAAAATATGAAGACTTTCCTAAAATAAATTATGAATTTCTATTGGATCTAACGGCCAAAGAGATTCAAGAAGAGGTTCCGTTATCGATAAGAAAATCTAAATTTTCAATATTTAAAGTTACTAAAAAATTAATCAGAATTTTCTACAAAATCAACATAGAAAGAATCGTTAGATTTCCATTAAAACTATATAAATTTCTTTATAAAAAGGATTTGTAAATTATAAAATTTAATTGTGAACGAATATCCCTTTAGCTAATTTAAAAATAATTTTTTATGAAAAATCCCAAAATCTCTGTCTGCATTCCATCTTATAATCATGAAAAATATATTGGAAAAACAATTGAAAGTATCTTGAATCAAACTTATAAGAATTTTGAGATTATTATAAGTGATGACAACTCTAAAGATAATTCGGAAAATATTATAAAAAGCTACAAAGACCAAAGAATAAATTTTTATAAAAATAATGCCAATATTGGTCCAGCTTTAAATTCAAATAAATTTATAGAGTTATCAAATTGTGATTACATTTTAATTCTTCCTTCTGATGATGTTTTATTAAAGAATGCATTAGAAATTTATTTAAAAGAGATTGAAAGTGATAATAATGCAGATGTTTTATTTTGTTGGTGTCAAACTATTGATGAAAATGATAATGAAATTGATAGTTACAATATGACTATAGCCAATCAAATAAGAGATAAAAATAAATTATTAAACGAACTCTTTTACGAGCAGAATTTTTTGATGGGACCGGGAGTTTTTATTAAAAAAAAATTATTTGATTTGATTGGAAATTATAATGAAAATCTTCTTCAGGTTCAAGATTTGGAATTATGGGTAAGAATTTTAACTTCTGGATATAGAATCAATATTGTTAACGAAAAGTTAATTAAATATAGAATCCATAATGAAAATCTTAGTAATAATTTAAATGAACCATTAAAAAATATTGCAATAAATTCTAGATATATTTTTGAGATCCAAAAAGTTTTAGAAAATTATAAAAATATTAAAGACTTTAATTTTTTTGTTGAAACCTTCCCGAATGTTTTAAAATATCCAGTAATAGATGAAAAATATAAAGATTACTATTTGATGAAGGAGGCTTTTAATGTTGGCATGAAGGGTCATGGTTGTTACAACATAGCATACAAATTATTCGCATGTGATTTGGCTTATAAAATTATTCACAATAAAGAACTTTATAAAGAATTAGGTCAAATTTTCGGATTTGATTTTAAAGATTTTTCCTATATGCTTTCTCAGATAATTAATCTTGATAATATTGATTATTTTTCTAACATTAATCCTAAAAAAATTAGTTTCAAAAATAATTCAATCAAACAAAATAAAATTAGAGATCTATTTAAATTTTTAAAAATTTCCCCAGCGAATGAAAGAAAAAATTAACGTAACAAAAGCTTATCTTCCAAATAAAGAAAAATTTATAAATTATTTAGATAAAATATGGGATAATGGTATTTTAACCAATCAAGGTCCCCTTTTACAAGAATTTGAGAATAAATTAGCAAAGTTTCTCGGATTAAAGAATATTCAATTTTTAACCAATGGAACACTTCCACTGCAAATTGCTATTAAAGCTATGGATTTGGAAGGTGAAATTATAACTACTCCATTTTCTTATGTCGCGACCGTTTCTTCAATACTTTGGGAAAGATGTGAACCTGTCTTTGTGGATATTGAAGTTGATAATTTTACTATTGATGTTGATAAAATTGAAAGGGCTATAACTTCCAAAACCAAGGCCATTATGGCGGTTCATTGTTTTGGCTTCCCATGTGATGTATTTAAAATTAATGAAATAGCAAAAAAACATAATTTAAAAGTTATCTATGACGGTGCTCATGCTTTTGGTTGCGAGTATTTCGGTAAATCACTTTTAAGTTATGGAGATATATCTACTTGCTCTTTTCATGCAACAAAGTTGTTTCACACCATTGAGGGTGGGGCGATAATTGTAAATGATGATGAAATTAATAAAAAAGTTGATTTGATCAAAAGATTTGGTCATATCTATGACGATCATTTCATGCTTGGAATAAATGCCAAAGCCTCAGAGTTTCAATCCGCAATGGGTTTATGTAATTTGGATGATATTAATGAAATAATTTTGAATAGAAAAAAATCATATGAAATATATTTGAATGAAATTCGTAACGATTTTTTTATTCCAAAAATTAATAAAGATTTGAAATATAATTATGGTTATTTCCCAATTTTATTTAAGAATGAATCGCAATTAAAAAATTTAATCTTAGAGTTAAATAAAAATGATATTTTTCCAAGAAGATATTTTTATCCGTCTTTAAATAATCTTCCATATTTAAAGGAAAAACAAAGCTGTTCAATCTCAGAAGACATATCTTCCAGAATTTTATGTTTACCGCTTTATTATAATTTAGACCCAAAAATTATTTTAAAAATATGTCAAAATATAAATAAAAATTAAAAATGATAACAGTTCTTTTAATCTCATATAATCATGAAAAGTTTATTGAAAAAGCCATAAAAAGTGTTTTGGAGCAAAAAACAAATTTTGACTTTAAGATTAAAATTTTTGATGACGCCTCAACTGATAATTGTTCCAAAATAATCAATGATTTTAAAGAAATATACGGTCGAAAAATCGATGTAAAAATTAGAGAAAAAAATCTTGGTTACATAGAAAATATTTATTTAGCAATCAAAAGCGTTGATACGAAATATTTTTGTATTTTAGAATGTGATGATTATTGGTGTGATGAAAAAAAATTACAGTTGCAGTTTGAGGGTCTTGAAAATAATGAGGATTGCTCTTTTTGTGGACATGAAACCCTGATTAGTAATCCTAATTTTAACTCCCGAGCTGGCAAAGATGGAGAAAAAATTTTTGCAAATAGTTACAATGGGATTTTGAAGAATAAATTTGATGAAAATAATGATTTTTGGGTTCATACTTCTTCAAGATTATTTAGAACCAATTTAATAAATTTTGATTCGTTAAAATATAGAGAATCCATAGTAAATGATGTATGCTTATTTTGGTATTTTTTATCTAAGGGAAAAATGTTATACTTAGATAGAGTAATGTCGGTTTATAACGTAACTGGTATTGGTTTAAGCTCATCTTCAAGCAATAAATCTAGTACTGATTTTCATCTTTATTCTCTTATAAAAATTAACATTGATACCAATTTTGTTTTTCAAAAAATTTTATTTGATAAAATAAAAAAACATAAATTTTATAGTAAGGATATTATTAATGAAATTGAGCAAAATATTATTTGCTCTGACTCCGAATTAACTTTTAAAAAACTACTTCCAAAAGAAGTCAAAAATAGATCGATAATCCCGGTTATGACATGTTTTGATAAAAATTATGTTGTTCCAAGTATTATTGCTTTTTATTCACTTCTAGAAAATTGCAATAAGGATTATTTTTATAAAATTTATGTTTTGACATCCGATATTTCGCTTCAACAACAATACGATATTGAATATTGTCTTAGGGATTTTGATAATTATTCAATAGAATTTATTTTTATGAATAATAAATTCGACGATTTGTGGAATAATCTTGAAACCAAGGCTCATTTTTCTAAAGAAGTTTTTTATAAACTTTTAACAGCAAGTATTTTCCCAAATTATGATAAAATAATAATTACCGATGTAGATGTTGTTTTTTTGGGAGATATATCATCGAGCTATACTGAAGCTGATGTCAATGAAGACTTTTATTTGGCATCGATAAAGCCAGTTGGAAAAATTCTTGGTTATTATGACAATCCACAATATAAAAATAATTTTACTAGTGAAGAAATCGAAGATTTAAAATCTTCTTGTGGCGGTTATTTAATTATGAATTTAAAAAAAATTCGTGAAAATAATATTGAAGAAAAATTTATAGAATGTTTTAAAAATAACGCTAACAGATTAAATCAAGCTGAGCAAGATGTGTTAAACTTGGTATGTGCTAAGAAAATTAAATTTTTACATCCAAAATTTTTAGTTTGTAGTTATTTATATGATTTGTATAAAACACCAGAAGATTTTGAAAATGATATTAATTTTTCTAAAGATGAGTTATTGGAAGCCTACTCAAATCCAGTTCAATTACATTATGCAACTTCAAAAAAACCCTGGAAAAATCCAGAAATTACCAAGGCGGAAAAGTGGTTCTTTTACTTGTCCAAAACCCCTATATTTGGGAATTTTATGTTGAATTTTACATTTAATAATTTCGGTACCAAATCTGATATTTTTTCATTTTCTTTTAAAATCTCAAAAAAAAGAAAAATATTTTTTAAAATTATAAAGGAAAAATTGAAATTATGAAAAAAGTTTTAATCACTGGTGGTGCTGGATTTATTGGTTCTCATATTTTAGATTATTTTAAAGAAAAAGGTTTTTTTTGTGCAGTGGTTGACAATTTGTCGACTGGTAAGATTGAAAATACCAGAAATTCTGATGTATTTTATAATATCGATATAAGAGATGAAGGTAAATTGATGGATATTTTTAAAGAACATAAATTTGACTTCGTTATTCATCAAGCAGCTCAAGTGAGTGTTAATAAATCAATCAATAATCCAATTGAAGATTTATCAATAAATATAGTGGGCTCATTAAATTTAATAAATTTATGCAAAAAATTTCTTGTTAATAAAATTATTTTAGCCTCCACAGCTGCGGTATATGGTGAAAAAAATTCATTGCCAATAAAAGAAAGCGATGAATTGTCGCCAATTTGTCCATATGGGATTTCTAAAATGGCTATGGAATTTTATGTAAAATGTTCGGGTTTAAATTATGGGATTTTTCGCTATTCAAATGTTTATGGGCCAAGGCAATATCAAAGTGCCGAGAGTGGAGTAATATCAATATTTTGCAATAATATTAAAAATAAAACCAATCATATTGTGTTTGGCGATGGTGAACAAACAAGAGATTTTATATATGTTGAAAATGTTGCCAAAGTAATTTTTAACTATTGTAACTCTGATTTAAATAGTCAAATATTAAATTTATCTTCAAACACTTCTATAACAATAAATAAACTAATATCAACTTTAAACAAAATTTCTGAAATTAATTTGCCGATTATTTATAAGGAACCAAGACCTAATGAAATAATTCATAGTAGACTCGATAATTCAAATATTATCAAATTAAATTTGATCAATAATGATACCTTTGATTTTGAAATGACAATAAATAATACTCTAAAATTAATATGAAAAAGAAAGCAATTTTCGGTGTTGGTGGTTTGGCAAGAGAACTATACTATCAATTATTAGATAAAAATATAGTTTTTTTTGTTGATGATGATTTTATTTGTGATTCAAAAAAAATTGATAACAAGCCAATTTACCCAATTTCAGATTTTAATTCGTTAAATTATGAATTAATTATTGCCGTTTCCGATCCTCTTGTAAGAAACAAAATTGTCAGCAAGTTACCAGCTGATACTTCTTTTTGGTCTTTTATTCATTCATCAGTTGAATTAAACAATACAATTAAACTTGGTAAAGGTTCAATTTTAATGAAAAATGCTATTTTAACAACATCTATTGAAATCGGAGATTTTGCAATTATTCATTCTTTCGTTGTTGTGGCTCATGATTGTGTAATTGGTGATTATTTTTGTGCAACTTATGGAGCCAAAGTATCTGGAAATGTAAAAATTGGTATGAATTTTTTTATGGGCTCAAATTCTTCCATAAGAGAAAATATCACAATCTGTGATAATGTAAAATTGGGAATCGGCTCTGTTGTGGTTAAAAATATTAATTATCCAGGAAAATATATTGGTGTGCCCTGCAAGAAATTATAGGTTTTTAAAATATTCAATTTGTTTTTTTATATCCTTTTTCATATTGTTTTCAATCAAAATTTTAATTATTTTTTGAATTAAATCATTATTTTCTTCTAGGTAAGAAACTTTGTCAATTGCAATATTTTTAGAAACTTCAATTATAAAATTTAGCTGATTTATTCCGTGATTCAAAATATGTTTGGTAAAATTTTCTTCTGAATGCGAGTTGTGCCATATTCCACCATCCCAAATCCTGTATACCGACATTACTTTATTAATAAATCCAATGTCACCAGTTTGGGCATGAAGTAAATGTAAATAATAGTCACATGGCATTATATTTTTTGGAAAAATGTCTTCAAAATCCTTGCCATTTATAAATCTCCAGCGATACATGGCGCTATTTGTTTGAATAAAATTGTGCTCTAATAGATCGTTTAAATCTAAATCATTCTTAAAAAATCTATTTTTGGGCTTTGGAAAGATTTTTCTTTTAAAAATATTTCTTAAACCGCTTTTTAATACTTTAACAGGATGGAAACAAATTGATTTGTCTGGATTATTTATTAAATAATCATATTGGATTTGTAGTTTATTTTTATTACAAAAAAAATCATCTCCTTCGCAAATCACCACAAAAGGTGAGTCTACCAATTTTAGGGTGTTTACATAATTTTCATAAGCTCCGATATTTTTACTTCTTTTAATGAATTCAATTTTTTCGGGATATTTTATTTTAAAATTTTCAATAATTTTTGCGGTTGAATCGGTTGATGCGTCATCTGAAATGATTAATTTATATTTAAAATTAGTTTTTTGATTAACAATGTTTTTAATGCATTTGGCAATAAATTTTTGATGATTATATGTTGTAGTTATAATGTTAACCTTATTCATGAGTTTAAAAAATATTACTAATCAAATTTAAAAATATATTGTGATTTTAAGAAAGCTTAAAAAGCAATAATTTTAATTTTGCATTTTAAAACAAAAAATTTATTATAAAACTAAATATTTAAAACTTTACACCACCAAACTACAATTTTTAAACCCAAACAGAAAAATTATGAATAAATATAAAATTCCTTTTAATAAGCCAAATTTTGACCATAATGCCTTAATCTATATGAATGATGCCGTTGCCGGTGGTCATATATCTGGCGATGGCAAATATACCGCACTTTGCAATAATTTTATCAAAGAAAAACTATCGGTAAAAACCTGCCTTATCACCCACTCTTGCACAGCTTCGCTAGAGATTTCTGCCTTACTTAT
Source organism: uncultured Rickettsia sp. (assembly GCA_964505265.1). Lineage (GTDB taxonomy): Bacteria > Pseudomonadota > Alphaproteobacteria > Rickettsiales > UBA1997 > CAILUF01. The sequence goes on from CAZDGN010000001.1 coordinate 43,964, forward strand.
GGATGCAAAAATTGGTGATGAAGTGATAATGCCATCATACACTTTTGTTTCTACCGCCAATGCCTTTGTGCTTCGTGGCTTGTTGCCGGTCTTCGTTGATATTCGTTTTGACAATTGCAATATCGATGAAAATCTTATTGAAATGGCCATCACCAAAAAAACCAAAGCCATTGTGGTAGTGCATTATGCTGGGGTTGCCTGCGAGATGGATAAAATTATGGCAATAGCCAAAAAACATAATTTGCTGGTCATCGAAGATTCTGCTCAAGGCTTCGATGCTAAATATAAGAATCGATATTTAGGAACAATCGGCGATATTGGTTGTTTTTCATTTCATGAAACTAAAAATATCATATCAGGCGAGGGCGGAGCCATTGTAACTAACTGCGAAGATTTTGCCGATCGCGCTCATATAATTCGTGAAAAAGGCACAAATCGCACTAAGTTTTTTAAAGGATTGGTTGATAAGTATTCATGGGTTGATGTTGGCTCTAGCTATTTACCAAGCGATTTAATTTCGGCTTTTTTATATTCAAATCTTGAAATTTGCGATAAAATAAAGCAAAAAAGAATGGCGATTTGGCAAAAATATTTTAATGCTTTTTTACCTTATTTTTTACAAGAAAAATTATTTTTACCAACAATTGAAGAGCATTATCAGCATAATGCCCATTTATTTTATTTGCGCTTTAAAAGCGAAGAAATCCGTGATAATTTTATCAATCACATGAAGGAAAATGGCATTTTAACACCGTTTCATTATATTGCTTTGCATAGTTCAGTTGCTGGCAAAAAATTTTCTAGATTTGTTGGCTCGATGCAGGTTACCAATGAAGTCGCTAAAACTTTAGTCAGGCTTCCATTATTTTATGATTTAAGTGATTTTGAGCAGGATTTGGTAATTGAAAAGGCAGAAAATTTTATAAAAAAATTAAAAAAAAAATAAAATTATTTTTAAAAGAAAATTTTAAATTTTATCAAATTTTTTCAAATTTATTTAAGGCTTTTTTTAAAAATATTATTATTCAAATCAAGCGAACATACTTAGGCGAGGTCAATTATAATATTTACCAAATTCTACAGCAATTTAAAATTCTAAGTAAAAAATCTGACGAAGATTTAAATAATTTTAACACTAATTTTTTAGATGAAAAATTAGAAAAAATAATTTTAAATTATGCTCAAAACCAGCCACATAAATTTCATAATTTGGCAGTCAACAATGATAATCCGCCAAAAATCGCTTTAGCTTTTACTGTTATTTATGAAATGGGTGGACATAGTCGATTAATAGAAAATTTTGCCAAAATTGCCAAGGATTTTTATGGTTTAAAATTATTTGCAACTCAAATTAATCTAAGCTCATTAAATTTAAGTAAAAATCAAACACAAAACTACATTAAAAGCCTTGAATTATCTGGTGTTAACACTAAATTTAAATTTGAAGATTATTGTAAATTAATTAGCAATTTTTACCAAAAAATTATCAATTATAACCCAAAGTTTTTGTTGGTTTATGGTAATTCAGAAGATGTGGTGCTATATGGAGCTTTGGCGTTAATAAAAAAATATACCAAAATCAAAATATTTTATGTAAATATTCAAGACCATTTATTGAATTTGGGCTATAAATTTGCTGATTTGATTCTTGATTTTCGCCCCGCAGGAATTTATTTAACTCAAGAAATTCGTGGCTATAAAAATTATGTACAAATGCCTATTGCTCATAAATTTTTAGCGGACATAAATTTATTTTCTGCTGAAAAAATTTTGGAACTCAAAAATAGTCTTGCTATTGCAGATAATGATTTCGTTAGCCTTTCGGGTGCTCATGAAGATAAGTTTTTTACTCAAAATTCTTCTCCATATTTTGTGATGATAAAAAAATTGTTAGCTATGGAACCAAGATTGAAGCATATTGTGATGACATCAATTAACAAAAACAAAAATCGTGAAATTTTTAATGAAATTTTCGAAAATGAAACCGAGCTTTTAAAGCGATTAATTATATTACCGCAATCTATTGAATTTAAGAAATATTTTCAAATGGCGGATGTTTTTATTGATAGTTTCCCGCAAGGCGGAGCGCTCACCCACATTGATTTAATGATGCTTAAAACACCAACAATTGTTAAGAAAAATTCAGAAAAACCTTTCAAAAGCTTTGAATTTTATTTGCCAAAAAATTATCAATATATTTTTGAAAATGAAAATGAAATAATTCAGGGTGCTTTAGAAATTTTAGCCAATAAAGAGAGAGCTAAAGCGCTTTCAAATCAACTCTTTGAACATTATAAAAAGAATTATGAAGCCAAGATTGTCTTTGAAAAATATCAAACTTTATTTGCAAATAGCGATAATTTAAGTCAAATTTATCAGCAAAATTTTTATGACAATTGAATTTATAAATCTCATTAATTTACCTATAAATATCCAACTTGAAGCCAGAAATTGGCGAAATAATCCAGAAGTTTTGCCATATTTTATGATTCAAAATATCGATGAACAAACCCATCAAAATTGGCTTAATTCAATGCATTTGCCAAATCCAAGAAATATCGCTTTTGTGATAAAATTTAACCAAGATTATGTTGGTATGATCTATTTGCTTAGGGTTGATTATGTTGCTAAATTAGCTGAAATCGGCATTTATATTCACAATTCAAATATGCGAGGTAAGGGCATTGGCAATAAGGCTTTTGAGTATATTATTAATTTTGCAAAAATTGAATTAAAATTTAAAAAATTAACGTTGCGAGTTTTTAAAAATAATTTTAATGCCATTAAATTATATGAAAAATTTGGTTTTAAATTTAGCAAAAATCTTGGCGAAAATTTATTGGAGTTCACCTTATGTTTAAAACCAGAATAATTAATTTTAAAAAAAATATTTCCTTTTTATTAAAGCATAATTTAAGAGTTTTTTTAGAAAAATCGATTGATGAAAATCTTAATAATTTTATTGAAAACATAAAATACGAAATTGATGAATTGCCTATTAAGCCAATAATTAAGCCAGTTGATGCTACTATTGAAGAATTAATTAAATCAGAAAAATCTATAACTAGGTTTGGAGATGGCGAGTTGCAATTAATAAATGGCATCGATATTCCATTTCAAAAATATTGCCCAGAAATTCAAAAAAAATTAACAGAAATTCTAAAGTCTTCTGATGAAAATTTTATGGTAGCAATTCCTAAAGTTTTATATTCGGATTTATCAAATGCAAATTTCATTGCCAAAAATTTTTGGCGAAAAAATGGTAAATATTTTCGAGAAATTTTAGATAAATATATTAATTATAATCAGGTTTATTTTAGTGCTGAATCAAGTATTTGCTATGCTTTATATCAAAAATATAATTTTGATGAGTATTTTTTTAAAATTAGAAAAATTTTTCAGAATCAAAATATTATTCTAATTGCCAATGAAGATATTTTTACAAATATTAAGTTTAATATTTTTGACCAAGTCAAAAATTTTGAGCATATAATCGCTCCCAAAAAAAATGCATTTTTCGATTATGATGTAATTTTAAAAAATGCATTGTCATCACCATTAAAAGATGCTTTTTTTGTCATAATTCTTGGGCCAACCGCTACAATTCTAGCTTATGATTTGCATAAAAATAAGCGCAGAGCGCTTGATTTTGGTCATATTGTAAGTTCATATGATTTTTATATGAAAAATTACAAAATCGATAATTTAGAAAGTGCCGTAAAATTTTTTGAAAACTAAAATGAAAAATATTCTTAAACAAAAATTTGATGAGGTAATTAGTCTTGGAGAAGATTGTGCTTGTGCCAGTTATTTAAAAAAAAATCATTTGCGTTTTCAGTCTTATCCTTTTGATTGGTTGACCAATGCTAGCTTAAAAACTAGGCTTGAATTGGTAATCAATAATTTCGCTGATTTTATGAATATTGATGATTTGAAGCTTATGGACAAAGCTAGTTTGAATCATACATCAACAGATGGAAATTACGATTATTACCATAATCTTAAAAATGATTTTTACTTTTTTCATGATTTTAAGGCAAATAATTTGCTCAGAAAAACCTATGATGAGGTGAAAAAGAAGTTCGATAAAAGAATTAATATTTTTTTGAAAAAGCTTCATCAAGATAAAAAAATTTTACTAGTTTGGCTAAGTCATACCAAGCTTAATGACAATCAAATGATCATTGATAAAATTGAAGAAATTAATAAAAAATATTCAAGTAAAATATATTTTTTAGTAATTGAAAATACCCAACAAAATAATGAAAATGCAGAATATATCAATATTTCATCGAATATTTTGCGAGTTAAAATTGCTACTCATAATTTTTCTTCAAACACTGATCCAACCCTTGGAATTTATGAAAATTGTCAACAAATATTTAGACAAATTAGGCTAAAAAATTATTGGTTGAAGAGAATCTATTTTAAAATTTTAAAAATTTTAAAAAAATAAATTTATAATTTAGTTAAATTTATCTTTAGATTTTAGTCGAGAGTTAAGAGGTCTTTTTGCTTTGGTTGGGTATTGCGATGAGGAAATTGCCAAAATTTCTCGAGTTAAAATTGGCTGGCTTTTTTGCCTTAATTCATCAATAATTTTTATGGTAAATTCATACCATGACATAAAAACTCCGTTATTTAAATGCAAAATTCTGCGATAATATTTTTGTTGAATCTCATTTTCACCAAACAAGGCATCGTTAAAAATTCGCATGGAGTTTTTGGCAACAAAATCTGCTGAGGTTGGGCTACCAATTTGGTCATTCACTATGTTAAGCACTTCTTTTTCTTTGGCTAATCTCTTGATGGTGTTGACAAAATTTTTACTATTTTCTCGATTGTCATAAACCCAAGAAAGTCGAATTATAATGTAATCGCAACCTGATTTTTGAATGGCTTGCTCGCCGAGTAATTTGGTTTTGCCATAAAAATTAACGGGGTGAAGATTGGTGGTGTTATCTTCGCTAAATGCTTCACTTCCAGTGCCATCAAATACATAGTCAGTAGAAAAATGTACAAATTTTATGTTGTTGCTAAAGCAATATTTGGCGATAACTCCAACACTGATATTATTAATTTTATTACATAAATCTTGCTCTTCTTCAGCCTTATCAACATTGGTATAAGCCATACAATTTACCATCAAATCAATGTTTTTTGGCAAAGAGTCAAGAAATGAATCAACGGCGTTAGGATTAGATAAATCTACCTCCAAACTTGAGTAAAAAATACAATTGAAATTACTATTTTGATTAGCAATGTTATAAAATGCATTTGCCACTTGTCCATTTTTGCCAAGAAATACTATATTTTTTTTCATTAAGAAATTTGTAAAACTAATAAGATCGTAGTAATAATTATTGTTAGAAATGTTAACAATAAAATTTTATTAAGTCTAATTTTATTTTTAAGTTTAAAAGCATTATTACCATTTGGATATTGATTAATTAGCGCGGAATATTTTTTGTAATCAAGATTAAGTTGCGCACATAAAACTCCAAAGAAATCAGGATTTGAGGCTGATTTATCGTGAATTAATTCAATAATAAAATTTTTGATATTGCCAAATTTTCTTTGATCTAAGGTAAAAATTTTCTTTAAACTATAATCAATTAAGTAAAATTCTCCAGATAGATTCTTGTTGCTTAAGGCAATATTTTCATAATCTGGGAATATCTCTAAAAATTCTGAATAATTTTTAATTTTTAAAAAACTATTTAGAAATTTGGTGTTTTCAAGGGTGTAGCGGATAGTTTTTTGTGGATTTTTGCCACTAAGATTTTGATGATTATTTAGAATCCGAAAATTTGTTAATTTCTCATTGATGATTTTAATATTTAAACCTTCGAGCGAGCATCTAAGCCATAAATCGGCATCAAGTAAAATCAAAAAAGCGGGGTTAAAAAAATTAATTTTATTGAAGATTGATTTTTTCATCAAAACACTTGGGTAGCATAAAAAATTATTGTGAAAAAATAAATAATTTGCCATTTGACTCGGCGAAAAATCTTTAAATTCAAAAGGATTTGATTTTGGATTATTAATAATTTTATCATCATCATCAACCACATTTGCAAGTGTAAAACATAAATCGCAATTTGGATTTTGTTGCATAAATTCGATTTGTTTTTGTAATTTATTTGGCTCCCAAAAATCGTCAGAATTTAATATGGCAATATATTCACCTTGAGCCTTTTTGATTGAGTTGTTGGTGTTTATCACCATTCCAAAATTTTGGGTATTTTTGTAAAAAATTAAGCGGGAATCCTGATATTTATTAATAATTTCTGCGGTGCGGTCAGTTGAATTATCATCGGTAATTAGCAACTCTAGATCTGTAAAGCTTTGATTTAAAACGCTTTCGATAGCTCTGGCAATAAATTTTTCATGATTATATGCCGAAATTATAACTGAAATTTTAATTGTCATATTTATGAAAATAATTTAAGGTTGCCACGAGGATTATCATTTTTATCAAAGGCTTTTAGCCCGATTAGATTGGCAAAACAGCCAAAGCAAAAAGCAAATTTGCCAATGGATTTTTCGATTTTGCCAATAGCAAAATAAAAAATTCCTTCAAAAAAATATTGCAAAACTAGCCTAATTGTTGCTCTTACAAAGTTAAATAAATTTTTTCTTTTTCTACGATATTTGCTTTTCGACCAACCTAGGTGCCAAAATCTTCGATAAATAGTTTTTAAAGTTTTTTTACTAGAATTTTCGCCGAGATGAATGGCAAAACTATTATGAAAAATTGCGTTTTGAAATCCTAAATTAATAGCGCGGTCGCAAAGGTCAGAATCTTCGGTGAACATAAAAAAATCTTCGTCAAATAAACCAATTTTTTGCAAATTTTTCATGTTAATAAACATTATGCCACCAACGATAAAATGTTGATAAGTAATTTGAATTTCGCTCGAAGTTTTGGCTTCATCAAAATTATGAGTATCAAGGGTTTTTGGGGAGGCCAAGGCAATTTCGGGATTATTTTCAAATTGCAAAATGGCATTTTCTAAATCTTGATCACGAATTAAAACATCTGGATTAAGAATTAAGGCGAAGGGCGTTTTACATTGCCTTAAAGCGATATTATTTGCTCTGCCAAAACCTAAATTTTTTTCTTGAGCTAGAATTTTTACACTGGAAAATTCTTCGGCAATTATTTTAGTGGTGTTATCGCTAGAATTATTATCTACAACAACTACCTCATAATCATTAACATTAAATGATGATAAACAGTTTCGAATTATATGTTCGCTGTTAAAAGTAACGATAATAATTGTAAGTTTTTTAGTCATTTACCCTCGCGGATTATCATTTTTATCAAAAGCTTTTAAACCAATTAAATAAGATATAGTTCCAACTATTGACGCGATTTTACTAATAATTTTTTCGGGCTTCCAAATAAAAATGTAAAATAAGGTTTGCAAAGTAAAGGAAATAACCAATTTAAATGCCGAAAAATGCGCATTAGTTGGCCCTTTGATCTTTTCTTTCCAATGGAATTTTGACCAAGATCGATGCCAAAATCTTCGATATAAATTGCGATAATTTTTGCCACTTGACCCTTGTCCAATATGGTAAGCAAAGGCTTCGGTATTGATTGCACAAATTTTGTTATTGGCAATTACGCGGTGGCAAATTTCATCATCTTCGTAATATAAAAAAATTTCTTCATCGTAAAATCCAACTTCTTTAAAAAAGCTCATTCGCAAAATTAAACATGCACCAATTATATATTTTACTGATACGAAACCATTTTCTTGGCTTCGCAAATTTTTTTTAACTACCTTGATTTCTTCATCAAAATCTTTTTGCTCAAAAGGATATTTTTTTAGTAAAATGGGAGCAGAAATTGCAATTTCTGGATTTTGATTTAAAGTTTGTAAAATAAGTTCGATATCCTTAGAAAAAATAAAGGCATCAGGGTTGAGAATCATGGCAAACTCTGTTTCAACAAGTCTTAAGGCACAATTATTTCCTCGTCCATAGCCTAGATTTTTTTGATTTTTAATAATGGTGATTTTATTTGAAAAATTTTCTTCAATAATTTTTAAGGTGTCATCTTTGCTGTTATTATCAACTACAAAAACCGTATATAAATCTAGGTCAATTTTATTTAGGCATTGTAAAATTACTTTTGAGCTATTGAAGGTTGTGATAATTATGGAGAGTTTTGGATTTAAAGACATTTTAAATATCGTGAGAAAAAATTGTTTCTAAATATTTGCGATAATCGGAATTTTTTTTGTAATTTTCGGTAAGTTTTAAAACTTGCTCTTTATTGATAAATCCCCGTTTAAAGGCAATTTCTTCAAGGCAGGCAATTTTTAAACCTTGGCGCTTTTCAATAGTTTGAATAAATTTTGCCGAGTCAAGAAGTGAGTCAGGGGTGCCGGCATCAAGCCATGCAAACCCTTGTCCAAGTTTGATTACCCCTAATTTTCCTTGTGTTAAATAAACCTTGTTGACATCGGTAATTTCTAGCTCACCTCGGGCTGAAGGCTTTAGGTTTTTAGCAATCTTTACTACCTCATTATTGTAAATATAAAATCCAGTTACTGCCCAATTTGATTTTGGATAAGTGGGTTTTTCCTCAATTGATATTGCCAAATTTTTACTTGAGTCAAGCTCTACAACGCCATATCTTTCAGGGTCAGAGACTTGATAAGCAAAAATATAGGCATCAGTTTTTTTCTCTTCTAAAGCATTTAAATAATGTTGAAAATTTTCAGAATTAAAATCTGATCCATAAAAAATATTATCACCCAAAATTAAACAAACATTATCATTGCCAATAAAATTTTCGCCAACAATAAATGCCTCGGCAATGCCTTTTGGTTGGTGTTGAATGGCATAAGAAAGTTTTATGCCAAATTTTTTGCCATTACCTAAGAATTTTTCAATATTTCCAGTGTCTTCTGGGGTTGAAATAATTAAAATCTCGGTAATTCCGATATTCATTAATGTTGCCAGCGGATAACAAATCATCGGCTTATCATAAACTGGTAATAGTTGCTTAGAAATAATTTGAGTTAATGGCGCCAAGCGAGTTCCACTGCCACCAGCAAGAATAATCCCTTTCATATTTAGTAGGTTAAATTAAAATTAATAGGATATTTTAAAGTGCCATCAATAAAAATCAAATCCAAAAATTTCAAATATTTATTTGTAATTTTTAAATTTTTTTATATGATTTTAATGGTAATTAACAAATTTATATAAAATGATTTCAAATAATTCTAATACTCAAATTGTTATTGCTATTGATGGTCCATCGGCTTCTGGAAAAGGGACTGTTGCCAAGAAAATCGCTGATCATTTTAATATTGCCTATCTTAATACTGGAGCCTTATATCGGGCGGTTGCCCTACAAATGCAAGAAAAGCAAATTGCTGTTGAAGATCTAGATAAATTTTTGCCAGAAATAGCCTTAAAATTGCAATATAAAGATTTGGAAAATCCAAAATTATTTCTTGAAAATTGTGGGCAGTTGGCATCGAAAATTGCTCAAAATCCGCGTTTAAGAAATGATTTACTGATTTATCAAAAAAATTTTGTTAAACAAAACTCTTTGGGTTGTGTTCTTGATGGTCGAGACACCACAACGGTAATTTGCCCAGAAGCTGACTTTAAATTTTTTATCACCGCAGATGTTGAAATCCGTGCCAAAAGACGCTATTTGCAACTTAAAGACAGCTCTCCATTAATCGATTATTCACAAATTTTGCAACAATTAAAAGAGCGTGATGCTAATGATTTGAATCGAAAGTTTTCTCCTTTAAAAATTGCCGACGATGCAATATTTATTGATAATGGAGACCTTACAATTGTCCAAACTTTTGACATAATTTTAAAACATATTAATCTAAAAATTTCTAAATAATGCCTAATTTACAAAAAATTTCTCGTTGCTTAATATCGGTTTCTAACAAAGAATCGGTGGTGGATTTAGCAAATTTTTTACACCAAAATAATATCGAAATAATTTCTACTGGAGGCACTTATAATTTGCTTAAGCAAAATAATATACCGGCAATAGAAGTTTCTCAATTTACCAATTTTCCTGAAATTATGGAAGGTCGCTTGAAAACTCTTCACCCCAAGGTTCATGGGGCTTTACTTGCTATTAATAATAGCGAATTGCATCAAAATCAAGCCAAAGAAAACGATATTTCTTCAATCGATTTATTAATCGTCAACCTATATCCATTTCAAGAAACTGTAGCCAGCACCTTAGACGAAGAAAAAATCATTGAAAATATTGATATTGGTGGTCCTGCTATGGTGCGCTCCGCTGGTAAAAATTTTGCCTTTAAAACCGTAATTACTTCACCCAGTAACTACAGCGATTTAATCGCCGAGCTCAAGCAAAATCAAAATCAAACTTCATTTGAATTTCGAAAAAAAATGGCTTCAATTGCCTTCAAAAATATTGCTGATTATGATTTGGCAATTGCCAATTGGTTCAATCAAGATAATTTTTCATTAGTTGGAAGTTTGAAACAAAAATTGCGTTATGGTGAAAATTCTCACCAATTTGCTGAGATCTACAAGCTGGATAATATTGATTTTGGTATTGTAAATTCAATTCAAATTCAAGGTAAAGAATTGAGCTATAATAACTATAATGATGCCGAAAGCGCTTTAGCATTGATTCTTGAATTTAGTCAGCCTTCATCGGCAATCATTAAACATGGCAACCCTTGCGGAGTGGCTTCTTCTTCTAATATCATTGATGCTTATAAAAAATCACTTGCCTGTGATCCAAAAAGTGCCTTTGGTGGAATTGTTGCTATAAATCAAGAAATTAATGATGAAATCGCCAACGAACTGGCAAAAATGTTTTATGAAGTCATCATTGCTCCAAGTATTACCAATAGCGCCCGCGAAATTTTATCAAGTAAAAAAAACTTACGAGTTTTGATTTCGAAATATCAAAAAAACACTCATCGTCAAGTCAAAACTATTTCTGGAGGGTTCTTGGTTCAGGATCAAGACCATATTGATTTTAGCGTAAATGATATAAGATTGGTTTCAAAAAAAGCCATTAATGATTATGAAATGGAGCAATTGATTTTTGCCATGAGAGTTTGTAAGCATGTGAAATCTAATGCGGTTGTAGTCGTTAAAAATCTACAAACATTTGGGCTTGGAGTTGGTCAAACTAGTAGGGTTGACTCCACGGAAATTGCGTGCAAAAAAGCTCAAAATTATTTTGACGGCGAAAAAATTATTGATAATGCTAAAGGCTCTTATTTAGCTTCCGACGCGTTTTTTCCATTTGCTGATAATATTGAAATTGCTCACAAATATGGTATTAAAGCAATAATTGCTCCAGCTGGCTCAATGCGCGATGGCGAAGTTATTGATAAGGCTGATGAACTTGGTATCGCCTTATATTTTATTACTTCAAGACATTTTAAACATTAATTTTTTACAAATGACCTCAAAAAAAAATTCCAATCTCGAAGTCTTACCAACTTGGGATTTATCTGATTTATATAGCTCAATTTCTGATAAGAAAATCAATGCTGATTTAAAAAAAATTGCTAAAAATTGCGATGATTTTGTTGAAAACTATCAAAATAAAATTGACAAAATTTCTGCGAAAGATTTGTTGCAAACAATCAAAAATTACGAAGAAATTTCAGCACAAATTGGTAAAATATCAACTTTTGCATATCTGCTTTATTCAAGCGATTTATCTAATCAAGATAACATTAATTTTTATCAAAATACTTCGGAAAAAATCAATAATTTAGAAAATAAAATTTTATTTTTTTGTCTTGAATTAAATGAATTATCAAATAAAAAATTTGATGAATTATTTGCCGACAAATCCTTAAAATTTTATCAACCTTTTTTGCGAGATTTGCGAGTTTTTAAACCTTATCAACTTTCTAAAGAACTTGAAAAATTTGCCCTTGAAAAAGATATAACCTCGCGCTCGGCCTTTGTTCGACTCTTTGATGAAACCATCAATAATTTAAAATTTTCCTACAAAAAAAAATCATTAAATTCGCAAGAAATTTTTGATTTATTATCAAATTCTGACCGAAAAATTCGTCAAAATGCAGGACAATCAATTATCGAAACTTTTGGCAATAATGCAAAATTATTTGCTTTTATTACCAATATTTTGGCCAAAGATAAAGCCATAATTGACCAATATCGAGGCTTTAAAAATCCGATTTCGCCACGAAATTTAACTAATTTTGTTGAAGATGAAATTGTTGAAACCTTAATTGAAAGTGTGAAGGCAAATTATTCTAAAATTTCACACAAATATTACCATTTAAAAGCAAAAATTTTAGATTTACCAAAACTTGATTTTTATGATCGCGGTGCTCCACTTTTTGCCAAAGATAACGACAAGATTTCATGGCAAGAAGCGAAAAATTTGGTGCTTGAAGCCTATCAAGAATTTAACCCGCAAATGGCACAAATTGCCCAAAAATTTTTTGATAATAATTGGATTGATGCCAAAGTTGTTGCTGGTAAAGACTCGGGGGCATATTCGCATCCCTGTGTTCCAGATGTTCACCCTTATATTTTAATGAATTTTCAAGGGAAAATTCGCGATGTTATGACCCTTGCTCATGAACTTGGGCACGGTATTCATCAATATTTGGCAAGAAAGCAAGGATATTTAATGGCTCAAACCCCATTAACATTAGCGGAAACTGCTTCGGTTTTTGGAGAGCAATTGGTCTTTCAAAAAATTTTAAATAATGAAAAAAACCCGCAAAAAAAACGCATAATTATTGCCAATAAAATTGAAGATATGATTAATACGGTGGTTCGTCAAATCGCTTTTTTAGATTTTGAAAGCAAAATACATAATACTCGCAAAAAATATGAATTACCCCTTGATGAAATCAATAATTATTGGCTTGAGGTGCAAAAAGAAAGCTTGGGTTCAGCTTTTAATTTTGATGATGGTTATAAATATTTTTGGTGTTATATTCCGCATTTTATTCATTCACCATTTTATGTTTATTCTTATGCCTTTGGTGATTGCTTGGTAAATTCATTATATGGAATTTATCAACAAAATAAAATTAAGGACTTCGATAAAAAATATTTACAAATGCTTGAACTCGGAGGAACTAAGCATCACAAAGCAATGCTTGAGCCATTTGGTTTGGACATTTCTAAAGCTGATTTTTGGCAATCGGGTTTAAATGTGATTATTGATTATATTGATCAATTAGATGCCCTTCTTAAAGATTAGTAGCGGGTTTTTTAAGGGGAAAAAAATATTTGCAATTGTTTTTTATATAATTAAAATCTTTGGCAAGAAAATTTTGATGTCTAATCAAAATTTCAATTTTAAATTCCACAAATATTAACATTTTGGTGTTTTTTTAATCTTGTCCAAGGCTTCTAGCAATGGATCTTAAAAAATGTTTTTTAAGAATTAAATAAATTTCGTTGATATTTGGTAACAAACCAAATTTTTAAATATATGTCAAAACAAGAACTTCCGCAATTTAGCATCCGTCAACTTATTGAAGCTGGTTTTCACTTCGGTCACAAAACTATGCGCCGTAATCCAAAAATGGCAAAATATATTCACACTAGTAGAAATGGTGTGAGCATTATTGATCTTAACAAAACCGCTCAAATGCTTCACTCAAGCTTAAAAATTGTTAAAGAAATTGCCAAAAATAACGGCAGAATTTTATTTATTGCTACTAAAAAACAAGCAATTGAACCTGTCGCCGATGCTGCCAAAAGATCTGGTCAATATTATGTTAATTTTCGTTGGTTAGGTGGAATGCTTACAAACTGGAAAACTGTTTCTCAATCAATCAAAACTCTCAAAAAAGTTGAAGAACAACTTGCTGATACCGAGGTTGGTTACAATAAAAAAGAAAAATTAAACCTTGAAAGACAAAGATTAAAATTTGAGCATAACCTTGGTGGCATCAAAAATATGGGTGGATATCCAGATTTAGTTATTGTAATTGATACCAACAAAGAATCGTTAGCAATTGCTGAAGCCAAAAAACTTAATGTTCCTATTATGGCATTAGTTGATACTAACTGCAATCCAGATGATATAACTTTTGTGGTTCCTGGCAATGATGATTCAGCTAAATCAATTAAATTATTTTGTCGTTTAATATCCGATGCAATTATCGCTGGAATTAAAGAAAATATGATTTCGCAAGGTCTTGATGTTAGTAAAATTGACAGTCAAGGTATTGTCAATAATTTACCTGAAAAAAAGTCAGAAAAAAAGGAAGATAAATTTGTTAAGTTTGACAAAAAAACTTCAAGAAAATCAGAAAATAACGAGTCAGAATCTTCAGCTGACGAAGATAAAAAATCTCCAAAAAAATCAAAATTTTCTGACAAAAAACCAGAAAAAACTGAGGTAAAAGTTGTAACTAAAAAACCATCTACTAAAAAAACCGAAGGTAAAAAATAATTTACCAATAATACCATTTTGATTTTATTATCGAAATGGCATATTTAATATTAATTTAATTTTTTATAAAATGGCAGATTTATCACTCATAAAAAAACTTCGTGAAGCCACTGGATGTGGAATCGCAGATTGCAATAAAGCACTTGCTGAAAATAAAGATGATTTTGAAAAATCAGTTGATTGGCTTCGAAAAAAAGGTTTGGCATCAGCCTCAAAAAAAGCTGGCAGAGTTGCTTCGGAAGGATTGGTTGCGGTTGCTATTGATGGCAATATTGGTTCCATCATCGAAGTTAATTCCGAGACTGATTTTGTTGCTCGTAATGAAAAGTTCCAAGATTTCGTTTCCAAAGTTTCTAAAGAAGCAATTAAATATGGCAATGACATTGCCAAATTTCAAGCTGACAAAGACGAAGAAGTTAAGTCGCAAATTGGTGTTATTGGAGAAAATATTAATATCCGCCGTATTGATTCCCTAAAAGTCAATAAGGGTCAAATCGTTAGTTATATCCACAATGTTGTGGCCAATCAAATGGGTAAAATCGCGGTTTTGGTAGCTTTTGAGTCTGTGGCTTCTGCGGATAAACTTACCGAAATTGGCAAACAAATTGCTATGCATATTGCCGCTGCTAAACCTGATGCTTTAAATGTCGAAGCAGTTGATCCAGCTAAATTAGCTCGCGAAACTGATGTTTTAAAAGAGCAAGCCAGAGCTTCGGGCAAGCCTGAAAATATCATCGAAAAAATGATGGAAGGGAGAATTCGTAAATATTACGAAGAGGTAGTTTTGCTTGAGCAAGCCTTTGTAATGGACGATAAAGTCAAAATCAAAGATTTAGTTGCTAATTTTGCCAAAGCAAATGGTGAAACAAAAATTTCTGGCTTTAAATTATACATTTTAGGCGAAGGTCTTGAAAAAAAGGAAAATAATTTTGCCGAAGAAGTTGCTTCAATGCAAAAATAATTTTAGAAAAACGCTTTTAAATTTTTTTCTAAAAATTAGTGGTGTCATCACCCTCCCGCGAGGGGAGGGTGATAATACCTCTAATTTTGCCAAAGGAAAATTTTTAATTGAGTAAGAGGGGGGTGGTAATACCGCTAATTTTGAATGGAAAAATCTTATTTTATCGTATTAGATGTGGCTGATTATGCCGTCAAAAAAATATATAAATAACAAAATCATAGATTAAATTATTTTTCAAAATAAAATATTTCGCTAAAGACTAAATTTATAAAAATTTATTTTATCTTCGATATAAAATAATTTTCTAAAGACCGAATTTATTAAAATTGATTTTTTCTTCGATTTTGTAAAATAAATTTTGTAAAAAATAATCATATTTTAATGATGATTTTTCGCTAATTAAGCCTTTGATAAAAGATTTTTTTGGAGTTATTTCAATAAACTCAACCTTATCCCCGAATTTTTCTTGCATTTTAGCTCTTAAATCGCTTATTCCGTCGATTAATCCAAGTTTGTGTGCGGTGGAACCTGCCCAAAAAGCTCCTGTAAATAATTCATCTTCGCTTTTAGTTAATTTGTCTTTGCGAGAGATGCGAACGATATTTTTGAAATGTTCGTAAATATCTTTCTGTGCTTCCTTTAAAATTTCAATATTTTCACTTTGTTCGGGCAGAAACGGATCAAGAATTGCCTTGTTTTTACCCTCGGTGTAAATTCTTCTTTCAACTCCAATTTTTTTGATTAAATCAACAAAGCCAAAACTGGAAAATATAACACCAATTGAACCAATTATTGAGGAATTATGTGCATAAATTTCATCTCCACTAAGAAGTAAAAAATACCCACCCGAAGCACAGACGTCTTGGGCAAAGCTATAAACTGGAATATGGTTTTTTTTGGATAATTCACGAATTAAATTGTAAATTAATTCCGATTGAACGGGGGAGCCTCCGGGGGAGTTTATTGCTAAAGCGACGGCAGAAATTTTTTTGCTGGTAAATGCTTTTGTAATTAATGGCAAATAATTATTAAAATTAATTCCTTGTTCAAACTTCGAGTCTTTGCCGATGATGCCGCTTAAATTTAAAACTGCGACTTTTGGGGTTTTTTGATAAAATTTTTTAATAAATTTGCTAAAACAGCAATTTGATTCATTGCTACATTTCTTGTTCTGGTTCATTGGATTTTTTATATAAGATTGATAATTCTTTTAACCTAAAATTTTTGTTTAAAATTTTATTGAGATAATTTAAAAACCAAAAGGTTATGAAAATTATTAAAATAAAGGTGCATGAATGCCACAAGCCTCGATAGCCGTAGAATTTCATAAAATTACCTGTGGTTAATAATCCAAAAATAACACCAATAAGGGCAACGCGGGTGAAGGCGCTATTGACCATTAATCTCTGGGTAGATTTGTATTTTTCGTTGATTAAGACTAGGGTTGGAAGTTTCATGCCCGATATTACGGAAAATAATAAAAAGAATAAAATGTTGATATTTTCTTTATCACTATAATAATTTATTAAGTAAATGATGTAGAGCGATAAAATTGCAGAAAAAATTATAATGAACCTGCGGTTAAAAAAATTACATAAAATACCAAGTGGAATATAAAAAACTGTACCAAATAACAGGGCAGAAAGAAGCATCGAGGCTTCACTTTTAGACATGCCAGATTTTATGCCATAAATTACACAAAATGCACTGCAAGATGCCATAATATAGCTAAAAGTAAAACCAGAAAAGAATATTTTTGGTGAATTAAAAATATATCGCCAAATTGCAATGTTTTTTTGCTCGCGTATTATTGAATCGGCTTTTTTTAAACGAATTAAGGGGAGGGAAGAGATGGCAAATAAAAAACTAGCAAGCAAGAAGCTATAAATTTTATCTTCAGTTTTTATTAAATTTATTAACATAGCTCCAAACCCATTACCAAAGGCAACTAAGGTGATTCCAATGGAAATGATGATGGAGCGAATTTTTGGAGGAGATCTATCAATCATTAATGTATTTCTTGTTACCGAAGAGGTAAAAAGAGAGGTTCCAAGACAGTAAATTATTGCCAGCCATATTGGAAAATTAATAAATTTAAATAATGATAAACAGCAAATTGAGGCAAGCAGACTTGATAATACAATACTTTTGATGATACCAATTTTTTTACCAAAAGATGGTAAAAATCTTGAAAAAACAACACCCGCACCTATTTGTACTATTGTTGAAATGGCGATTAAGGCTTCATTTTTTATATTAGCTTCAAGGCGAATTGCAATTAAAACCATCATTATTCCATAGGCTAAAGCCGATAAAAAAATCGATGAAAAAATCGCAAGTAAATCTTTAATAAAATTAAGATTTATCGTAATATTTTGATTTTCATCAATTTTTTTTATTGGAATTGGGTTGAAACCAAATGAGGTGTAGTCATAGCTTCGAGAATTATTTTGATTGTTTCGAAAATAAATTAGCATTAATTAAGATATTTTCTAACATCAGTTAAATGTCCGGTGATTGCTGAAATTCCTGCCATTGCTGGGCTAAGCAAGTGAGTTCTTCCACCTCGACCTTGTCTACCTTCAAAATTTCGATTTGAAGTTGAAGCGCATCTTTCCTGATTTTCAAGCTTATCGGCATTCATTGCAAGGCACATTGAACAACCAGGTTCTCGCCATTCAAAACCTGCTTCGATGAAGATTTTATCGAGACCTTCATTTTCGGCTTGTTCCTTAACTAGTCCTGATCCTGGAACTATCATTGCCAATTTAATATTTTTGGCAACTTTTTTTCCTTTAACAACTTTAGCTACATCTCTTAAATCTTCGATGCGACCATTGGTGCAAGAGCCGATAAAGATTTTGTCTAAATAAATTTCTTCAAGCGGGGTGCCTGATTGCAAGCCCATATATTCAAGCGACCTAGCAACTGCTTGTTGTTTGGATTTGTCACTAAAATCTGATGGAGAAGGGACTTTTGCGGTAATTGGCAAAGTATCTTCAGGGCTTGTTCCCCATGTGACTTGAGGGGCAATATCTTTGGCATCAATAAAAATTTCTTTATCGAATTTGGCACCTGCATCAGTTTTTAAGGTGCTCCAAAATTTTACGGCATTATCAAAATCATCATTTTTTGGTGCCATTGGACGATTTTTTAAATAAGCAAAAGTAGTGTTATCTGGAGCAATTAATCCAGCTCTGGCTCCAGCTTCAATCGACATATTACAAATTGTCATACGACCTTCCATTGATAAATCTTCGATGGCAGAACCAGCATATTCAATAACATACCCTGTGGCACCCGCAGTGCCGATTTTGCCAATTATTGCTAAAATTATATCTTTAGCGGTGACCCCAATTCCGATTTTTCCTTCAACTTTAACCAACATGTTTTTAGCTTTTTGTTGAATTAATGTTTGCGTTGCTAATACATGCTCAACCTCTGATGTGCCAATGCCAAAAGCCAAAGCTCCAAAAGCACCGTGAGTCGAGGTGTGGCTGTCGCCACAAACAATTACCATTCCGGGTTGGGTAAAGCCTTGTTCGGGGCCTACAATATGAACCACCCCTTGTTTTTTATCATCCAAATCAAAATATTTAATACCAAATTCTTTGCAATTATTTTCAAGGGTTTCAACTTGAATTCTTGAGGTTTCATCTTTGATGCCTTTAGTTCCGTTATGGCGATCAGCGGTGGTTGTTGGAACATTATGGTCGGCAACCGCAAGGTGAGCCTCTTTTCTTCGAGGCTTACGATTTGATATTCTAAGACCTTCAAAAGCTTGTGGCGAAGTGACTTCATGAATTAATTGGCGGTCAACATAAATTAAGCTGGAAGAGTTATTGTCATCAACTAAGTGAAGATTCCAAATTTTATCGTAAAGAGTTTGTGGAGTAGAATTTTTTAAAGATTGTTGCATTGTAATATTATAGGTTATTTGATTAATCCTTTTTAAATTCTAATTTAAAATAATTTAAAATCAATTTTAAATATTTAAAAATTAATTAATAAAATTATAATTTAAAAAATTTTACTTAAGTTAATAATTTTATTTATGAATATTTTATTTTTAGGCGATGTAGTTGGTGGCAATGCTCGGCGTTATATTTGTCAAAATTTATCTGCAATCAAAATGCAATATAACATCGATTTTTGTATAGTAAATGTTGATAATGCTTCTGGTGGTTTTGGTATCGCTCCAAATTGTGCTAAGGATTTTTTAAATTCTGGAGCAGATGTTTTAACAGGTGGGGACCATATTTGGGATCATCGAGAGGTTAATATTTTGTTAAATCAGGATCGTAGATTGTTGCGTCCACAAAATTTTCCAAAATCAGCGCCAGGAACTGGTTTTCAAGTGTTTTTGGGTAGCGGTGAAAAGAAATATTTGGTGATTCATTTAATGGGTCAGGTTTTCATGAAATATAATGTAAATTGTCCATTTGAAACCGCGGAAGAGATTCTAAAAAACTATCGATTGGGGCAGAATATTGATGCTATTTTTGTAGATTTTCATGCTGAAGCTACATCGGAAAAAATGGCGATGGCTAAATTTCTTGATGGCAAAGTTTCGGCAATAATTGGCTCCCATACTCATATTCCGACTAATGATTGCCATATTATGAAATTTGGAAGTGCTTATCAGACTGATGCTGGAATGTGCGGAGATTATGATTCAGTGATTGGAATGGATAAAAACACGCCAATCCAAACTTTTTTACATAAAAGAAAAATGGATAAAATGGAGCCAGCAAAAGGTGAGGTAACCATTTGTGGGGCGGTAATAGAGGTTGAAAATAAAACTGGACTTGCTCACAAAATTTTTCCAATTAAAATTGGTGGTGTTTTGGCTTTGAACAATTAATCGGGTCATAAAATTATCTTATAAGTAAAACTTATGATTTTACTGTTATTAATAAATTAAACTTATTAAAAAAATATGGCAGGACATTCGCAATTTGCAAATATTAAGCATCGTAAAGGCGCTCAAGATGCCAAAAAAGCAAAATTATTTACTAAAATTATCCGTGAAGTAACGGTTGCCGCCAAAACTGGGCAAATCGATCCAGAATTTAATCCAAGACTCAGAAACGCCATTATTGAAGCTAGAATCAATAATATGCCTAAAGATAGAATTGATAATGCCATAAAAAAAGTAATTGCTGGGGCTGATAATTCTAATTATGAAGAAATGCGCTACGAGGGATACTCTCCAGGTGGAGTTGCCATTATCGTGGAGGCATTGACCGATAATCGGAATAGAACGGCAAGTGAAGTAAGGAGTATTTTTACCAAAATGGGTGGGGCTCTTGGTGAGACTGGCTCAGTGAATTTTATGTTTGACAAGCTTGGAATCATTAAATTTGCTAATAATATTGCTAATCAAGATGATTTTTTTGAATTAGCAATTGATTTTGGTGCTGATGATGTGATTTTTGATGGTGATTTATACATTGCCATCACTCAAATTGAAAATTTTATTCAAGTTCGTGATAATTTGATTAAAAAATATGGCGATGCTTTATCGGCTAAAATTGAATGGAAAGCTAAAAATTTAATTGAAATTGCCGATTTGGATTTGGCACAAAAAATCTTGAAAATGGTTGATTTACTTGAAGATTGCGATGATGTACAAAATGTAACTGGAAATTATAGTTTCAGCAATGATATTGCAGACAAATTATAAATTATTTTTATTTTCTTAAATTGTATTCCACTGCCAAATGAAATTAGGTTTATTAAAAAAAATTTATTAAATTTTTTTACAAAAATTTTCACCAATACGTTTTTGATTTTTAAGATAAAAACAATATGAGATTATTGAACTTTCCAATAAAGACTCGGCATTTCTTCCGACTTCTTCGATATTTTTATTAACAGCTTGTTGTAAATTATAATTTTTAAAAAGTAAACGATAAGTTGCTGAAATCACTCCAGTTCTGTCGCGACCTGCATTGCAATGAACATAAATTACAATTGGCTTGTTGCTTTTGGTTTTTAAAGTTTGATTGATGTGGGTTAGTAACTTGGTTAATTCTAAGTGATAATTATTGGTAATTTCATAGGCAATTTTATATTCGTAAAAAGGTGTTGCTAGCAATGCTGGCGATATTTCAGAAAAATTTTCAACTTTTCCAATATTTGGATATTTTTTAAAAAAATCTCGCTCTTTTTGAATTTCAAAATAATGATCTACATTTAATAAGCTAATAACAATTAAATAAAAATCTTTAAGTTCTGAAATATTTTGCGACCTCAAATTTTGATTTACCGCATTTTTGATTTGGAGATATGAAAATTCTGGTTCGCCATAAATATTTTGAAATGGATTACTCCCACGAAATAAATAATTATTTTCAAAATTATCGATTAAATTAACACGATTTGCATTAAATTCTTTGGGTTTTTTTTGTAGTAAAAAAAATAATAAGGTTGAAAAAATTAAAGCAAAAAAAAGTAAAATTGACCATTTTTTTATTGCTATTTTCATAATTTTTCAATGAAACTTAAATTCTTATCAGCAACTTTGGTTTCAACATTAAGCAAATATAAAATAGTATCAAAAATTTGGGTTTGCGGATATTCATCTTGCTTTTTTATTTTAATTGGAATTGAGGTTTTTACTAAAAGCGGAATTCGTGCTTGTTCCTCTGGCAATGGTATGCCTGGAGGGGTTCCGTGAAAAATTCTACCATCTTCAAGTAAAGATTCGCCGTGGTCAGATAAGTAAAATAACACATATTTTTTCTTAGAATTTTCTAGTGTTTTGATAATGCCATCAACCACATAATCAACATATAAAATTGTGTTATCAAAAGTGTTAAACAACTCTTCTTTAGAGCATTTATTGATAACATCGGCATCTTTACAAATTGGTGTAAATTTTTGAAATTCTTCGGGGTAGCGTTCGTGATATGATGGGCCATGGCTACCTCCACCAATATGTAAAACCACAAATTTAGCTCCATTTTGAGGTTTTTCAAGTTCGGTTTTTAAATATGGAATTACATCTTCGTCATAACATAATTTGCCATATTTGCAATTTTCAACCTTAATTTCTCCCGGAATTGCACAATTATCGTAAAGAGAATAATTAACATAACAGCTGGTTGGAACTTTGGCAAAATGAGTGACCGCAGTGAGCGGAACATCTTCCTTGGTTAAAATTTCGGGTAGGGCATAAAGTGTTGACCCAAGTCGAGCCTTGCCATTAAGGATTTTGAGGTCGGAATATTTTGATAAAAGCGGGTTGGTGTTTCTTTCGTAACCATAAAGACTAAAATTTTTTTGCCTTGAAGTTTCGCCAATTGCTAAAACTACCGTAATATCTTCAGCCTTTGATATTGAGCTTTCAACAACAATATTTTTTGCCTTATTTTCAAAAATTGGCTTAAGATAAATATGGTTGATAACGCTAAAACCACTGCGAATATAGTTTAGGGGCATAACTATATAAATAATTCTTTTACGTGATAAATTACCAGCTCGATGTAAAGTTTGGAATTTGCCGTAGCCAAAAACAACGCAAGTTATGACGAGGATAAGAATTATAATTAATGATTTTAAAAAATATTTTTTTGGATAAGTTATTTCTAGTTTTAAAATTATAATGCTTGGCACAATAAAGCCTAGAAAAAAATAAATAATCATTTGCTTTGAAAGTAAAGAGTGAACTTCAGATCTATCAGTATATATCGCATTCATAACCATTGTTCTATCAATCAAGACATCATATTTATTGATAAAATAAAGCACCAAACTACTTAAAAAACATAATAAAATTGCTAAAAACTTGGTAGTTTTTTTATGAAAAATTAAAAGCAAAAATAAAATAAAAATTGCCAAAGCTAAATAAAAAAATACCGCTAAACCCAAGTAATCAGTTTGATTATTAAATAAAAAATACGGAGTGAATTTATTTAGGTTAAAACTATTGCAAAGAAAAAACATTAGGCTTGCAAAGCCAAAAATAAAGGTAAAATAGTTAATTTTAATTTTTGATTTTATTAATTTTAAACAAAGATTTTTCATATTATTTACATATTTGTTTCATTCTTTTGTATGCCTTGGCGATCCCTTTTAAATTATATTCATCGATAGAAAAAGTTCCAATTGCCGAGTCGCTTCTAACTTTGGCTAATCTTGATGAAAGCAGGGTCTCTACAATTCTAATGTCATCTGCTCGAGTTTTTGCCCAAGCAAAATCGATTTTGGTTTTTAAACGAAATTGTTGATTATCAATAAGTAATAATAGGTGGCTATTAATTTTATAATCAAAACCTCCAAAAATACTTACCTCTTCCGATCTTTCTCGTTGATAACGAGTAATCATTAAAAAAGGCTGTTTTCGAGCGGTGTCATTAGTGTCGGATTTGCTTGGATAATTAACAATATAACATTTTTTAAAATCTGGATCGGTTTCATCGGCAATTTCAAAAATTTTCCAATTGTAAAAATTACTATCAAGGGTTTGTGCTTGAAGATTATGATTAATAAAAAAAATGAAAATTAAAAATAGAAATTTTATTTTAAACATTTTTTACGAAATTCTGTTAAGAGAATAATCTAAAATTGTAAATAATTGGTTTTTGTAAATATTGTTTTCGAAAGATTCTAAATTATTTTTAGCTTGTAAGTATAGTTCAAAAGCCTGTTCTTTGGCTAGTTCTAATCCTTTGGAATCAGTCATAATTTGCAGAGTTTTTTCAAAGTTGTTCAAATTTTTTTCACTGTTGTTGTAGTTGTTATGAAAAAATTCTTTAATAAGTTTTTTATTATCAAAATCACAATTCTGATAAGTTTTAATTATTGGTAAAGTAACCTTTCCTTCAAAAAAATCATTGCCTAAATCCTTGCCAAGAGTGGATTGAGAAGATGAATAATCTAAAATATCATCAATAATTTGAAAAAGCATTCCTAAATTTTTTCCAAAATTTCGCAATCCATTGACTTGTTCTGTTGGAACCTTGGATAAAATTCCTCCGACTTCACAGCAAGCTGAAAATAAAGCTCCGGTTTTGCCATAAATAATTTCAAAATATTGCTCTTGTGAAATTTCAATATTTGAGGAATTTTGTAATTGTAAAACTTCTCCATCGGCAATTATGGAAGAGGTGGTTGCTAATAATTTTAGCACTTCTAAATTTTTGCTTTGCACCATATGTTGAAAGGACAGGGAAAACAAGTAATCGCCAACCAAAATAGAGGCTTTATTATCAAAAATTGCATTGGCGGTTTTCTTGCCTCTTCGAACTTGGCTTTCGTCAACTACATCGTCGTGCAAAAGGGTTGCGGTATGAATTAATTCAACACTTGAAGCTAGTAAATTAGTAATAATTTCATCGTGGTAATTACATAATTTTGCACAAATCATTAGCAAAATTGGACGAATTCTTTTGCCCCCAGACCCAACTAAATTTTGAGTTATTTCTTGAATTAAATTTGATTTGCCGACACTCGAACTTATAATTATTTTATCAACTTCTAGTAAATCTTTTTGGTAAATTTTTATTAAATCATTAAAGCTATTCATTATTATTTTTTTTGGAATGTAAAATTAATATTTTGTTGCGACATTCTTCGATTTTAGCTGAAATATCGTTTAGGCTGGTTCTGGTTGCCTCAATTAGCTGACCACTTTCGCCAGATTTAACAAATTCGATATATTGGTTGGCAAGAAAATCGGCACATTTTTCAAATTTTTGTATAGCTTCTTCGATTATATCAAATTGTTGCTCAGCGATTTCGTCGGTGCTGTTTTCAACAATTTTAATTAATTTTTCAGCGAAATTATAATATTCGATAATTTCGTTATAAAGCTGTTCTTGTTTTGCTGTTGCCATTTATTGAAATATTAAATTAAAATACTTTAATTATTTTTAATTTTTAACGAATTAAGCAAATCCTCTTTTGTTTTTGAGAAATTACTTTTAGCCCATAAAATTTTTAATTCTCTAAGGTAAAAGCTCAAACGATGATTTTCACAACTAAGCGATTTTAAATCGTCTGCATCAATTACAAAATTTGGTATTGTTAAATTTATAACATAATTTATTATATTTTCCAAGTGATTTTCTTTCAAATTATGATTATTTTTGGCAAAAATTAAAATTATAAAATTTATTAAAATATTTTTTGGATAAAATAATGCCAATTCATTGATTTTAGAATTTTCAAAATTATCAAAATATTTATTTTCTTGATTAAAAATTTTAAAATTATAAAAAAATTTTTTTTCAAAATTGGTAAATTTTAAATCATTAAAAAGACGAGCGAAATCAGTGAATTCATCAAAGAAAATTGCGCATAATTTTACTAAAAACAAATCATTTTCATTGATAAAATCCTGATATTTTAAAATAAATTTTAAGGAAAATAAATCAATTTTTTGGTGCCATAAAATCTGGTCAAAATCATATTTATCAAAAATGTTTAAGGTTTTTAAAACCATCAAATTATTTGGGCAATTTAAAATTTTTACAAATTCATCGCGAACTCTTTCTTTTGATAAAATGGTTAAATTATTTTTAAATTTGATTGAAGATTCTAGATCAATTTCTTCAAAATTATTGCTGTAGTAGCATGAAAATCTAAAAAATCGCAAAATTCGCAAAAAATCTTCGCTAATTCTTTGTTCGGAATCACCAATGAAGCGAACCTTTTGGTTTTTTAAATCTAGTAACCCATCAAAATAATCGTAAATTTTTCCTTTTTCATCAACATAAAAGGCGTTAATGGTAAAATCTCTGCGCTGGGCATCTTCGAAAAAATCATTGGTAAAATCCACCTCGCAATCTCTTCCTGAATGATTTTTATCGGTTCGTAAAGTGGTGATTTGAAAATTTTGATTATTGATTACCGCGGTAATTGTTCCATGTTTTAATGAAGTGGGAATTGATTTTATATTGTGACGATAAAGGATTTCTTGAATTTGGCTTGGCAAAAGTTTGCAAGCAAAATCATAATCATTGATTTGTTTGTTTAAAATATAATCACGAACACAGCCTCCAACCAAGCGAATCTTATCTCCAAAAATTCTAAAAAGAGTTTGCACCTCTTTAGGAAAATTTCTAATTTCTAAATAATTCTCTTTGGATTTAATCATTTTATAACAGTGATAAATAAGCCAAGTTGATTGGCTTTTTTAATTACATTTTCTTTGTCAAGAATTAAAGTAGAATTGGCTTGAATAGCAATTCCAATAATATTTGATTGATGGCAATTTATAATAGTTTTTTCACCGATGGTTGGTAAATCGGCTTTGTTGCTTTGATTTTGCTTTTTCATCTTCACTAAAATGGCATTTTTGCTGTAATTTTCATTAAAGTATTTGCAACGTTCAATCATAAAATCTGTGCCTTCTAAGGCTTCAACTGCTATGATTTGTTTTTGCGACACAATCACTGCTTGACCCACATCAAATTTTGAAAAATGTTGAATTGCTTTTGCTCCAATTTCAATATCAATTAAATTTTGTGTAGTTGGTAATAATTCGGTAATGGTTGATTTTGTTGAGATGATGCAATCGAGCAATTCATCGATGCGCAAAATTTTTAAACCTTCTTTTTCAAAAAAATTGATAACGGTTTTTAAGACCGCATCGTCGCCTAATATTTTATTTGCCAAAATTTTAGCTAATAATATGGTACCTTTTTTATCAACTCTTAAATTTGAAAAATTTGGTTTAGTTACTCCACCAATAAATACTAAATTTTTTATAGAATTTTGTTTTAAAATCTCTAAAAATTTTTCAATTTCACCGTAATTCAAAAAATAAGAATTATAAGTTGAGTAATCAATTTCATAGTCTTCGCCTTTAAGTTGAAAAACAATAAATTTTCGTTTTTTGGCAATGCACTCGTCGATTAAAATTTTTGGTAATTGTCCGCGTCCAGCAAAAATTGCAATTGGAAATAAATTTATGTTATCCGACATGATTCAATGATGCTCCTCCGTCAATTGATAAAATTTGCCCAGTAAGAAAATCATTTTCTAAAATAAAATTTAGGGCTTGAATTATGTTTTTTGGATTGCCGATATGTTTTACGGGTATTAATTTTTGGTATAGTTCAATATTCTTTTTAGCATTATTTATTTGAGATTTATCGGGTAAGATATACCCCGGAGCAATCCCATTAACTCTAATTTTTGGAGCCAATTCTAGTGCCAACATTTTGGTTAGTTCTGCAAGAAATTTTTTTGACAATAAATAATAAAAATTAATAGTTTCATATCTGGCAATATTTTTATCAATCATATTGACAATATTGGCATTTTTAGTTTTTTCCTTAGCAACTTTTTGGGCAAAAAAATGTGATAAATAAATTGGCGAAAGAACATGTAAATTAAGGTTTGGCAATAATTCATCATCAATATTTTCGATGAAGTTAGATTTGTTAAAAATTGAAGCGTTGTTGATTAAAATATTCCAATCTTGGAAGTTTTTATTCATAAAATCGGCAATATTTTTTGCTGACTCGGCTTTATTTAGATCACCCTTAATAATAGCGGTTTGCACCAGATATTTCTCTTGCAAAAACTTAGCTAAATCACTAGCTAATTTTTTAGAATTATTGTAATGAATGACCACATTATATTTTTTTTCAGCCAATGAAATCGCCATCTCTCTGCCCAGTCTTTGACTGCCCCCCGTTATAAGTGCAGTGCCTTGACTAATGTTTTTCTTTGTTGTTATGATTGGTTTCATGGTATAATTTTATTTTGTTATTTAATTCGCGAAGAACTTCTTTAATTCCCTCTTGGGTGAGGGCTGAAATTTCGTGAATTACTACCTTGTCATGATAAATTTTTTTAAGAAATTTTTGTAATTCTTTAATTTTTTTCTGTAATTCTTTATTATCAATTAAATCAATTTTGTTAAGAGCGATTACCTCAAATTTATTGAGTAAATCTTCATTATATTCTTTTAATTCTTCGCGGATAATTTGATAATTTTCTACAATATTTTCGGCAGTTGCATCAATTAGGTGCAACAAAACCCCACATCTTTCGATATGTCGCAAAAACCTATCGCCAAGACCCTTACCTTGACTTGCTCCCTTAATTAATCCTGGAATATCGGCTAGTACAAACTCTGAATTATCGATATATACTACACCAAGCTGAGGTTTTAGAGTGGTAAAAGGGTAGTCGGCGATTTTAGGTTTTGCTCTGGTGCAAATCGATAAAAAGGTGGATTTACCTGCATTTGGCAAGCCAAGTAGACCTGCATCGGATAAAATTTTTAAATGAAGTCTGACCCATAATTCTTGACCTGCTTCGCCTTTTTGTGCGTATGTTGGAGCCTGATTTACTGAGGTTTTAAAATTAGAATTTCCAAGCCCACCTTGACCACCTTTGGCAACCACAAAAATCTCACCATCATTCATTAAATCTGCCAATAATTCATCAGTTTCTTCGTTGAAAATTTGAGTACCAACTGGAACTCTTAAAATTAAATCCTCTCCCGAAAGTCCATTTTGATTTTTCCCCCTCCCGCTGGCACCATTTTGAGCTTTAAAATGTTGTTTAAATCTAAAATCAATTAATGTATTAAGATTTTTTACTGCTTGAAAAATTACGCTACCGCCTCTGCCACCATCGCCACCATCTGGTCCACCTCTAGGAATAAATTTTTCACGCCGAAAACTTGAGGCTCCACTTCCTCCACTTCCGGATTGGATATGAATTTTTGCTTCATCAATAAATTGCATAAATTAAGATTTTTTGGACATTAAAACAAATATAAAGTCATTATAATCTTGAATTAATATTTTGCATTATAAAATATTTTTTTAAATTTTGATTGAAGAGTTTTTTTTAAATTTTAAAATCATTTTAACTTTAATTTAAATTTTTTTTATGAATAAATCTCTGCTTGATACCCTTAAAATTGGCGAATACACCCTTAAAAATCGCATAATAATGGCGCCACTCACTAGAATGCGCTCAACTCAACCTGGTGATGCTCCAAACGAACTTAATGCAAAATATTATGCACAAAGAGCGGGAGCTGGTTTGATAATCAGTGAGGCAACACAAATTTCTCCTCAAGGCAAAGGATATCCTGCGACTCCAGGTATTTATTCAAGTCAACAAATTGCAGGCTGGAAGTTGGTAACCAAAGCGGTTCATGACCAGGGTGGAAAAATTTTTGCGCAATTATGGCATGTCGGAAGAATTTCACATCAATCTTTACAGCCTGATAATAAATTGCCAGTTGCTCCTTCGGCAATTCCTGCGAAAAACAGTGGAACTTTTGATATAAATTGGAAGCCAGTTGCCATTGAAACACCAAAAGCCTTAGAAATTTTCGAGATTAAATCAATTATTGAAGATTATAAACAAGCTACATTAAATGCTATCAAGGCTGGATTCGATGGGGTAGAATTACATAGTGCCAATGGTTATTTGCTCGATCAATTTTTGCAAGATGGTTCAAACCATAGAAGCGATATTTATGGTGGATCAGTTGAAAATCGTTGTCGTCTTACTTTAGAAATTCTTCAAGAAATTTCTAAAATTATTGGTAGCAAAAAAGTTGGAATTCGCTTATCTCCCTATGGAACATTTAACGATATGAAAGACTCAGATCCAATCTCATTATTTTCCTATTTAATTGCTAAAATTAACGATTTAAATCTTGCTTATATTCATTTAATCGAGCCGCGTTCATCGGTTGCTGGTGGGAGTGATGAGATCATCACATCAGCTCCAAACAATTCTGATATATTTAGAAGTAAATATCATGGAATCTTAATTTCTGCGGGTGGATATGATGTTAATTTAGCTAAAATTGCGATTGAACAAAATAAAGCTGATGCCATTGCCTTTGGAAGATATTATATTTCTAATCCGGATTTAGCACAGAGAATTGCTAAGAACCAACCATTAACCAAATATGATCGTTCCACATTTTATGGTGGCGGTGAGCATGGCTATACCGATTACCCACGTTTTGAATAATTTTTTAAGCAAGCTTTAAAAATAAAAGGATTTAGGGTTATTGAAATTACGGCACTAGAAATTACTACATCGTAAATTTCCTTTGATATTAAACCTAAATTGCTACACAACACCACCAGTATAAATGAAAATTCACCAATTTGACTTAAGCTAGCTGACAAAACTAAAATTTCCCCTATAGGTTTTTTAAGTAAAAATAATATTAAAAAACTAAAAAATGATTTGATAAAAATTATTAAAAATACGGTAGAAATTATTAATAAAGGTTTCTTGAAAATTATTTCTGGGTTAAAAATTAATCCAACCGAAACAAAAAATAATACTGCAAAAATATCGCGAAGGGAAACCGATTTCTCAACAGTTTTAATACCGATTTTGCTTTCATTTAAAACAAAGCCAGCAATGAAAGCTCCAAGTGCAAAAGAAGTTTGAAAAAATGAGTGAGCAATGAAAGCAAAACCGCAAGCAATGGCTAAAATTGAAAGAGAAACCAATTCGCGGGAATGAGTTTTGTATATAGCAACCAAGATTGCGGGTAAGATTTTTTTGCCAAAAGTTAACATAGCAATTACAAAAATTACAACCTTAACTAAAACTCCCGATAAGCTGTAAAAAATTTCTTGCGAATCAATAATTTGTCCGCTTTTAATATTGGAGGCTATTATTGGAATTATAAATAAAATTACAATCATGATGATATCTTCAATTATTAGCCAGCCCGTGGCGATTTTAGCTACTTGAGTCTTTTGTAATCGATATTGCTCAAATCCTCGAATCATAACCACTGTGCTGGCAACCGATAGGCAAATCCCATAAATTATTGATTCGGTAAGGTTAAATTTAAAAAATAAACCAATTAAAGTACAAAAAAGAGCGGTGGCAATCATTTGAAATAATGAACCGATTATCGCAACATTTTTTACTTTAAGAAGATCTTTCATTGAAAAGTGAAGACCAACATCAAACATCAATAAAATAATGCCAATTTCAGCAAGTTGTTTGGCGATTTCAACATCAGCGGTTATTCCGGGAGTGTGAGGAGAAAGAAAGATGCCGGCAATTAAATATCCAATTATGGAGGGTAATCTTAATTTACAAGCAATATATCCTAAAATGAAAGCGAAAACTACGCTAAAGACTATTGTCGAGATTAAAGGATATGTAATCATTATTTAATAATTTTAGCCTTTTTAAGTTCATTTTTGGCTTCTTGCAAATCTGTTTGAAATTCCACATTTTGCATTAGCCCGCCAATTAAATATATTGCTAATTGTTTACCACCTTGTAAGTCGCTAGGGTAGTGCATTCCAACTTGAACGCGGTGCCAAGCAACTTGATTGGCATAATCAAAATATTCATCTGCTAAATTTGGAATTAATAAACTCATAACCTGAGCATAAATATAGGCTCCCGTGGTGTGTCCGCTGGGATAGCAATAGCCTTTGCTTGGAGATATTAAAATTTCAACATTTTTATCAGTGTCGCTTGGTCTTGGAATTTTCCAGAAATTTTTGAAGCCTTCAGTTACATCGCGAGAAGTATCGCCAACTCTATCTAGAAGGTGGTATAATTTTGGAAATTTTTGCCGAGTTAATTTTTTATTAATGTTTAAAACAACGGTGTCAGGAGTAAGTCTTTTTTCTTCGAGAGCTTTATCGATTTCTTCGATTTCAATGTTTTTTTGCATTAATAAAATTTGCTCTATTTGGTTTTTATGTTCCTTGGAATATGGAGTAAATGGCTGTTCTATGGCAAGTGGTGAAACTGAATCATAGCCAAAATATTTCTGGGCATTAGTTAATTTTATATTTAAGAAAAAACCAATTAAGAAAATAATTGTGAAGTATTTTTTTGATAATTTTAAATTTAAGCTGTTCATTTTACTAATAAATTTTAATTTTTAATTCGTAATTTAATTAAAAGTAAATTAAAATCAAAATATTTTTTTAAATAATTTAATTTTTTAAAATGACTAAAAATCATAATCAAAATATTTTTTATCAAACCGATTATGGCGATACTAGATTTATTGCCTTCAATATTTTACAAAAATTTTTAGACCAAGAAAATGTACTAAAAATTACCAATATTTTGAATGAAGAACTCGACCAATATTGTAAAAAAAACGAATTATTGGCTGAAGATCTTTTTGAAAAAATCGATGATGAATTTCTTAATCAGCTTTTAATTGGATTTGTTGATAATTTAGATGAAATTAATAATTCAATTGAAAATTTATCAATCGAAAATACCAGCTTTGATGCTTTATTGA
Source organism: uncultured Rickettsia sp. (assembly GCA_964505265.1). Lineage (GTDB taxonomy): Bacteria > Pseudomonadota > Alphaproteobacteria > Rickettsiales > UBA1997 > CAILUF01. The sequence continues at coordinate 76,604 of CAZDGN010000001.1, forward strand.
TGGTAAAATTAATATTTTTTGAGTTAAAATTTCATCACGAAAATTCTGCGCAAAATATTTTCGAAGATTACCAAAAAATTGCCAATAGTAAAGAAATTAAATTTGATAAAAAATTATTTTTAATGTTGTTTAATCAAATTCGTAATTTTGAAATGCAATAATTTTTTTTAAATTATTTCCTAAATTTCACTTTGCCTTTATTGACAATAATTAAATAAAAAATAAAATAATTTTGTAAAAAAATAACTTTATAGCTACTTAAATTTTATGCCCAAAAGAACTGATATTAATTCGATTTTGATTATCGGCGCAGGTCCAATTGTAATTGGACAAGCCTGTGAGTTTGACTATTCTGGAACTCAAGCCTGCAAAGCACTTCGTTTAGAGGGATATCGAGTTATATTAGTTAATTCAAATCCAGCCACTATTATGACTGACCCAAATGTTGCCGATAGAACTTATATTGAACCAATAACCACTGATGTTGTTGAAGAAATTATTCGTAAAGAAAGACCAGACGCCATATTGCCAACAGTTGGGGGGCAAACTGCACTTAACTGTGCTTTAGCTTTAGAAAAATCGGGTATTTTAAAAAAATATGGGGTGGAGCTAATAGGTGCTTCGGTTGAAGCCATTAAAAAAGCTGAAGATAGAGCATTATTTCAAAAATCAATGGAAAAAATCGGCTTAGAAACCCCAAAAAATGCAATTGTTCATAATTTAGAAGGTGCCAAAAAAGCCCTTAGCAAAGTTGGGTTGCCTGCAATTATCCGACCTTCATTTACGATGGGTGGAGCTGGAGGTGGTGTTGCTTACACCGAAGATGAATTTTATAAAATCGTATCCTATGGATTGACAATTTCTCCAACCAATGAGGTGTTGATTGATGAATCAATTATCGGTTGGAAAGAATATGAAATGGAAGTAGTGCGTGATAAAAATGATAATGCAATAATTATTTGTTCCATTGAAAATATCGACCCGATGGGAGTCCATACCGGAGATTCAATTACCGTGGCTCCAGCATTAACTTTAACCGACAAGGAATATCAAGAAATGCGTAATGCTTCGATTGCGGTGCTTCGTGAAATTGGTGTTGAAACTGGTGGGTCAAATGTTCAATTTGCAGTTAATCCAAAAAATGGTAAAATGACCATTATCGAAATGAACCCAAGAGTTTCGCGTTCATCTGCCTTGGCATCAAAGGCAACGGGTTTCCCAATTGCCAAGGTAGCTGCAAAATTAGCAGTAGGATTTACTCTTGATGAGATTAAAAATGATATTACGGGTGGAGTTACTCCTGCATCTTTTGAGCCAACAATTGACTATGTTATTACTAAAATTCCAAAATTTACTTTCGAAAAATTTAAGGGAAGCGATAATATTTTGTCGAGTTCAATGAAATCGGTAGGAGAGGTTATGGGAATTGGTCGCTGTTTTTTAGAAAGCTTTCAAAAGGCTCTCCGTTCTTTAGAGGGCAATTTATCAGGAATTGATGAAATTTTAATTGAAGCTAACAATAAAACCGCTCGCCAAGAAATAATCAAAAAGAAATTAAAAATACCGGCTCCGAATCGCATTTTATTGATAGCACAGGCTTTGCGTGATGGAATCTCGCCAATAGAAATTAATGAGATATGTAGTTATGATATGTGGTTTATAGAACAACTTCAATTGGCTATAAATCTTGAAGAAAGAATTAAAAAAGAAGGTTTGCCAGATAATTATCAAGATTTTTTATATCTAAAAAAACTTGGTTTTTCCGATAAAAGATTAGCAAAACTCGTCAATAAATCCGAGTTAGATGTTCGTAAACAGAGACAAAAGCTAAATGTTAATCCAGTTTATAAAAGAGTCGATTCATGTTCTTCAGAATTTGACTCTATTACTCCTTACATGTATTCAACTTACGAATAGCGAATGAAAAATTTATTATATAAAAATTTAAAAAATAAAACCGAATTATTTATTGAAAATGTTGCAATCACCGACATTGCCAAGGCGGTTGGCACCCCATTTTATGCCTATTCTAAACTTAGTTTATTTGAAAATTATGAAAGCTTTGTTGAGGCCTTTGAATTTCATAAAATTTTTAATTACAAAATTTGCTATGCAATAAAGGCTAATTATAATATAAATTTGGTGAAAATTTTAGCCAATCTTGGTTCCGGAGTTGATGCGGTCTCTGCTGGAGAAATATATCGGGCAATCGAAGCTGGAATTGATCCAAAGAAAATTGTTTTTGCTGGTGTTGGTAAAACTCGTGAAGATATGATTTTTGCATTTGAAAATGGAGTTGATGAATTTTCGGTAGAATCAGTCGAGGAGATGTTTTTGTTAAATGAAGTTGCTACTAATTTAGGCAAAATTGCTAAGTTTTCGGTGCGAGTAAATCCTGATGTTGATGCTAAGACCCATGAAAAAATATCCACTGGAAGAAAGGGTGATAAATTTGGCATAGATTTTGATAATGCACTGGAAGTTTATAATATCGCTTCAAAATTAAGTGGTTTAAAAATTTATGGAATTGCAATGCATATCGGCTCGCAAATTATTGATTTAAAGCCTTTTGAAAAAGCATTTTTGAAGTTAAAAAATCTATATAATGACCTTACTAAATTAGGATTTAAAATAAAAAATTTAGATTTTGGTGGTGGCATTGGAATAAATTATAAAAATGAATCAACCATTGATATTAAAGAATATGTTGGATTGATTAAAAAAATTGTTGCTGATACCGATGTAGCAATCACTATTGCCCCAGGAAGAGCAATTGTTGGTAATGCAGGTTTGCTAGTTACTAAAACAATTTATCACAAAGAAACTTCAACTAAAAATTTTGTTATAATTGATGGTGCTATCAATGATTTAATGCGTCCGGGTTTGTATGGATCTTATCATGAAGTAATTCCTGTAGAAAAAAGACTTTGGCATCATGCCAAATTTGATTTTGCAGGACCAGTCTGTGAATCTACCGATATTTTAGCCAAAGACCGTGAAATCATTGTGCCAAGGACAGGTGATCTGTTTGCTTTTTTAAGTGCTGGAGCCTATGGCTCATCAATGTCTAGTGAATATAATTGTCGGCCATTAATACCTGAAGTTTTGATTGATGATAATCACTTTAAGATTATTCGCAAGCGCCCAACTTTTAAAGAAATGCTAAGGCTCGAAGAGGTTTTATGATGAAAAAAATTTTAATTGCTAAAGTTCTTTCTCCTCATGGTATCAAGGGCGAAGTGAAGATTATTTATTTTGGTGATAGCATAAAAAATCTTGAAAAATATCCACTTTATGACCTCAACGACAATGAGTATTTTTTTAAAATCAAAAATTCAGTAAAAACCAGTAAAAGAAATAATGGTAGTGATGATAAATTTGCTATTGCTACCATTAAAAATATTAACGATAGAAATCAAGCTGAATCATTGCGGGGGCTAGAGATTTTCAGCTATCGAAAGCATTTTGCTAAAACTAAAAAAAATGAATTTTACATTAATGATTTAGTGGGTTTAAAAGTATTAAATATGCAGAATCAAGAAATTGGAATTGTGGTAAATGTTTTAAATAATGCAACTACGGCAATTGAAATTGAATTTTTAGATAATTTTATTCCAAATGGCTTTACTAAAATTTCAAATTTTCCTTTTAAAAACTCCTTCTTTCCAGAGGTTGATATTGAAAAATCAACTATAAAATTTGACTCACCTGAATTTGTTTAAAAATTATTAATTTTTGATTAAAGCTATGTCTTTTCGACAGAAACCTTCGTCCCAATCGATATTTTTTAAAAATTCATAGGCATTTTTTCTTGCTTCTTCAAGGCTTTTTGCCTTAGAAACTATATTTAAAACCCTTCCACCTGTTGCCAAAATCTTATTATCTTGAGAAATTGAAGTTCCAGCATGTAAAATATAAACATCGTCATAAATCTTACCTGAAATAGCGATTTTATTGGTTAAGGCATTTTGTAAATCTTGCAAATTTTTAATTTCAGTATTTTTTTGATAATTTTCAGGATAGCCTTTGGAACAAATCACTACACAAACAAAATGATTATCTTCATCAAATTTTATTTGATATTCATTTAATTTACCATCAATGGCATAATCAATTAAATCATAAAAATCTGAAGTAATTCTTGGTAAAATCACTTGGGTTTCGGGGTCGCCAAAACGTGCATTAAATTCCAATAATTTTGGCTCGTTGTGTTCAATCATTAATCCAGCAAATAAAATTCCGGTAAATGGCGTTTGGTTGTTTTCCATACCTTTTAAGGTCGGCTCAATAATTTTTTTTATAATTTTTGTTTCTAAATCTTGATTAATTAAAGGTGAGGGGCTGTAAGTGCCCATTCCACCTGTGTTTAAACCAGTTTCACCTTCACCAACTTTTTTGTGATCATGGGCAAAACCAAGAGGTAAATAATTTTTTCCGTCGCAAATAACGAAATAGCTAGCTTCGAAACCGCGTAAAAATTCCTCAATAATAATTTTTTTTCCAGCTTCGCCAAATTTTCCCAAAAAAATTTCTGTAATATTATTTTGGGCATCTAAAAGATTATCGACAATAATTACACCTTTTCCAGATGCTAATCCATCGGCTTTGATAACGCAAGGGAAGCCAATTTTTTTAATAAATTCAAGAGCGGAATTGGTTTCGCAAAAGGTTTGATATTGTGCGGTTGGAACATTATTTTTCTTGGCAATTTCTTTCATAAAAATTTTGGAAGCTTCGATTTGTGAAGCTTGCTTGGATGGTCCAAAACATCGAATGTTTTTGTCTCGCAAAAAATCGCTCAAACCTTCAACCAAAGGTTGTTCAGGACCAATAAAGACCATATCAATTTGTTGATCTAAACAAAAATTAGCAATTTCTAAATGCTGATTTGGCTTGATGTAAGAAATAATTTCGGCATCATCTTGAATTCCTGCATTACCATTTAAAGCAAAAATTTTTGTTGAATATTTTGAGTTTCTAAAAGCTTTGCAAATAGCATGTTCTCTACCACCGGAACCTATTAATAAAATTTTTTTAAGATTTTTTGAACTTGTCATTTTTAAAATTAAATATACTTTTTGATTTTGAAATTTTTATTTGGTAAAATAAATCTTAATTAATTTTTTTTTAAATAAAATTCTTTTTTATGGACTTAAAAGAACATACCGTCAAATCATATGACAAAGATTTGCAGTCGATTGTTGGAACTCTTGAAACTATGGTAGAAATGGTCAACGAATCGATTGATATGGTTGCTCAAATGATACAAACCCGCGATAATTCCTTAATTGAAAAAATCACCGCCCATGATTATAAAATTAATTCCTTAGATCATTTAATTGAAAAGAAGGTAACGGCAATTTTGGCTTTGCGTCAACCAATGGCAGTTGATTTGCGTTTCACAATTTCTTCTTTAAAAGTTTCTTCAAATCTTGAAAGATCAGGCGATCAATCCAAAAGTATTATCAAAAAAATTGCTAGAATTGGTATTGAATCACTTGATCCAAGGGTTGAAAAGGCTCTACTCGATATGATAAATCTTACAAAAATTATGGTTAAAGAGGCGATTATTGCTTTCAATAATCATAATTTAGAGCTTGCCAAGATTGTTTTAGCTCAAGATGATGAAATTGATGCTATTTACAGTAATTTATTTACAATTATCGACCAAGAAAGTTTTAGTAAGGAAGAGGTTCAGCGTATCACTAATATTCTGTTTATCGCTAAAAGCTTTGAAAGATTGGCGGATCACTCAACTAATATTGCGGAAATTGCTGGTTTTGTGGTAACTGGAGAAATTAAATAATATGCTTACGCGCGAAGAAAAAAAGGAAATAGGTCAAATAGCTAAAAAAGACAATAAGGATTTACTTAATTTTGCTGAAAATTTTCCAAAAGAAAAAATGGAAAGAAAACCTGATTGGATTAGGGTTAAAGCCCCAACTTCTAAGGGCTATAAGGAAACAAAAGCATTGTTGAATGAAAAAAAATTGCACACAGTTTGTGAAGAAGCGGCATGTCCAAATATCGGTGAATGCTGGGAGCAAAAACATGCAACGGTAATGATTTTAGGTTCAGTTTGCACCAGAGCCTGTTCATTTTGTAATATTGAAACTGGCAAGCCTGATGTGGTCAATCCGCATGAACCAGATAATGTTGGCGATGTTGCCAAATTTTCTAATTTAAAGCATATTGTAATAACTTCAGTTGACCGTGATGACTTAGCCGATGGCGGTGCAATGCAGTTTGTTAAATGTATCGAAAATGTTAGAAAAAAATCTCCACAAACTACCATAGAAATTTTAACTCCAGATTTTTTACGAAAAAATGGGGCCTTAGAAATGGTGGTTGAATCTAAGCCAGATGTGTTTAATCATAATATAGAAACTGTGCCGAGTCTTTATACATCAATTCGTCCAGGAGCTAGATATTTTCATTCATTGTGGCTATTAAAAAGAGTTAAAGAATTGGATCCAACAATTTTTACTAAGTCGGGTTTGATGGTTGGTCTTGGTGAAACTAGGGAGCAAGTTCTTCAGGTAATGGATGATATGCGTTGTGCTGATATTGATTTTTTAACTATTGGACAATATCTTCGACCAACTATTCGCCATGCCCCAGTTGATAGATATGTTCACCCCGATGAATTTAATTTTTATCAAAAAATGGCTTATAATAAGGGTTTTTTAATGGTTTCCGCCAGCCCATTGACTCGTTCTTCATATCATGCCGGAGAAGATTTTGAAAAAATGCGCAGAGAAAGAATGCTAAACTCCAAAAATAATTGAAAAATTATTTTAAATTTAAACTATTTTAAATTTAAAACGACGGCAAAATTATTTTCATTTCTTTTAACAAATAAGAATGCTTTTTTGTTTTTTTGCGAAGCATCGCGAATAATTTCTTTAAAACCATCAATTGAATTTACAGGAATTTGATTGACCGATAAAATAATATCGCCAGATATTAGACCTTTATCGAAAGCTTCGGATTTTGGGGTTATATCGTTAATTACTAAACCCTCGATGTTATTGCTACGATATTCATTTAAGGTTAAACCCAAAAATTGAGGGTTAACCATAGGTTTTTTGTCAATGGAGCGATTTTCGGTTTTTTTAATTTCAATCTTCTCATCTTCTTTTGCTCTTTCAATCATAAGATTTAAAATCTTAATTTTTCCTTGTCTCCAGATATGAACTTTGACATATTTGCCAATTGGAGTTTTGGCAACAATTTTTGGCAACGACCTCATATCTTCAACATCTTGCTCATCAAATTTAATGATGATGTCAGTGGGAATAATGCCAGCTTTATCTGATGGTCCGCCATTGGCAACATCGCTAACGAAGGCACCACGAACACGATCAAGTCTCAGTGAATCCGCTAAATCATCAGTTACATCTTGAACGGAAATTCCAATCCAACCGCGAGAAACTTCGCCAATATCACGAAGCTGACGAATGATTTGAATTGCATTTGATGATGGTGTGGCAAATCCGATGCCAACACTGCCACCAGATGGTGAAAAAATTGACGAGCTAATACCAATTACTTCACCCTTAATATTGAAAAGAGGTCCACCAGAATTACCTTTGTTAATTGAGGCATCGGTTTGAATAAAGTCGTCAAGTTGACCGTTATTTATATCGCGACCACGAGCAGAGATAATGCCAGTAGAAACTGAACCGCCGAGACCATAAGGATTGCCAATTACAATAGTCCAATCACCAATTCTTGCTTTGTTGGAATCGCCAAAACGAGCAAATTTTAATTCTTTGTTGGTGGAAATTTTTAGTAAAGCTAAATCGGTTTTTTTGTCAATGCCAATTATTTTGGCTTTGTATTTAGATCCATCAAAAAGATTAACATTGATATCGTTAGAATCTTCGATTACGTGACCGTTAGTTACGATATAACCATCGGCTGATATTAAAAAACCTGAACCAATTGAAGAGATTTTTGCTCTGGTGTCAATATCTTTTTTATCGAAAGATCTTGAAGAATTAATGCCGTATTCTTCCTCAATAATAGATTTATAGCTCGAATCTTGAGATGAAGAGATGTTAACAACTGTTGGTAGTAACTCTTCTACGATGTCAGCAAAGCCATCAAACCCAATATTTTTTTGGGCAGATAATTGATAACTTCGATTTATTTTGTTGTTTTGTGAATAACTGTTAATTGTGATTAATGATAAAGCTAAAATAAAAAAAATTTTTAATGAAAAGGAGGTTTTCATGAATTTAGTTTTTTGAGTTATTGAAATATTTAAAAAAGTTGTTGTCTTGCGATATGATCATTTTGGTGTTATTGTTTCCAAGTGCAATTTTATATGCACTCATAGAGCGATAAAAATCAGCAAATTCTGGGTCTTTACCTAATGAGCTTGCATAAATTTTATTGGCTTGACTTTCGCCATTACCACGAACAATATCGGCATTTTTTTTGGCTTCAGCAAGTATTATGGTTCTCTGTTTATTGGCCTCAGCACGAATTTTGTCTGCCTCTTCGGCACCTTTGGCTCGAATTTCTCTAGCTTCCTTTTCACGTTCAGTTTGCATTCTAGCATAAATTGCATCAGAGTTTTCTTTTGGCAAATCTGCTCTCATTATTCTTACATCAATAATATTAATTCCAAAAATTTTTGATGAATTGCCCACAGCTTCTTTAATTTTTTTCATAATATCGCCACGATTTTCCGTGAGAAGCTCGTTGAGATTAACCTCCCCAATAACTTGACGAAGGCTAGAATCAAGGATACCAGATAATTTATTGGATAAGCCAAAGGAGCTACCAACGGTTGTATAAAATTTTAGAGGGTCAATTATTTGAAATTTGGTATAAGCATTTATGATTAATCTTTTTTGGTCGGAGGCAATTACTTCTTGTTCAGGAAGTGATAAGTCAATAATCCTTTTTTCAAAAAAAACGGTATTTTGAATAAAGGGAAGTTTAAATTTAATACCTGGAGAGCTTATTACTCTAATCGGTTCACCAAATTGAAGAATTAGCACTTGCTGTCTTTGATCAACTGTAAATAATGAGCTTTGTAAAACTATTGCCAAAGCTGTTAATAATATTAAATATTTTTTAATGTTTTTGCCCATAATTATTTACTTGTTTGATTATTTTTTTTACTAATTTCATTAAGTGGAAAATAAGGCATAACTCCACCAGATTGTGAATTTTTGTCGATATAAATTTTATCGGCATCGCCGTAAATTTTTTCCATCGTTTCAAGATAAATTCTTCTTTTTGTTACTTGCTTTGCTTTACTATACTCGTTGTAAACTGCCAAAAATCTTGAGGCTTCACCTTGAGCATTAGCAACTACTTGTTTGGCATAAGCTTCGGCTTCTTCTTTCATTTGTGAGGCAGTTCCGCGAGCTCTAGGAATAATATCGTTGGAAAAGGCTTGAGCTTCATTAATCTCTTTTTCTTTATCAGCTTTTGCGGTTTGAACATCGCGAAAAGCATCAATTACTTGTTCAGGCGGATCAACTCTGCGGAGTTGAACCAAAACAATTCTTACCCCTGCCTTGTATGAATCTAAAATTTCTTGAAGTAAGTTTTTTGCATCTTGTTCAATTTGCATTTTACCATCAGATAATGCTTGAGCAATCGGAGTTCTAGCTATAATTTCGCGCATCGCACTTTCTGCCGATTTACGAATTGATTGATTAGGTTCAGCAATGTTGAAAACAAAATCTTTGATATCGGCAATTTGCCATTGAATTTGAAATTGAATATCGACGATGTTTTCATCGCCAGTTAACATTAAGCTTTCAGCATTAAAATTGCGACCATATTTGTCTTGGTTTTTCTTGTTAGATGAAAAACCAAATTCCTCGGTATTTACATTGGTTACACTTTTTTTAATTACTTGCCCAAATGGGAATGGAATATGATAATTTAGTCCGGGATCGGTAATTTTATAAAATTTACCAAAATATAAGGTAACCGCATTTTCATCTGGTTCAACTTTATAAAAACCAAAACTTAAATAGATTAGTAAAATCACTAAAGCTATAAGTCCGATTCCAGATTTGGGGGTGTTTTGTTGATATTTATCATCGTAAAATTTTTTGAAAAAGTTTGAAACATTTTCAAAAAATTTATCTAAGAAATCCTTTCCATCATTGTTTTTATCAGGTTTATTTTTTTGGTTTTGATTTTTTTTTCCAGAAGAATTATTTTCATCGTTTTTGGGTTGAGATCCCCAAGGGCCGTTGCCCCAAGGACCTTTATCTCCATTTGATAATATGGAAATATTATATATAAAACAATCGATAAAATTTGGTTTTGGTATATTTCTATGCATCAAAAAATTAATTGAGTTTAATGTTTAAAAATATTCTAATATTTATAAAAACAATTTCAATTAAAATTTTATGAAAATAAATGATAAAAAAAATTTAAATGATTTTATTTCCCCAAAAAACCATATTAAAGATGTTAAGAAAATTTTTTTAGTTGCCTCAACAAAAGGCGGAGTAGGCAAATCAACATTAGCTTGTAATTTAGCCCAATATTTGGCCAATAAAAAATTAAATATTGCCATAGTTGATGCCGATATTTACGGTCCATCTATTGCAAATTTTTTTGATATTAAACAAAAGCCGGAATTGAAAAATAATATTTTTTTACCAATCATTAAAAATCAAATAAAAATTATGTCGATAGCTAATATTATCGATGAAAATCAGGCTGGAATTTGGCGAGGACCAATGGTTACCAAAATTTTACATCAATTGATTAATTTAGTGAATTGGAGTTTTGATGGGTGTAAGGTTGATGCTATGATTATAGATATGCCTCCTGGAACTGGCGATGTTTATTTAACTATGGCAGAAAAATATTTTATCGATGGTGTTTTTTTAATTTCAAGTCCACAAAATATTGCTGTAATTGATTTGGTAAAGTCAGTTGATTGTTTTAAAAAACTAAATATACCTATTTTAGGTTTAATTCAAAATTTAGCATTTTACGAAATAAATGGTCAAAAAAAATATTTATTTGGTAAGGATGGTGCTAAGAATTTGGCACATAAACATCAAATTGATTTTCTTGGAGACATTGCGATTGATGAAAATATTTCCAAATCTTGTGAGGAAAAAAAATTATTCGTTAATGAACATTTAAAAGATGAAATTAAAATGGTTTTTGAAAATATTTTTTATAAAATAAATGCTTGATTCGGAAATTGATTTGTTGCAACCTCATAATTTCTCAGAATTGTTAAAGAAGATTAAAGATGACGGAAAAATCGAGCTATTTTATTTGTTGGATAAAATCATTATTGATGAAGGCAAAAATGATTTAAAAAATTTATTTTTGATTCACGATTTTATAAATTTAAAACAAAATAACTATACTGAATTCACGACAAATTATCCTTATGAAAAAGTTCCAATTTTTTTATGGGAAATTAATTCGCTAATGAGTCTTAATTTTTCTTCTGCTTGCCAAGTATCTCCTCCTAAAAATTTATTATATTTAGGCAATTTATCTTCTTTAAATTTAGCGAATTGTAAAATCGATGATTTTGATTTTTTAAAATCAATTCATAATATAACTTTTCTAAATATTTCAAATACATCCCTTAGACATATTCCAGAAGCATTAAAGGATCTACAAAAATTAAAAATTTTAAATCTATCAAATAATCCAAATATTCTTGAAGATGAGGGTTTGACTTCTTATCAAAAATTACAAAATTGTAATGATTTAAAATTTCTCTCTATAAGAAATAATTCCTTAGAAATTTTACCTCCAGCGATTTTACATTTAAAAGACATAGTGGCAATTGATTGTCGAGAAAATATGATTTACGAATATGATGACTTGCAAAAGCTCACAAATTTGCAGGGTTTTTATCATGATCCTATGCGCGATTCAAGGCAATTGTCTAGTTTTTTTAGAGTGATAAAAAATATAAATTTAGTCAAATCAAGTTTATTTTTGATACATTATGGCCCAATTTATGGCATACCTATTTCATTGCAAGGGCAATCGATAGCAACTTTGGATTCGGCTGGTTTTGCTAGGAGAATACAAGAGGTTGAATCTGCTGATTTTAAAATAGCTAAGCCATCAAATACACCAAAGGATTTGGTCACAGAAGTCTTGGAAACTGGAGGCAGATTGCTTGCAATATAAAAACGAATTTTTAAAATAGTTTTTACTTAATAAAATTATAATTTACTCACAAATGCAAGAGATAATTTCAAATTACAACCACCAATCGACTGAAAAAAAATGGCAAAATGAATGGGCGAAAACTGAAGTTTTTAAATTTCGCAACGATTCTCTTGCTCCAAAATTTTATGCTCTTGAAATGTTTCCATATCCTTCTGGAAAAATTCATATGGGGCACTTGCGTAACTATACAATTGGCGATGTCGTTGCTAGATTTAAAAAACTTAAAGGCTTCGATGTTCTTCATCCAATGGGCTTTGATGCTTTTGGTTTGCCAGCGGAAAATGCCGCCTTACAACATAAAATTCATCCAGAAAATTGGACGCTTTCGAATATTGAAAATATGCGTCAAGAGCTCAAATCGATTGGTTTGTCAATTGATTGGAAGCGTGAAATTATAACATGTATGCCCAATTATTACAAGCATGAGCAAAAAATTTTTTTGGATTTTCTTGATAAGGGTTTGGCATATCAAAAAGAATCTTTTGTAAATTGGGATCCGATTGATCAAACTGTGTTGGCTAATGAGCAAGTAATTGATGGAAGAGGTTGGAGAAGTGGAGCTTTAGTTGAAAAAAAGAAATTAAAACAATGGTTTTTAAAGGTCTCAGAATTTTCTGAAGATTTGTTGTCAGAGCTTCAAAATTTAAAAGGCTGGGATGATAGAGTGCTTTCAATGCAAGAAAAATGGATTGGAAAAAGTTCTGGTTTACTTATTGATTTTGAGATAAAATCAGCTCCACAATATCTTTCGAAAAAATTGCTTGAAACGGGAATTAAAGTATATACGACCAGACCAGATACACTATTTGGAGCTTCATTTATAGCTATTTCCGCCCACCATCCTCTGGCCTTAGAAATTGCAAATCACGATAAAGAAATAAAAAAATTTATTGATGAATGTAATAAAAATGCAGTGGATGAACAAACTCTAGAAAAGCAAGAGAAAAAGGGTGTTAAAACCAAAATTATCGTTAAAAATCCTATTGACGAAGAGTCAGAATTAAGTGTTTTTATTGCAAATTTTGTTTTAATGGAATATGGTACGGGTGCAATATTTGGATGCCCTGCTCATGATATTAGAGATTTTGAATTTGCAAAAAAATATCAACTAAAAATTTTACCAGTTGTCACTCCTTTTGATGAAAAAAATCAAGAAATTCCTTATTTAGAGGACGGAATAATGATTAATTCAAAATTTCTTGATGGTTTAAAAAATCATGAGGCAAAAGAAGAGGTATATAAATTTTTAAAATCTAAAAATATCGCCGAAAAGAAAATTAATTATCGACTCCGTGATTGGGGGGTTTCGAGACAGAGATATTGGGGCTGTCCAATTCCAATTTTATATCTTGAAGATGGAAGAATTGTCAAGGTTCCAGAAAGCCAACTTCCGGTTGAATTGCCAAAAGATGTTGATTTCACTGGACTTGGCAATCCGCTAGAAAATCATCCAACATGGAAATATACTTCTTATCAAGATGTTGATGGAAAAATTTATAAAGCCACCAGAGAAACCGATACTTTTGATACTTTTTTTGAAAGTTCTTGGTATTTTTTACGCTATATTTCATTGGAAAATGACAAAGCTTTTGATAAGGATTTAGTTGATAAGATACTTCCGGTTGATCAATATATTGGTGGGGTTGAGCATGCGGTATTGCATTTACTATATTCAAGATTTTTTGTTAAAGCTCTTAAAAAATGTGGATATTTATCGGTTAATGAGCCCTTTAAAAATCTATTAACTCAGGGAATGGTTTGTCATCATACTTTCAAAGACGAAGGTGGAAATTGGGTGTATCCAAGTGAGGCGATTGAATTGCAGAAAGATGTTTTTATTCACGAAAAAACTCGCGAAAAATTAATCAAGGGTCGATATGAAAAGATGAGTAAATCGAAGAAAAATGTTGTAGAGCCGATAAATATTGTGCAAAGCTATGGGGCGGATACCGCAAGATTATTTATGCTTTCAGATACACCAGCTTCGAGAGATTTAGATTGGTCAGAAAGCGGTATTGACGGGGCTTGGCGCTATATAAATAGATTGTGGAAATTGGCTAAAAATTTTAGCAATATTACCAAAGGTAAATCATTTAATAGGCAAGCCGATTTTGTCAATTATGAAATTTTTAATAAATCACAACTGGAATTGTTAAAATTAAATCATAAGACAATTTTTTACATTGACGATGAATTAAATAGACTTAGTTTTAATAGGGCAATTGCTAAGATTCGTGAATTCACCAATTTTCTTGAAAAATATCAATTAAAAAAATTTGAAGAAAATAATTTAGAGATAAATAATGATTATGAATTGTTTTATTTTTCTTTAAAAAATTTGGCAATTTTACTCTCCCCAATTACTCCGCATTTGGCAGAAGAAATATGGTTTGAATTAGAAAATCAAGGTTTGGTATGTGCTGCAAATTTTCCAAACTTTGATGAAAATTTTTTGAAAGAAGATAAAGTTTCGATAGCTGTTCAGGTTTCTGGAAAGTTGCGCGCCGTAATTCAATTAACTAAGGATTGTTCGGAAAATGAAGTTAAGGAAACTGCTCTTAAACAAGAAAATGTTCAAAAATTTTTATCTAATCAGGTGATTAAAAAAATAATTTTTGTTCCAAACAAATTACTAAATATCGTAATTTAAACTTTTCAAAAAAAATAAAATGACAAAATAAAAGAAACCTTTTTTGATAAGAATATACCAAAAGTTTCTGTCGATTAGATATTCTTTTTAAGTTTTTTTATGGATCTCATCTAAAAATAAGAAGTCTAGTTTGTTATTTTAAATGATTTTTTTAATTAAAATGTTATTAAATAATCTCACCCAACAATCCTTTAAAAATTTTAAAAAACTTATGATAAATCTACCAACTCAATCATTTTTGGTGTTTTATTTGGAGTGCTTTTGATAAATTATTATTTAAATATCATTTATTTGTTTTTTTTGAAAAATAATTGATAATTATCAAGGTAATATATTCTATTTTTGAAACATTTTTAAAATTTAATAAAAATATAAGAAAATAATGAAGATGATTAAATAAAAATTTATAATATTTATTTTAATAAATAAAAAAATTTTTTTTATTACACAATTTTGTTATCAAATAAATAATTATTAAAAATATATAAATCTAAAATAAAAATATTATTTTAATTATTTTAATCGAATAAGTTTATTTGATTTGAAAAGCTATACTTAAATTTTTTTAAAAATAAAAATAAAATATGAAAAAACATAATATAAAAAATAATTTTTTTCCAAAAATACTATTTGGTCTGAAAATCAATATTTTGCTAATAGCTAATTCATATGCTGGCGGATATTCTTCTTCCCTATACTCAACATCTGGACTTGGAACGGCATATAGCGGTTCAGCTACTGGTTCACATGATATAAGTGATGTGTTTTTTAACCCTGCAATAACGGCTGGAAATAATAAATCTGAAATTATTTTGTCTGGTAGCTTATTAAATCTATCAATCGATCCCGATTTTATGAATTCAAATTTTGTTCCAGCTGGAACTGAAACGAGAAATGTTGGTACTAAAAAACTAATTCCATCCTTGTATGCTTCAACCCCGATTAATCAAGACATTAATTTAAATTTTGCTATAACCACTCCTTTTGGTCTAGAAACCAGATACAACAGAAACTGGGCTGGAAAATATCGTGCAGTTGATAGCTCTATTTCTACTATTAATTTTAACCCGTCTTTAGCCTTTAAAATTAATGACAAGCTTTCTTTTGGAGCTGGATTAGTTGCTCAGCATTATGAAGCTGAACTTACTAAAAAAGCCATATTAAATGCCAATCCTCTTGTTGAAGGATACGGAAGATTAAAAGGTAATGATTGGGGATATGGATTCAATTTTGGTGTTTTATATAAAATTTCTTCATACACCAATGTTGGAATTGGTTATCGTTCAGCCATTAAACATAATTTAAAGGGTATTGCCAGTGTCAACGATAATTTGATGGTATCGAAATTTAAATCTAATACCACCACTCCTGAATCTTTAACTATTGGGGCTTCTCATAATTTAACCAATGATTTGCAAATTTTATCAGACATTACTATAGCTAGATGGTCTCGCCTAAAATCTTTGAGAGTGACCACTAATAATCCACTCCTTGATTCAACTTCAAAATATAATTGGAATAACTCAGTTTTATATTCGGTTGGTTCAAATTACAAAATTAGTAATAAAGATATATTTAGATTTGGTTTGGCTTATGAAAAAGACGCTGTTAATGATAGAAACCGCGAGCCTACAGTTCCAAATGGCGATAAATATTGGATAACGGCGGGTTTAAATCATAAATTTGAAAATAATTTAGAGATTGATTTTACTTATGCTTACCAAAAATATAAAGCTAATAATATTAACATTAAGGAAATAGGAAATAATCAAGGAACCTTGGTTGGAAAATATCAGCTTAGAGCGGATGTTATTTCCTTAGCAATTAAGAAGCAATTTTAGCAATTGGACTTTTTAGAGATTAAATTTTTTGTTTTTTAGGTATAAAAATTTTAAAAAAACATTTTAATTTTGAGATAAACCTAACTTATAAAAAATAAATTTTGTTTAATAATATTTTACCCTTTTAAGTAAATTTTCAGCAACATTTTATTTTGTTGATATATCAAATTGGCTTTATTGTTTAATACAAAATATTAGGTTTAGTAGAATTTTTTGTTTTTCTAAATCGGATAATTTTTTTGTTTTGTATGTAAAAAATTATATAAGCAATGCTGCAATTTATTTTTGCGGAAATATAAGGTTTGGATTCTTAAATTAAATTTAACATTTTAAAAGTAGGTAAAGATATAGATAAGTTATCGATAATTGATTGATTTTAAATTATCAATTTATTGAAAACCATCATTTTTGCCTAAAGTTTAGATTTTATAATGTTAAAAATATATGGAAATTTTTAGGTTTGAAATTTTATATAAATTTGAACTCTTAAATTAAATTTTATCAAATTTTTTTATTTTATTTTTTTTAACCAAGCCATAAAAGGTCTTTTTAAAAACGATAAAAGCGATGATATAATTCCTTATATCAAAAAATATTTAGTTAGAATTTGAAACTTCAAACCAATATATAAATTTTGTAATTGTATTTATTTAAGATTACTAGAAGCTACCAAATCTGAATAAATTTTTGGTAAATTATGTATGTTAATTTGATAAAATTTTTTTCAAATTAATAATTCAAAACAGAGCATAGCATATGCTAGTTTTTTTAGTAAATAATTTTAAGTCCGATTGTTATTATTTTAAGCTTTATGTCTAAGTGATATAGAAGCATAATATTTATGATAATTAAGAATAAAGTATATGTTTTTAAACTTAAAAATACAACCCAAAAAATTTTAAAAATTAACAATTTTAAAATTTAAAAAATACAACAACTATTTTATTAAAAAATATTTTTAAATCAATTTAAATTAAAACTTATTTTATGGAAAATTTAAATCATAAAAACAAGGCACTAGTAAATTCTCGCAATCAAATCAATTCTCAATTTATTTTAGATTCATCTGATGCATGGGAAATTGATAAGGAAAAGAGGTTCAATCTTGACAAGTTAAACGCTCGCTTTAGGGAGTCGATCCCTGTCCTTGATTTTCTTGATTGGAGAATTGAAAATATAAAAAGAGGCTATGCTGAAACAGTATTGCCTTTAAATGTTGCCTCTTCAAATCAATATATAACTCATCAGGCGGCATTAATGTTGTTATCAGCGGATTATACTGGTGGTATAGCGTTGGCAACATTATTTCATCTTGCACCAATTGTTGGTTTCTTTGAGGTCTTTGATGAATATGCAATTTATATGTGGGGTGCCAAATCAACTATTCGTTGGATTTGTCCTAGTACCTCTGATTTGATTTGTAGGTCAACGATACCCGAAGAATCACGTGAAGTTTTGGTCAATAGAATGAATGCTAGTAAAAAAGTTTTGTTTACAGGAAAGGTTGAAATGTTTAACGGCACTAAATTAGTCGCCGATTGCGATTTTACTTATTGGGCTGAAGATATTCACGGTCTTAGAAAAAAAGCAATGGATACTGATAAAATTGAAGTTTTATACGAGCATAAATTAAAGACTACTGCCAAGTTAATTTCTGGTTTTAGAGCTTTAGAGCAAGAGGAGGGAGAGTCTAGACTTGATGATCCATTTGCTTCGGTTATTGCTGGAAAGCACGGCATTACCTTAGCTAAAAGATTTAAAAAGCACACGCCACAAATTCAAGATATGGTTGTCGCTAGAGCTAAACATCTTGATAATGCGGTTTTGGATTTTATTAAAGATAAAGAATCTTATAATATTGTTAATATTGGTTCGGGATATGATAATAGATTTATCAGGCTAGATCTTTCAAAGGGCAATATTTTTGATTTGGATTTGCCAACAATGTTAAAAGATCGAGATAAAATTTTTAATATTTCTTCGAGAGAAAATGTTAAATTAGTTCCAATTGATTTAATTACCCAAGATATTGAAGAGGTTTTATTGAATCCAGCAAATGGATTTAATAAAGACTTGCCAACTTTTTTTATTTGGGAGGGGGGGTCAATGTATTTTGGTCAAAATGAAATTAACAAAATTTTTAAAGCATTTTCTAAATTATTAAATAAAAATAATAGATTATGGTTTGACTATGTATTATCCGATATTATTCTTGATAAAACTAATATTAAAGAAATTGAGGATTTTATGAAATCAATGAGAGTAATGGGGGAAGCCTTTATTAATGGCTTCAAAGACATTACTCTTTTTGTAAAAAAATATAATTTAGAAGTTTTGAATAATGAAAAATCTTCAAAAATTCTTAATATTGATCAGCCTCATTTTGAGTTTTATAATTTTTGTATCGTATCAAAAAAATAACTAAAATATTACATAATGCCACAGCCTTTTATAGAAAGATTGCTTAAGTTTCTTTATGAAAATTATGAAAAAAGTAAATTAAATATCTTTTGGGGATCTTTAGTTTGCCTAGTTGGGCATCCATTATATTGGGCTGTGTGTGTATATCTTGTAAAAGAGCAATATGACAGTATTTTCTTTCGATTTAGCTCAAGCATAAGTTCTTTAGCTATCTTATTCTTGTTAATTTATTCTTCTCGAAAAAATTACAAAGCACAACCTTGGCTAATGATTCTGTGGTATTCGTGGGTAATGTGGATTTTGCCAATCACTTTCACTTATTTAATGCTTATTAATGATTTTTCTAAGATTTGGTTAGTGGCTGAAACCATTATGATTTTTTTGGTAATTTTAATAGTGAACAATATTTTGCTGATACTGTTAATATTGTCTTTTGGGGTATTTTTTGGTTATTTATTTTATGATTATCTTTTTGGATATTCTTTAACCATAAGTTTTAGAGAGGTTGCCAGTATTTTATCCTTATTTCCATTTGCCTTTTTTTGCGGAACGTTGTTTTTGACAAAGGCAAAAGTTGGCGATTTTGAAAGTAAAAAAGCCTCAATTTTCAAATCATTAGCAGGAGCAATAGCACACGAATTAAGAAACCCACTAGCCAGCATCAGCGCTGTTGTAATTAATGTTGAAAATTATATTAATCAAATAAAAAAAAATATTTTTTTCAATGAAGAAATTGATGAAATTAGCAATAATATTAAAAATGAAGATTTGGTTAAGAAAATTTTAAATAATTCTGAAAATCTTAAAAATGAAAGAAAACAATTGACACAATTTGTTGATTCGGTAAACCAGTCTGTTAGGCATGCCAATGATATTATTGATATTGTTTTAAGCGATATTTCTGAGAAAAAAATTGATGAGAATGATTTTATTTATTTATCCGCTTATGAAGTTATTGAAACCATCCAAAAATATTATCCTCAAAATCTGTATTCATCAAAAATTATATATGAAATTCCAGATCCAGAAAAATTTAGTAACCTATTTTTTAAAACCACCATCGAGAGATTTTACTTTATTTTCAACAATATAATTAAAAATGCTCTTTATTATTCAAATCAATTTCCAGACATGAATATTGCCATAAGTTTTGACCAAAAAATTATCTCTGGAAAAAAATATAACTTAATTAACTTTTTAGATAATGGTCCAGGAATTTCTAAATATAATATTAAAAAATTATTTAATGATTTTTCTACTTTTAACAAAAAAGGTGGAACTGGACTTGGTTTAGCTTTTTGTAAAAAAAATATGAATTTATTTGGTGGTAATATTTATTGTGAATCGAAATATGGCGAAGGTGATAGAGGGTGGACCAGATTTACTTTATTATTTCCATATCCTTCCAAAGAAGATGTTTTGAAAACCAAAGAACTTTCTCAGCAAAAGAAAATTTTATTGGTAGATGATCATGAAATTAACCTTATAGCCCTTAAAACTAAAATTCAAAAATTATTGCCAAACATAATTTGTGAAACCATAAGTAATTCAAGAGATGCAATAAATTTGGCCAAAAATAAAAAATTCGATTTGGTCTTAATGGATATTCAAATGCCTGAAATTGACGGAATTGAATCTGCTCGAATAATTAAAAAAACTAAAAATAATTTACCAATTATTTCGGCAACTTCACTTTCTTATGAAACCTTTTATGAAGATTTGAAAAATCGCGGTAATGTCAATGATTTTTCTGGCTATATTAGCAAAAATTCACCTTCCAATCAGGTAGCTAGAAATATTTCCAAACTACTTTTTAATTATGAAGATAATCTTAATTATCTTGGTAATAAAATTGAAAAAATATATAGAAAAATCGCTGGTAAAAAAATAATTTTGGCCGATGATCAGGAGTTGAATTTGGTTATGACTAGAAAAATGTTGGAAAAGTTAAATGTTATAACGATTGAAGCTAGAAGCGGTATTGAGGTATTAAATTTATATAAAAATAGTCTAGATAATTTTGGAAAAACAAGTTTTAATGCAATTATAACCGATATTAATATGGATTTTTTAAATGGGGATGAGGCCTCAAGTGAAATTCGTAAAATTGAAGAAGCTAATAACATTGAATTTGACAAAAAAATACCCATAATCGCACTTACAGGAGATGACTCTGCAGATGCGGTATCTGGATATTTTAAAAATGGTATGAATGATTATTTTGTTAAGGGTAAAAATTTTGAAATTTTGATAAAGATTTTAGCCAATAATTTTGTTGATATCGATACCGATAAAGATTTCTTAGATAGAAGTTTTAATAATTTTCAACAACCAGAAATTAGCATTAATTCTAGTAAAGTTTTTAATTCAAATTTTATTTCTAATTTTTCCAAAGAAGAAAAGACGAAAATTTTAAATTTATTTATCGATGATAGTAAGCAAATAATTTCTAAAATAAAAAAATATAATTCTTTTGGCAATCATGAGGTAGTTAATAATCATTTACATTCTCTTAAGGGGATATTGGCAAATGTTGGTGCCGAAAAAATGTTCAATTATGTTAAAACAATTGATAAAATTTATAACAACAAATCTCAAAATGATGATTGGGTTAAAAATATAGATGATTTGCATTTAGAATTACTTAAAGAGTTGGATAGTTTTCTGAATTAAAAGATAGTTTTGTTGTGGGGTTTTTGAAAAATTTTTAAACTTCAATTCCAATTTTAGACGAGAGCGGCGATATTTTATATTTGGTTTTAGCAGCTCAATATTTTTATACCCTTTAAATAACTTGGCTCGCAAGCAAATGATAACATCATCATGATTTTAAATTTAATAAATGCCATAGGAGAAATGATGTAATAATTTTTCAATGCGATGTTGATAACTACAAATATTGATAAAAATTTTGATTTAACAAAAAAGAATATTTAGTAATAAAAGGCTGTGTAATAACCATCCCTAGGTTAAACCCCCTATATTAATTTTTAATAATTTTAACAAAAAAACTTATTGTTAAGTTGCGATTATATTTTACTATAAATTTTTTCAAATATTTCTAAAAAAAAACATCTACAAAATTTTTAACATAATTACATCGTCAACATATTCATTGTTAATTTTGGCAAAATTTGGACGAATGGCAATAATTTTGTATCCCAATTTTTCATATAAATTGATAGCAATTTTGTTATTAAAATTGCAACCGAGATATATTTGCAAAATATTTTTTTGTTTAGCAAAATTTTCAACAAATTTTATTAATTTGGTAGCAATTCCCAACTTGCGATGGGAGTGCTTGATATATAGACCGCCTATCTCGGCGGTATGATTGATTTTATTTTTTTTAGCAATTTCAAAACTAATCATTCCTATTAAATTATTTTCTTGAAAAAATCCAAACCAAAAGCTATTTTGTAATTTTTGTTGCCAGTCTAAATTAGAATATTTAATTTCTTCCTCAAAAGTTGACAAGAAATTATTTGGTTCGGTTTTTAATGCTTCAAGCCGAAGATTAATAAATGAATTTAGTTGATTTGAATCAATAATTTTAATCATTTTAAATAATTATGCAGTGTTCATTAGTTGGTGATAAAATTTCATGATCATAAACTTTAAAATTTTGCGGTGGCGGAAAAAATGCATTATGATGGTTTGAGAAAAATGAGTTAACAGAATATAATATCGGGTCTCGTCTGTTGTTTGAGAAAAATGAGTTAACAGGATATAGTGTGGGGTCTTGTGTTTTATTACGATTAATATGAATCGCATATTGTATATGAAAATTATCATGAGATCTATTATTTGTTTGTGGAGTTGTCGATTTATTAGAAATTTTAGAAAGATTTATTGAACTAAAAGAAGAATTAAATATGTATTCGTTACCATTCCCAAATGTGGTTCTTGCTTGATTTGATCCGCCTCCAGCTCCAAGACCACCTGCAATAAAATTCAATAATGACATTTAGTTATCCATAATTTTTTGTTTAATATTTTCGGCAATATTTTGAATTGCATTCAAATTTTTACCTTCAACCATGATTCGAATTAAATTTTCAGTTCCAGATTTGCGAACCAATATTCTGCCTGATTTACCAACAATTTCTTGCTGTGATTTTATGTAATCTTGAATTTCATTTTTTTGCAAAGGATTGACCTCGCTTTGAAATTTTACATTTACTAAAATTTGTGGATTAAGACTAAAAATCTGCCTCAAATTGCTAATTTTTTGTTGCTTTTGATTGGCTAGAACTTCAAGAATTTGTAGTGAAGCAATTAGACCGTCGCCAGTAGTGGAGTAGTCTGAAAGCACAATATGACCCGATTGTTCAGCGCCAAAATTACATTTTTGTTTTTTCATTTCTTCTAAAACATAACGATCGCCAATATTGGTGCGAATTGTAGAAACGCCAATATAATTTAAATATTCCTCCAGTGCCATATTAGACATTTGAGTTATGACCACCAAATCTTTTTTAAGCCTGCCTTCATTATGAAGTTTTTCAGCGATAAGAGCAATTAAAATATCGCCATCAATCATATTACCCAAATCATCAACTACCACTAATCTGTCGGCATCACCATCAAGGGCAATACCAATATCAGCCTGATGTTTCAAGACTTGTTGTTGCAAATCATGCGGATGGGTGGATCCGCAATTTAGATTAATATTAAAACCATTTGGTTCGGTGTGAATTTCAATAACTTCTGCACCAAGCTCTCGAAAAATTGTGGGTGCGATATTGTAAGAAGCACCATTTGCGCAGTCGACTACAATTTTAATATTGGTTAAATTTTTATCCTTTGGAAATGAATTTTTAACAAATTCAATATATCGTCCTTTTGGGTCTTCGAGCCTTTTTACCCGACCTAAATCATCAGATTTTGCTAAATATTTTTCTAAATTGCTATCAATCATTTGTTCAATTTCAAATTCAATTTCGTCATCTAATTTGTTACCATCGCGATTGAAAATTTTGATGCCATTATCACCAAATGGATTATGCGAAGCTGAAATCATTATGCCAATATCGGCTCGAAGCGAACGGGTAAGCATAGAAACTGCTGGTGTTGGCACTGGACCTACTAAAAACACATCAAGACCCATAGCCACAAATCCTGAGGTTAAGGCGGGTTCAATCATATAGCCCGATAATCTGGTGTCTTTGCCAATTACTACACGGTGGCGATGCGAATCATTAGTGAAAGCCTTGCCAAACCTTGCGCCAAGAGCCATACCAACTTTTAGGGCAATTTCTGCCGTCATCGGAAATTGATTGGCGGTGCCACGAATGCCATCGGTTCCAAAATATTTTTTATGAATTTTTGTCATCTTATTTATAAACTTAAAATGGTAATAATTGAAAATAATGTAATAAAAATGCCGATAAGATTTTTTATATTATGTTTTTCATTAAAATAATAAATTGAAATTAAAATGGCAATTATTATTTCAATTTGAGCTAATATTTTTACCCCCAATACCTCGCCAAAACTGTAAGCGCTATACCAAAAAAAGGAGCCAATAAAACTAAAAATACTGGCAATAAAAAAAGATTTTCGATTTTGAGCATGCCACAATGATTTAATACTTGAAATCAATGATTTTTCTTTAATTTTAATTAAAATAAAAAAAATATTTTGAAAAAAAATTGTCCATAACAAAACTATGGTTGATGCCAAAAAAATATGGTAATTCTCGTTAATTAAAATTTGAGTTGCATCTTTTAAATTAAAGGCGGTAATGGCAAAACAAGAACCACATAAAATGCCATAAAAATTTTTTGGATTTTTGATTGAATCAATAAATTCTTGGCGATTATTAAATTTAAAATCACTCATTAAAATAATTCCGATAAAAGATAAAATTAATAACAATATTTTAAATGGTAATATTTTAAGATTGTAAAAAAAGTAGCCGATTATTAAAGCTTGAATTGTTTCGGTCTTGCCTAGAGCAACTGCGATTGAAAAATTTTTACTCTGCATTGCTTTAATCAAAAAAATACTTCCTAACATTTGAAAAAAAGCATTGGTTAAGATATATTTAAAAAAAACAAAATTGTAGTTTTGGAAAGTGAGTAATACTAAAATTATGGCAATTGGAAATGGCATAATAAATCTTGCCCAAGAAGAGGTTATGGCATCTACTTTTTTTGATAAATTTTTTTGTTCCAGATTGCGAAAAATTTGAAAAAAAACTGCAAGTAAAGTTAAAATTATCCACATTTATAATTGCAAAGTTTGTTTTAAAAAATTTAGCGCATCGGGAATTTTGTTGATATAAACTCCGGCTCCCATCGCCAAATCTTTTTTGCCACCTCCGCCCTTGCCACCAATAATTTCAGTGATTTGCGGTAAAATTTTGCTTGCATCAAATTTATTAGTTAAGTCGTTAGAAATCGCTAAACAAACTGCAACCTTATCATCGATAATGCCAAAAAAAACTAAAATTTGGGATTTAGAAAATTGTTGGGATTTTTGCGCAAACATCATGATTTCTCGAAGGTCTTTGCTGTCGGTTTCTTTGAAAATATGATGAGAAAAATTGATACTTTTTATGTTTTCGGTTTGAATTTTTTGTAAATTTTGGCTCCAAATTTCTTGTTTTAAACGCAAAATTTCCTTATCTTTTTCCTTAATATTTTGTAAAAAATCAATTCCAATTTGGGTAGTCTTTTCTAGGGCTTGATTTAGGTTTTGACTTTGACTTTTATTGATAATTTTTGGAGTATTTTCGTTAAGAAAATAACTTAAATCATCATAGCCAACTTTGTTTGATAAAAACTCGTTTTCAGCAATTTTTACCTCATCAAATTGTTGCTTTACCTTAAGAGAATTCAATAAAGCGTAGAATTTTTGTTCTTGGAGTTTTAAATGTTGAAGTGCGTAAAAACCTGATTTGGCAGTAATTCTACGAACTCCAGATGCTACTCCATTTTCAGAGATAATTTTAAAAATTCCAATATTGCCAGTATTTTCAACATGAGTTCCGCCGCATAATTCAACCGAAGGGCCCATGGCAACAACTCGAACGATATCGTCATATTTTTCGCCAAAAAGAGCCTCGGCACCGGAATTTCTGGCCTGATCAATTGGCATTTCATTGGTATGAATTTTTGAATTTTGACGAATGTAAAAATTGACCAACTCCTCAACCTGTTCAATTTCTTCATTTGACATCGCGCGATTTAAATTAAAATCGAAAGTAAGTTGTTTGGCATCAACATTTGAACCTTTTTGCGAGATGGAATTGCCCAAAACCTCTTTCAAAGCCTTGTGCAAAAGGTGAGTTGCCGAGTGATTTTGTGCCCGAAATTGGCGATTGCGATTATTGACGATGGCAATAACTTCATCGCCGATTGATAGATTTCCTTTAAAATCGGCAACGAAATGCGCAAAAAGATTTCCAGCAAATTTTTTGGTTTCCAAAATATCGACAAAATTTTCAATATTATTATAGTCAATTGGTTTATTTTCTTGATAATTTGTTGAAATAAATAAATTTCCATCATCGCCTTTTTGACCACCTGAAGTAGCATAAAATGGGGTTTGGTCAAGAATTATAAAAATTAAATCACCAGCTTTTTTTTCAATTAAATTTAAATTCGATACTTCTTTAAGATTATGAAAAATTCCTAAAATTTTTGCTCGTGCTTTAGTGGTTTGGTGATATAAAAATTTAGTTTCACCAAATCTTTCTTTAAGTGTAAAAAAGATTTTGTCATCAGCGATTTCACCACTTCCAGCCCAACTTTGACGGGCTCTTTGGCGTTGATTTTCCATTTCTGATTCAAATTTATCGAGATCAATTTCTAAATTATTTTCGCTACAAATATTTTGTGTTAAATCAAGCGGAAAGCCAAAAGTGTCGTAGAGTTTAAAGGCAATTTCCCCTGATAATTTTTGCTTTGAATTATTAGAATTTTTAATTTTGGCAATTTCTTCATCCAAAATTTTTAAGCCATTTTCGAGGGTTTCACGAAATTTTTCTTCTTCATTTTTTAAGGTTTCGATAATTACATTTTTAGCCCTAGATAATTCGGGAAAATTTTCCCCCATTTCGGTAATTAAAGCTACAACCAATTGGTGCATAATTAAATTTTTTGCTCCCAATTTATGAATTTGGCGAACACTTCTGCGAATAATTCTGCGAAGTACGTATCCTCTACCTTCATTACTTGGTAAAATGCCATCGGCAATTAAAAAACAGCTAGAGCGTAAATGATCGGCAATGATTTTATATTCAGTTTTTAAAGACATTTTTTAGAATTTTGTTTAAACTATTTTTATTCACAAATTCAATCGAAATTGCAACTATTATTAAAATTAAACCAAAGGTTCCAAAAATTGTAAAGGTGAAATTTTCTAAAAATGCAGAAACAATCAATGCAATTGTTGGGTAAATTAATGCAGTGTAATTGGCTCTAACTGAACCAATTTTTTGTATTAAATAATATAGACACAAAAAGGCAACGATTGAGGAAAAAAATATTTGATAAAGTAATGAATAAATAAATTTAGTTGAATAATCAAATTCAAAATTATGGCTTAAAGCGAGATTTAAAATAAATAAAAAAACCGAGCTAAAGCCAGAATAATAGGCAATTGCGGTGAATAAAGGAGTATGATTCTGGTTGCGGTTTTTTTCTACTAAAAAATTGCCAAAAGAAAATACAATCATCATAAAAATTCCAAGAACGAAACCCAGAATTTTTTGGCTCAATGGTGAATTGTCAAATTGCAAGAAGGGAGCGATAAATAATATTAATCCAATGGTGCCGATAGTGCTGCTTATGATAATTTTTTTCTGAATTTTTTTGCCATCGAAAATAGCTTTAAAAATTTCTGAAGTGATAATTGTTAGACTAAAAATTACTGCAATCATACCGCTTGGAATAAATTTACTGGCATGATAACCGATAATAAAATTCAAGAAAAAATTGCAAAAGGCGATGCTTAGAAAAAATTTATATTCAGTTTTGAAGGGTTTTAATCTTTTATTAGTGATTATGCATAGTAAAAACATTATTAGGGAGACGGGGAGGAAACGGTAAAATAATGAAATTTCGGGTGGCAAAAATGATTGAACCTGAAATTTCATTGCAATCCAGCTAAAACCCCAAGCAAAGCACATTCCAATGAAGGCAGTTAATGTCATTTAGTGTATATTTAAAATATTAATCTCAAGAGCGGGGCGCTTGCCCATAAAATCTTCAAGAATTTTTAACAGGTTGGAGCGAAGAGCTTTTTCAATTTCGGCGATAATTTTGGATTCTTTAATTTTTTTCTTTTTTTTCTTTAGAAAATTTAAGCCAAAGCCATCATTTAAATTGAGCTGGCGAGCCTTATTGCGAACAAAAATCTCGATTTCTTTACGAATAATGTCTTCAGCTTCTGGGTCGCTTTTAAAATCGTAGGCTCCAACTGAATTAATAATAATTCTAGATTGAATTTTAAGGTTGTCATTGACGGCAAAACTAATGAATATAATCCCAGCTTCTTGCAATTTTTTTCTTTCACGAATTATATCGCTTTTTAAATCGAGTAATTGCTTGCCATCAACACCAATATAGCCAGTTTTTACGAAGCCAACTTTGTCGGAAGAAATAATATTATTTTTATCAATTTTGATGGCTAAACCATTTTCAATTTGAATGGTTTTTTCAACTCCACATTCTTTTGCAAGTTCGCAGTGAGTTTTGGTGTGAATAAACTCGCCATGAACTGGAATTGCAAGTTTTGGGCGAGCTAGAGCATAAAGCTCGCGCAATTCTTCTTTTGACGGATGTCCTGAAACATGAACAAAATGGTCTTTTTCGGTCATAACGTCAATTTGTTTTTTGGCAAGCAAATCAAATAATTCGAAGATTTTTTTCTCGTTTCCTGGAATAATTTTTGAAGAAAAAATCATCAAATCGCCTTTGGTAAAATGAATTGTTGGATGGGTGTTGGAGGCAATTTTACGTGTTCCAGCAAGGGGTTCTCCTTGACAACCAGTTGAGATAATTAAAATTTCTTTTTTGTCGTAAAATTTAATTTCGCGGTCAGAAATAAATTCAAAATTATCTAATAAATAACCACTTTTTTTGGCAACATCGAGTAATCTGTGAAGTGAAAATCCAACCAATACAACTTTTCTACCAACTTCTTTAGCAATTGAGGCAATTGTGTGAATTCTAGCAATATTTGAGGCGAAGGTTGTGACTCCAACATAGCCATTGCGATTGACAATAAGACTTTTAAGTGAATCGTGTAAATCACCTTCCGATTTTGAGTGTCCTTCATTGATGGCATTGGTGGAGTCGCAAACCACTACATCAATTTCACCCGCATCGCCATATTTTTTAATTTTTTCAATTTCGCTGATCTCGCCAACCACAGGATTATGGTCAAATTTCCAGTCACCAGTATGCAAAACATTACCTTTTGGAGTTTTGATTAAAAGTGCCTTCATTTCTGGAACTGAGTGGGTAAGTCCAATAAATTCAATTTCAAATGAGTGAAGTTTTAAAGGCTTAGAAGCATCAATTATGTTGATTGGAACCAACTTATCAAGTTTGAATTCGGATAATTTGCTTTTTAAAAAATTCGCACCAAATTGAGTGGCAAAAACTGGTACTTCAAGCTCTTTCCATAAATATTGGACTGCACCCATATGATCTTCATGAATATGGGTTAAGATAATTGCTAAAAGATTATGTCGATTTTGTTTGATAAAAGTAATATCTGCGGTCATCATATCTACACCAGGAATGTTATAAGCAAAGCCAACTCCGCAATCAATCATAATCCATTTGCCATCCAGGTGATACAAATTAAGGTTCATGCCAATTTCATTGGCTCCACCTAAGGGTAAGAAAATCAGGTCTTCACGATGTTTTTTTAAATTTAAATCCATTTTATTTTTTTATTAATATTTCAAAAATCTTTCAACCGAATTTTCTAAGGTATCAAATCTTTGGTTGCCAACTTGCAATACGGCTAAGTTGCGTTGAACTGCTCCATTTGGAAGGAATCTAAAGATGCCGTCAATTCCTGTAAAATCATTACTATGTTTTTCGCTAAAATCAATAAAATCCTTAAAGTTAATTCTTAGATTTTTTTTATCTTGAGCAATCATCGCGATAGCAGTTGTAAAATCATAGGCTAAAGAGGCAATTCTCGGTGGAAATTTGCCAAAGGAACTATAATAATTTTTTATGAAGGATTGGAATTTTTCAGGTTCTGGTGCAGGAAACCAAGCGCCCAAAAGGTTAATATCCTTAAGGGTGGATGGGTCGTCCCATTGTGAAGAACCGATTAATTGGAACTGTCTTTCCTCTTTATTTAAATTAACAATCGAACTGGCGATTTTTGATAATATTTTTCCAGATTCAGGAATGAATATAACTTGGGGATAAATGCGGTCATAATCTCCTAGATATGATGTATCGCGGTTTTTTGATTTGGTTGGAACACCAAATGAATTTACCACTCTATTTACAGCTCGATCAATATCTAGGTTGGTTGGTTCATAAAATTCGGAGGTAATAAAATTGCCATCTCTAGCCCTTACAAATTTTTTGAGATAATCGGTTGAAATCTTGCCGTATGAGTTATTTGGAGCTAAAATTGCAAAGTTAAATTTTCCTTTATCCATAGCAAAATTTACAATTCTATCGATTTGAGTTTCTGGCAATATTCCACCAACAAACACTCCACCAAATTCGGTGGTTTTGTTAAGTAATTCAAAATTATTTGATAGTGAAATAACTGTTATATCATTGTCCCTAGCAAGTTTTTCTATGGCAAAGGTGTTATTACTAAAAATTGGTCCAATTACAACTTTAATGTTGCGATCAATAATTTCTTTGAAGGTTTTTTGGTTGTCTTGGATTGATTCTTTGGAGTCAAATAATATGAGTTCAATTTTGTTATTTAAGTCATTTTCGAATAATGCTAAGGTCGAAGCATTAAAAATACTCCAACCTAAATCCTTATATTTGCCAGAAAATGGTAAAAATAGGGCGACAGGAATTTTGCGGTGATATTGTTTTGGAATTTGCAAATCAGAAATTTCTAGATTTCTTGAGGTGCTTGGTCTTAAAAGAAGGGCTTCTTGTTCAGTTAAATTAGGGTTTTGCTCTGGAGCGACCCCCAAAGGGTTTTGGTTTTGAAAATTGTTAAAATTTTGATTTGGATTTGAAAAATTTATATCTGTTTGATTTTTTTCTTCTTGAAATTTTTGTTTGTTAATATTTTTTTTAGAATTAATATTATTTTCTTTGGTGATAATTTTATCGGAAACAATGCTATCGGTTGCATATTCTTGATCATTTTCATCAAAGTTTTGTCTAAATTTTAAATCATGCATATTGCAAGAGCTTAAAAATCCAAACAAAATAATAAAAAATATATTTTTCATAAATATTTAGTTAAATGATAAATCAAATTTCTAATATAAAATTTCCTCAAATTGAAAATGCGCTTTATGTAGTTGCTACACCAATTGGTAACCTTTCAGATATTACCTTGAGGGCATTAAATATTTTATCTTCAGTAGATTATATTGTCTGCGAAGATACAAGAATTTCAGGAATTTTACTACATAAATTTGAAATAATAAAGAAGAAATTGATAATATACAATGATTTTAGTGATAATTTATGTAGAAATAAAATTCTTACTATGTTGCTTGAAAAAAACTCATTGGCTTTAATTTCTGATGCTGGCACCCCATTAATTTCAGATCCAGGCTATAAATTAATTAAATATTTGCGAGCAAATAATCAAAAAATTATTTCGGTTCCAGGGGCATCTTCATTGACGGCGTCAATTTCAATTAGCGGTATTGCATGTGATAATTTTTTATTTTTAGGCTTCCTTGCTAGCACTAAAAACGAAAAAACCCATCAACTAAAATCGCTTTCACACAATTATAGTTTTGTATTTTTTGAGGCCTCAAATCGTTTAATAGAAACTCTTCAAATTATCAATGAAATTATGCCTCAAAGATTAATTTGTATCGCCAAAGAATTAACCAAAATATATGAAGAAATATTTTTTGGCAATGCTATGGAGCTCTTGCAAATTTTTGATGAAAATCCTGATAAAACTAAAGGAGAATTTGTGGTTATCGTAGAAAAAATTTCTAAAGAACAAATTAAATTCGAAGAAAAAGAGGTTATTAAACTTGTAAAAATTTTGCATAAAAATGGAAAATCAATTAAAGACATCTCCATGGAAATCGCTGAAATTTATGGGGTAAATAAAAAGGAGATATATAAATTAGCACTCGAAAATATAAATTAGATATGCCTAATCAAAAAAAAATTCAACAATATAAAATGGGTTTATGGGCGGAATATTTTGTAATGATTTTATTTTGGTTAAGGGGTCACAATATCATAAAACATCGCTATAAATCAAGATTTGGAGAAATTGATATTATTACCAAAAAACATTATGAAATTTACTTTTTAGAAATAAAAACCAGAAATTCTAAAAAAAATTATGAAGAAATTATTTCCGATGCTCAAATTGCAAGAATTATAAAAAGTGGTGAATATTTTTTGCAAAACAACCAAAGATTTAAAAATTGCAAAATCAATTATTTTTTACTGCTATTAACACCTACAATTTTTCCGTTTTTTAAAATTAATTATTTCAAAAATATCAATTCTTGAAATTAATAATTGTAAAAATTATAATTATAAAAATTATTTAACTTAACTAATATTAACAACTTTAATTTTATCGTGAAACCATCAAACAACAACAATAATAATAGCAATATTCAAAATAGTAATAATATATTTAGAATTAATGAACAAATTAAAGCAAAAGAAGTAAGAGTGATTGATTCTCGGGGTCAAATGATAGGTATAATGACTACCCTTGAGGGGATTAAAAAAGCCCAAGAACAGGATTTAGATTTAATTGAAGTCTCCCCTAATGCAATCCCGCCAGTTTGCAAAATTTCAAATTTTGGCAAGATGAAATATGAAATTCAAAAGAAAGCAGCAGATGCCAAGAAAAAACAAAAGGTTGTTGAGGTAAAAGAGATAAAAATGACAATAAATATTGGTAAGGGTGATTTTGATACTAAAATTCGTCATACCAAAGAATTTATCGATAAAGGCAATAAAGTCAAAATAAGTATTAAAATGAAGGGTCGTGAAATTACCCACCGAGATTTGGCTGAAAAAATGATGTCAGAAATTATGGAAATTACCTCAAGTTTTGCTAAGGCTGAACTCGAACCAAGGCTTGAAGGAATGCAAATGGTTGCGATATTAATCAAAAAATAAATTTATGCAAAATTTAATCAAACAAGTTTTAGAATTCTCCAAAAAAACTAAAATTAAGGAATTAAATCTCGACAAATTTTCAAATTTTATTCAAGAATTTTATATTGAAAATAAATTGGTCGATTTTGAAAATTATAATACCGAATCTTTATACTATTATTCTTTATCTGCATATAAATTTTTAAATCAAAAAAAATCCAATAATTTTAATATTAGAATATACAATCCAAGTAAAGCCAATGATGGTTTTGAAAGTCCGTATACTATAATAGAAATTGTCAATAAAGACATGCCATTTTTAGTAGACTCTTCGGTTAATTTTTTGGATAAGCAAAGTATTAAAATTAACAACATAATTCACCCCGTTTTTAAGGTTAAAAGAAGTAGCGAAGGAGACTTTCTTGAAGTTTGTAACTCTGGTACAGATGAGTCTTTAATCCAATTGCATTTAGATAAAATTACCAATGAATCAGAAATTAATTTGCTAAAAGAAAATCTTAGTAAAATTCTTGATACAATTGCTTTGGTGGTTAATGATTTTGAAGTAATGAAGGAATATGTCAAAAAAGCCAGTTCTCAGATTGCAAATGCAAAAAAAATATGTAATGAAGAAGAAATTTTACAATATCAAGAGTTTTTGAATTGGGTTTTGGCTGGAAATTTTATTTTGCTTGGATGTAAAGAGTTTGATATTAAAAAAAACGACAACAGCTATGAGTTATTTGAGGTCGCCAACACTTCATTTGGGGTTTTTAAATCTAAATATCCAGATTTTCTTCCTGAAGTTGTAAATGCTTCACCTCAAGAAGTTGGCGATTCAATTAATTTGCCATTTGTAATTGAGGTTATCAAATCAAGATATCGCTCGAAAATTCATCGCTCAACCAATGCTGAGAGAATTCGTGTTCAAAAATTTTCTGCTGATGGAAAGGTGATGGGAGAGTTTCGTTTTATTGGTTTATTTACTTCAAATGTTTATTATTCGAGTGTGTTTTCAATTCCACTTTTGAAAAATAAGATTAACCATGTTATTGAAAAATCTGAATATGTTAAAGGAAGTCATAATTACAAGGATTTAATT
Source organism: uncultured Rickettsia sp. (assembly GCA_964505265.1). Lineage (GTDB taxonomy): Bacteria > Pseudomonadota > Alphaproteobacteria > Rickettsiales > UBA1997 > CAILUF01. The sequence goes on from CAZDGN010000001.1 coordinate 111,092, forward strand.
TCTATACTTGAATCTTATCCTCGCGATGAATTATTTCAGATTAGCGAAGATGATTTGCTAAAAAATTCAACAGGAATAGTTTCCATTGCTGGTCGTTCAATTGTTAAATTTTTTGCCCGCAAAGATAAATTTAATCGCTTTGTAAGTTGTTTAATTTATACACCAAGAGACCGCACTAATTCCGATATTAGAGAAAAAATTAAAAGTTATTTATGCGAAGTTTTTAATGGTGAAGTCGCAGATTCATTCCTGCAAATCACCGAATCAAATCTTATTCGATTTCACCTTATAGTTCGAACTAATAAAGGCGTTCCAAATTATGATGAATCTCATATTGAGCAAGAGATTGTAAGAATTACTAAAATTTGGAGCGATGAATTGGTGGAAGAATTGAAAAATAAATTTGAAAACGAGCAAAGAATAATTCTATATCCAAAATATAAAAATTCTTTTTCGGTTAGTTATATCGATAGATTTGATGCTAAAACCGCTTGCGATGATATTGAATTTATTGAGCAATCATTTGCTTCAAATTCGGCAATTTTTAAATTAAAACAAAATATCGATAATTGTGAAAAAGAAATTACCGAATTAAAAATTTATTCTCCGCATCAAGAAATTATTCTATCATCAATTATGCCAGTGCTTGATAGCTTTGGATTAAATGTTATCAAGGAGCATACTTATCTAATAAATGTCGAAGAAGATGCCAAAAATCGTTCAATAAAAAAAGCATGGATTCATTATTTTAAGGTTGAGATTTCCAAAAATAGTGATGTAAAATTTTCAACCCAATTAAAACAAAATTTTGAAAATGCAATTGATGCTTTATGGCATCAAAAAACTAAAATAGGTGCATTAAATAAATTAATTATTTTATGCAATTTTTCTTGGAAGCAAGTATTCATACTTAGAGCTCTTTCAAAATATTTATATCAAGCTGGGTTTAAAATCAATCAAAGTAATGTAGCAGAGTGTTTTGCTCGCAACAGTCAAATTTGCAAAAAATTGATTGAATTATTTGAGTTAAAATTCAATCCAAATTTAAATATTGAACATAAAGATAGGCTTATAAAACTTGATGATTTAATCAAAAATATAAATGATGATTTGATAATTATTAAAGATGTTAACGATGATGCTATAATTAAAAGATTTTTATCAGTAATCATTGCATGTCTTCGCACTAATTTTTATCAAACCGATATTAATGGCGAATTCAAAGGTTATGTGTCCTTTAAATTTGATTGCAAGAAAATTCCAAACCTACCATTACCTCTTCCTTATGCCGAAATTTTTGTTTATTCGCCAAGAGTAGAGGCGGTGCATTTAAGGGGTGGAAAAGTTGCTAGGGGAGGTTTGCGTTGGTCTGATCGTCACGAAGATTTTCGCACTGAAGTTTTGGGTTTGATGAAGGCTCAAATGACTAAAAATGCAGTAATTGTTCCGGTTGGGTCAAAAGGTGGCTTTGTGGTTAAGTCTGATACTTCAAAAATGTCGCGTGATGAGTATCAAAAAGAAGGGATTGAGTGTTATAAAACTTTCTTGCGTGGTTTATTAGATATTACCGATAATGTAATTGATAACAAAATTATTCATCCACAAAATGTAATAATGCATGATGAGTCCGACCCATATCTAGTTGTTGCCGCCGATAAGGGAACGGCAACATTTTCCGATATAGCCAATTCGGTTTCAATTGAATATAATTTTTGGCTTGGCGATGCTTTTGCCTCGGGCGGTTCTGCTGGCTATGATCATAAAAAAATGGGAATTACTGCCAAAGGGGCTTGGATTTCAGTAATGAGGCATTTTAGAGAATTTGGAGTAGATATTCAAAACCAAGATTTCACCGTAATGGGAATTGGCGATTTATCGGGGGATGTGTTTGGTAATGGAATGTTGCTTTCTAAGCATATCAAATTGCTGGGCGCCTTTAACCATCTTCATATATTTTTAGACCCAAATCCAAATCCTCAAGAGTCATTTAAGGAAAGAGAAAGAATGTTTAATTTACCACGCTCTACTTGGATGGATTATGATAAATCAAAAATTTCTAAGGGTGGTGGAGTTTTTGAAAGATCGGCAAAATCAATTAAATTAACTCCTGAAATAAAAGAAATGCTAAAAATCTCTGATGATGAATTAGCTCCAATTGATTTGATGAAAATTATGCTTAAAGCTCCAGTTGATTTGCTTTGGAATGGTGGCATCGGAACTTATGTCAAATCAAGCGAGGAAACTCATCAAGATGTTGGTGATAAAGCAAATGATTTGCTTAGAATTAATGGTAATGAGCTAAATTGCAAAGTGGTTGGAGAAGGCGGAAATCTTGGATTTACGCAAAAAGGAAGAATCGAATTTGCCAAAAAAGGTGGTCGAATCAATACCGACGCTATGGATAATTCTGCTGGCGTTGATTGTTCTGATCATGAAGTAAATATTAAAATCGCTTTAATTTCTGCTTTAAAAAGCAAAAAAATTAATTTAGAAGAGCGAAATAAAATGCTTGAAGCGATGACTGACAATGTTTCACATTTGGTGTTACTAGACAACAAATTGCAAACCCAAGCTATTTCTATTGCTCAAAGCCTTCCAAGTTCAGCACTTAGCGAACAGTCGCAATTTTTGGATAGTCTAGAATCTTCTGGATTACTTAATAGAGCAATTGAGTTTTTACCAAATCGCAAAGAAATTGAAAGATTGCAAATTGAGCAAAAAACTCTAACTCGCCCCGAGTTATGTGTTATGCTAGCTTATTCTAAAATGGATATTTATAATAAAATATTAAATTCTGATTTGGTAAAGGATAAATATTTTGAAAAGGATTTATTGGCATATTTTCCAAAATTAATGCAAGAAAAATTGCCAAGTGAAATTATAAATCATCAATTAAGAAATGAAATTATTGCCACTCAAATTACTAATTTTGTGGTCAATAGAATTGGTATCACCTTTATCAACCAAATCTGTCAGGATAGTGGTTTTTCTTTGGTTGATGTAGTTAAAAACTTTATTATCGCTACTGATTCCTTTGGTGTTGGCGAGATTTGGCAAGAAATTGAAGATCTTGATGGAAAAATTCCGTTAAATACTCAAACTCAAATGTTTGTTAGTGCAAATAAATTGATAGAAAGGTCAGTTTTATGGCTTTTGCGCAATCAAGTGAAAGGCTCAATTAGCGAAATTGTTGCCAGATTCGATAAAATTGCTGACGAACTTTTTGGAATTTTATCTTCGGTTATGGCACAAGCTTCTAGAGAATCATTTGAAAGAAAAATTGAAAGATATTGTATTAGCAATATCGACCGCAAACTCGCTGAAAAGGTTGCTTCGCTTGACCCAGTTGCCTCGGCTTTTGATATTGCAGAAATTGCAATTTCTACCAAACTTGAAATAAAAAAAATTGCTGAAATTTATTTTGCAGTCGGCACTAGATATTCTCTAAAGTGGCTTAGAAGCAGGCTAAACAAAATCAATTTAAGCAATAGATGGCAAAAATTATCAAGCAAAACCGTGCTTGAAGATTTATATTCATATCAAATGAAATTATCTAAGGATATTGCAATTTTTAGCACCAATGAAAATTTTAGAAATGTCAATGAATTAATTTCTAGTTATTGCAAAAAATCTTCTTTCTTAACCGAGAGATTTGATAATTTTATTGCCGAACTTAAAAACGAACCCAACCCTGATTTATCTATGTTTATTGTAGCATTGAACCGCATAAAACCTTTAATAAATTAGTTTATTTTTGTTTTAAAAAATTATATTTTGCTTAATAAAATTTTAAAAAATACCGTTTGCATTAAAATTATTTTATCAATAAATTGATTTAATAATTTTGAATATTCAAAAATTAAATTGCGTTCGTGGCGGAATTGGTATACGCGTAACGTTGAGGTCGTTATGGGGTAACACCCGTGGAAGTTCAAGTCTTCTCGAACGCACCAATTTAAATAAATAAATATGAAAATTCTAGCTTTAAAAGATACAAACTCTCAAGAGAAACGAGTGGCAATAACACCTGATGTAGTTGGTAAATATCAAAAATTTGGTTTTCAAGTTTTTATCGAATCTGATGCTGGAAAAAATGCTTTTTTTACTAATGCTGATTTCGAAAAGTCTGGTGCAAAAATTGTAAAAAATATCAATGAAGTAATTTCAGAAATTGACATTGTGGTAAGTGTTCAAAATGTTGAATTTGATTATAGTAAACTTAAGGAAAATTCTAATATTATTTCGCTGGTAAATCCAGTTTTTAACAAAAATATTGTGCAAAAAATTGCTAATTTTAATGTTAATTTATTCGCTCTTGATTATCTTCCAAGAATAACTCGTGCTCAATCAATGGATGTGTTATCCTCACAAAGTAACCTTGCAGGTTATAGAGCGGTAATTGATGCGGTTTACGAAACCTCAAAATCAGTGCCAATGATGATCACTTCAGCAGGAACAATTTCGGCATCAAAATTTTTAATAATTGGTGCAGGTGTGGCGGGTCTTCAAGCCATTGCTACCGCCAAAAGATTGGGTGCTATTGTTAGTGCTTTTGATGTTCGCTCTTCGGCAAAAGAGCAAGTTCAAAGTTTGGGTGGAAAATTCATTGAGGTTAAAACCGATGAAAAAACTGATGGGGTATATGCCACTGAAATGTCGGAAGAGTATAGAGTTAAGCAAAAAGAACTATTGGCAGAAACTTTAAAAACTCAAGATGTAGTTATTTCAACCGCTTTAATTCCAAATAAAAAAGCTCCAATCTTAATAACTAAGGAAATGGTTGATCTAATGAAGCCCAATTCAATAATCATTGATTTAGCTAGTGCTAACGGCGGAAATTGTGAATTAACTAAGATTAATCAAATTATAGAACATAATGATGTTAAGATTTTTGGTTACGAAAATTATCCAAGTCGAATTCCTTTTGAATCAAGTAAATTTTTTTCAAAAAATATCTTAAATTTTGTTGAGCTTTTAATTGATAAGAATAAAAATATTATAACCATAAATAACGAAGATGAAATTTTAAAATCAACTTTAATTTGTGCTAATAAAAATATTATCAACGAAAATCTAAGATAAAATTTATGCAAGATCACGAAAATTCTATTTCTCCAAAATCATCAAAAAAAACAAAAAGTCATATGCCAATCAAACTTGATATACCCCATCCTGAAATTATGAAGCCAAAAATTATCATTTTTGGAGTTGGTGGAGCTGGAGGGAATGCCCTTAACAATATGATTCGCTCCAATCTTGAGGGTGTTGAGTTTGTCGCTGCAAACACTGATTCGCAAGCATTAACTAATTCGCTTACTCCAAATAGAATTCAACTTGGAGTAAAAACTACAAAAGGCTTAGGAGCTGGATCCTTTCCTGATCGTGGTAAACTTGCAGCTGAAGAAAATATCGAAGAAATTTCTAAATATATCGAAGATTGTCATATGGTTTTTATCGCTGCTGGAATGGGTGGTGGAACTGGAACTGGTGCAGCTCCTGTTATTGCAAAATTAGCCAGAGAACGTGAAATTTTAACTGTTGGTGTTGTCACTAAGCCATTTCATTTTGAAGGAAAATATCGTATGGAAACGGCTGAGGTTGGTATTGAAGAATTAAAAAAATATGTAGACACTCTTATCGTTATTCCAAATCAAAATCTTTTTAGAATTGCCAATGAAAGCACTACATTTGAGTCTGCTTTTAAAATGGCTGATGATGTCTTATATGCGGGGGTTAGGGGGGTTACAGATTTAATAACAATGCCTGGTTTAGTAAATCTTGATTTCGCCGATATTCGTACTATTATGACTAAAATGGGTAAAGCAATGATGGGAACTGGCGAAGCCACGGGTGAAAATCGAGCTATATTGGCATGCGAGGCGGCAATTGCTAATCCATTGCTTGATGATATTTCAATAAAAGGTGCTAAGGGAGTTTTGGTCAATATGACGGGTGGACCCGATATGACCTTATTTGAAGCGGATATGGCAGTCAATGCAATTCGCAAGGAAGTTGATCAAAATGCTAATATAATTTTTGGTTCAGCCTTTGACGAAAATATGAAAGGCAGAATTAGAATCTCGGTTGTTGCCACTGGCATTGATAGTGAAGAATTTCGTCGTGATCACCAAAAAAAAGAGGTTCACGAACCTTCAAGATTTAGAGCAGTTGTTCCTGAAGCCATCAATCACAATGTTAATAAAAGTTTTTTTGACCCAGGTATTTCCGCTAAGCCTCAAAAAACCGAAATTGATGAAATTAGTGATGAAAATTTCAAGCCAAAAAAAACCTATGTCCGTGAAGAAAATTTTGATCATCATTTTGAAGCTAAGGCTAAATCCCATCAAGAAGAAAAACATAATAAGAGCTCATTATTTAATAATATTAACGAAGAAAGTTTCGATGACAATGAAGAGCAAGAAGATATTTCCTATGAAATTGAAACACCAAAAATTCTTAAAAATACTGAAAAATCTAACGAAAAACATCGACATAAAAATGAAACTGAGGCTGAAGTTGAGGATGAAGATAATAATCGTAAAACAGCAAAACACCATTATGAATCGCATGAAAAGCCGCAAAAAACTTCCAAAGTTTCAAGAGCTAGCAAAAGAGAAAGATCCAGAAAAGAATCTGGTTTTAGCCTTTTTAGCTTTATGAATAAAGAAAAAAGTGAACCAGAAATCTCAGATGATGACCATCATAACAATGATAAACATATTAAAAATAATATTTTTAGCGATTCGCATAAAATTGATATTGAGCACGAACATTCAAAAAAACATCATGAAGAATCATCAACTCATAATGTTAAGAATGAAGCAGATAAAAAGCGTCAGCAATTTTTTGGTGGAACCGTCTTTGACGAAGAAAATGAAAGCAATTCTGAAGAAAAATTTGATGATGAAATTATCAATGTTCCGGCATTTTTTCGTCGCAAAAAATAATTTATATGACAAAAATTTATTTAATTTCTCCGCCTAAAATTGAAATTGATAAATTTTCTAAATCACTAAAAAATGCATTACAAACCAATAAAGTTGCGGTATTTCAGCTTAGACTTAAAGATTATCCTCAACATGTAATAAAAAATTATAGTAAAGAAATTAAAAAGATTTGCAATGATTATAATTGTCCATTTATTTTAAATGATTTTTATGAAATTGCTACCGAGCTTGGTTTATCGGGAGTTCATGTTGGTATTGATGATAATAAAATTAATGAAATACGTCAAAATTCCCCAGAAAATTTTGTTATTGGTGCCAGTTGTTACGATTCTAGACATTTGGCAATGGAAGCGGGTGAAATCGGAGCTGATTACATTTCCTTTGGAGCTTTCTTTCCATCCAAAACCAAAAATTCTCGAGGCAAACCAACGATTGAATTGTTGAATTGGGCAATTGAAATGCTTAATTTACCGATTGTTGGAATTGGTGGCATAAATCCAGATAATTGTGGTGAGTTGGTAAAAAATAAAATCGATTTTTTGGCAGTAATTTCTTGTATATGGGATAGGGTTGGTGCTGAGGATGTTGCAATTAATCAATTAGATCAAGCGATTGCAAAAAACCTTATTTCCTAAAAATAGTTATTTTACTAAAATTAATCAAAAAAATAATGTAGGTGTGCAAGCCCTCGCGCTAAAGAGGGTAAAAATTTCCTCTGCCAAAATTAGCAATTACATCACCCTCCCCGTGCGAGAGGGTAAAATTTTCTGCAAGAAAATTTTGGGAGGGAGAATTTTGGTTTATCAAAGAAAATTTTGATATTTTAAATTTAAAATTTTATAAAATTGAGTTTTAACCTAAGAAAATTACTTTATCAAATTATTTTATCTTTGGAGTTTTAAATTATAATCCTTTGCCCCTCCCAAAATTTTTTTTGGTAAAAAAAATTTTTACCCTCTTAGCAACGGGGAGGGTGATGAGACCGCTAATTTTCCCCTGTCGCTAAATGGAGAATCTTTTAAAAAAAATTATCCCTAATAGTAAATAAAACTAAAATAATAAAAAATAACTAATAATAATATAAATAATATATCTTGACATATAATAATATTAATATAACGTAAATAATATGTATTTGTAATAATAAATATTACAAATGCATAATTAGTATTAACAAATAATTATATAAATATGATAAATCTATATTTAGAAAAAATTTTAAGATCTCCAAGTGAAGATAATGCTGGAACAAATCCAGAATCAACTCCAACTACTCCTGGCCAAGCTACTGCAACTCCTCCAACTACTCCAAGAGATCAAATCGTTCCATTGAGACCATCAAATGCTCCAGTTCCGGGTGCTCCTGATATAACTGGCGGGAGAACAGCAAATCCAACTTTAGGTGTTGGACAAAGAGGTTAATTTCAAATACTAATTTATACCATTTGGTTTTAAAAATTAGAAATAAAATTAATTAAATTCTTTAAGAATTTTTTCAATTGCCGAGAAAATATTTCTTAACTCGGCAATTGAAATTGAAAGCGATGGCATCACATAAATTACATTACCAAATGGGCGTAAAAAAACATTTTTTTCAATAAAACTCAAGCGCATTTTTTTAATTTCTTCCCAGTTAGTGTCAATTTCAATAACAGCAATAGCCCCGATAAATCTGACCTCAAGAACTTTCTTGTATTTTTTAAATTTTGGTAAATTTTTGCAAAAAAACTTCTCAATAATTTTTACTTTTCGCTCATAATCAATTTGTTCAAATAAATCAAGCGAAGCATTGGCACAAGCACAGGCGAGAGCATTGCCCATAAAAGTCGGGCCATGCATTAGAGCTTGATTTAAGTCATCGCTGTAAAATTTTGTAAAAATTTCGTCAGTGATTAAAGTTGATGATAAGCCCATATAGCCAGCAGTTAAAGCCTTACCCACTAACAAAATATCGGGCTTATATTTGCTATGCATAAAAGCAAATTTTTTGCCTGTCCGATAGAAGCCTGTAGCACATTCATCAACAATGGTAATGATGTTATACTTTTTGGCAATTTCAAAAATTTTGTCGAGGGTTTTGACATTATGAAATTTCATTCCTCCAGCACATTGCACAAGTGGTTCAATAAAAATTCCAGCAATTTGCGAATGATTTTTGGCAATAAAATTTTCAAACTTGACAAAATCATTCTCGTTTGCAGGTAATTTATGGCAAAAATTTTCTATTAAGTAGCCAGAAAATTTTTTATGCATCCCGCTTTGTAAATCGGCTAGAGACATTGCCCCCGTTGTATCACCGTGATAAGAATTTTTGAAAGAAACAAATTTTTTCTTTAAATTGTTGCCTGAATTTAAATAATATTGCCACGAAATTTTCATTGCCACCTCAACTGCTGTTGAGCCTGAATCGGAAAAAAATACCTTATCCATTTCGCAAAAATTAGCTAAGCGATAAGCCAATTTATAAGTGGATTCATTGGCAAATCCGGCAAGCATCAAATGGGGTATTTGCTTTAATTGCTGCCTAATCTTTTTATCAATATATGGGTGGTTATAGCCATGGGAAACCGCCCACCACGAGGAAATGCCGTCGATTAATTTTTGTCCATTTTTTAAATAAATTTTGGTGCCTTTGGTTTTTATTGCCTCAAGTTGCGGCAAGTGATTGAGCATAGGTGTATAGGGAAGCCAAATGTGTTTTTTACCTAATTCAAAATAATTCATAATTTAATATTGCTAATTGGGATTAACATATTTTTGAACTTCTTTACTCCAATAATTTCTGGGATATTTTTCTTGCAATGCAAGGGCTAGTTCAGTGGAAAAATCTTTAAATCCAATTCTAAAATAAATTTCTGCTAATCTAAAATATGCTTCTGGAACTTGATTGCTTTTGCCTTGTCTTGTAATCACATGATTAAGATTTTTAATGGCCCCAATGTAATTTTCTACCGACATTTGATATCGTGCAATTGACATTCTTGATCCTGCTAAATGCTCATCAACAAAATCAAGTTTGCTTTTAGCATCAACACTATATTCACTATCTGGATATCTTGCAATAAGTTCACGAAAAGCATAAGAAGCCTCTTTAGTATAATCTTGAGCTCTTTCAATTGAGGGTATTTTGTGATAAAATGCTAATGATTTCATATATAAAACATAAGGATTATATTCGCTATTTGGGACTGCCCGAATAAAATCATCGGTGATTTGAATAATTTTGTCATATTCATTTAATTTATAATTACAATAAATCGCCATAACCTTGCCTTTTATCGCCCATTTTGAAAGCGGAAATTCTTCATCAATTTTTTCAAATGCTTCGCCAGCCATCATATAATCTTTGTCTTTAAGCATTTCGAAGGCTTTGTAATAAAGATATTGGGCACTATTTTCTGGCTCAACCTTTTTGCAAGAAAATAAAGAAAAACCTAAAATCAAAATTAAAAATATATTGCCTAAAAACTTACCGGAAAAAATTTTCATTGGCGAATATCAATTGAAAGTTGGTGGGCACTAAGACCTTCGCATTTAGCTAAAATTGAGGTCGCTTTATTAATTTTATTAAACGATTTTTGGTCACATGAAATTAAGGAAATTCTTTTTAAAAAATCATAAACAGATAATCCGCTGGAAAATCTGGCTGTGCTTGATGTTGGTAAAGTATGACTTGGACCCGCCATATAATCACCAATAGCTTCTGGAGTATAATTTCCAAGAAAAATTGCACCAGCATTATGTATTTGTGATAAAATTTCTTTGGAATTTTTGGTGCAAATCTCTAAATGTTCTGGAGCAATGAAATTGGCTATAATGCTAGCTTCATCAAGGTTTTTAATAATAAAGATTGCAGAATTTTTTAAGGATTTTTTAATTATTTCGTTTCGTGGTAAGGTTGGAGCAAATTTATTAATCGCGGTTATAATTTTATCGGCAAAATTAATTTTATCAGTTATAATAAAGGCTTTCGAATCTGGACCATGTTCGAGTTGAGATAAGGCATCAATAGCTATCCACTCAGGCTTTGCAGTTTCATCTGCGATTATGGTTATATCAGTTGGTCCTGCGATCATGTCGATACCAACTTGGCCATACAGCATTTTTTTTGCCAAAGCAACATAGCTGTTACCGGGGCCGACGATTTTATCTACTTTAGCAATAGATTCAGTGCCAAAAGCCATTGAAGCAATTGCTTGGGCGCCACCAATCAGATGAATTTTTTCAATTTCACAAATTTTGGCACAATATAAAATTGCTGGATTGATTGCACCTTTTTGCGAAGGGGCAAAAATTGAAATTTCCTTAACTCCTGCACATTTGGCGGGTAAAACCGACATTAAAAATGAACTTGGGTAAGATGCAGTTCCACCAGGAACGTAAACACCAACTTTTTCAATTGGTTTCCAAATATTTCCAAGTTTTACCCCAGATTTATCTCGATAATTGAAGTCTTTAGGAAGTTGTTTTTGGTGATATGCAATAATTCGATTTTTTGCCAATTTCAAACTTTCTTTAACTTCAGAATTAATTAATTTTTCTGAATTTTTAATGGTGTTTTTTTCAAGAATTAGGTCAGAAATATTTTTAGCTTTAGTGCCATCAAATTTGTTGGTAAAATTCAAGACCGCTTGGTCTTTATCTTGTTTTACTGCCTCAATAATTTCTTGGACTTTGTTGGAAATTTCGGCAATATCAACATTGAAATTTTTAACAAAATTTTGCCAATCTAGGTTTTTTGATTTTTTAATATTTTGTGAAATAATTATTTTTTGCATTATTTGGCTAAAATGATTTTATAATTTGGTTGAATTTGAAACTTATCGGTAATTCCAGCATTTAATTCTAGAACTGCTATTGACTGACGTTTGTGAGAAATTGTTTCCAAAGAAAACGGAGTGGCATTTTTGTGAATATGATTTATTTTATATTCTTGATCTAAAAAAATCATATCAAGTGGGATTTTGGTATTTTTCATCCACATTTCAATTTTTTGTGGATAATTTTTTATAAATAACATACCATATTCCATCGGAAGATAATCCAAATTCATTAATCCATTAATTTGCTTATCTGGTGTGTCGGCAATGGCTATATAAAACTCGGCAATTTTTTGATTTAATTCGTTTAATATTAAAATTTTTTGATTATAATTTTTAAGATTGCTATTAAATTCAATATTGATTTTTTCGGTTTTAGCATTAATTTTTTTGGCATTACAAATTTTAACTTTAGTAAATAAAACCAACAAAAATATAACGAAAATAAAACTAAAAATGTTAAGAATTTTTTTTAATTGTAGGGTTTTCATAAAATTATTTTATCTAATTATTATTTTTTTGCTTGGTCAAAATTTGCAAGTTCCAAATTCTTATGCCAATAATAATTCAAAAAAAAATAAATCTCAAATTAAAATAAAAGCTGAAATTTTTGATATCAAACAAAATAATCAAAAAATTGATTTAATAAATAATGTTATTATCGAAAAAGACGATATTTCATTACTTTCTGACAAAATGGAAATTATTTATCAAGACATTAAAAAAAACGATTTAAACAATAGCTCTAAAATCAAAGAAATCAAGGCTATAAACAATGTAAAAATGTTCAACAGTGAATTCGTTGCCAGTTCGCAAATTGGCATTTATGACCCGAAAAAAAACATTTTTATTTTGAAAAAAAATGTTATTGTTAATAGCGGAACATCGATTGCAACTGGCGAAGAATTCATCTATGATTTAAATATTAAAAAAGGGTTTTTTTCTGGTAATAAAAAAACTACTTCAAATTCCTTAGGTCAAGATAAAATTGACGATAGAGTCACTGTTATAATTGGTTCTGACATTAACGAACAAGTTAAAAATTTTAAAAAAGAATAACTATGCATAAAATTTTATCAGCCAAAAATTTATCGAAATCATACGGAAAAAAACAAGTTCTTCGTGACATTTCTATAAATCTAAAACAGGGCGAGGCCGTTGCCTTACTTGGTCCAAATGGAGCAGGAAAAACCACAAGTTTTTACATGATTGTTGGCATTGTAAAGCCAGATAGTGGAGAAATTTCCATTGATGAATATAATATTACTAATTTGGCAATTCATCAGCGAGCCAAACTTGGAATCGGCTATTTACCTCAAGAGGCATCAATTTTTCGTGGATTAAATGTTGAAGATAATATTATGGCAGTGCTAGAAATTGTTGAATCCAGCCCAAAGATTAGGCAACACAAGCTGGAAAGTTTATTACAGGAATTTTCGATTTCTCATATTCGTAAATCTCATGCTTTAGCGTTATCGGGTGGTGAAAGAAGGCGAACTGAAATTGCTCGAGCCTTAGCCAATGATCCAGCCTTTATCTTGCTTGATGAGCCCTTTGCTGGTGTTGACCCTATTGCGGTAAATGATATTAGGCAAATGGTGTCGCATTTAAAGCAACGTGGAATTGGAGTATTAATTACTGATCACAATGTTCGTGAAACCCTATCAATTGTGGATCGAGCCTATATTGTTTATGATGGTAATATTTTATTTTCCGGCACAAAAGACGAAATTATCAACAATCCAGAAGTGCGTCGAGTTTATTTAGGACAAGATTTTAATTTTTAAAAATGAAAAAAATTATATCAAAAAAAATATTAACCAGTTTTTTTAAATCATATTTTGCGGCAGAATTTGCGGTAGGAATTATTTTAATTTTTGCCACAATCATTGCGATTTTATTTTCCAATTCTAGCAATTCGAGCCTTTATTTCGATTTTTTTAATCAAAATTTTGATTTAAAAATAAGTTTTTTAGCAATTGAAAAAAAACTTACCTTGCGCGATTGGATTAATGATGCTTTGATGGCGATTTTTTTCTTTTTAGTTGGGCTTGAATTAAAATCCGAGGTTATAAAAGGCGAACTTTCTTCGAAAAAAAAGCTGGCTTTGCCCCTGATTTGTGCGGTTGGCGGGGTTTTACTTCCGATGTTGTTATTTTTATTATTTAACCTTAAGCATCCAGAAAATTTGCGTGGCTTAGCTATTGCTTGTGCCACCGATATTGCTTTTGCTTATGGCTTTATTGCCTTATTTGGTAAAATTTTTTCTAATTCAGTAAAAATTTTTTTGGTAGCGCTTGCGGTAATTGACGACCTGATCGCCATTTTGATAATCGCCTTTTTTTATACTGATAATTTGCAAATGAATTATTTGGGTTATGCTTTAATAGTTTGTCTCGGTCTATATTTTTTAAATTTCAAAAAATCATCCAATTTGTTTTTATATCTTTTGCTTGGAATTATACTGTGGTTAATGATTTTAAAATCTGGAGTCCATGCCACAATTGCTGGGGTTTTATGTGCATTATTTATCCCATTTAAAGTTAATAAAATTAATTTTTTAGAAATTATTGCTCACAAAATTTCACCCGTGGTGAATTTTTTTATTTTGCCAGTTTTCGCCTTTGGCAATAGCGGGGTTGATTTAAGTAATTTTAGCTTTTCACAACTCTCTTCGCCATTGATTATTTCTATTATTATCGCTTTGTTTTTTGGGAAACAAATTGGGGTGATGCTATTTGCTTTTGTGAGCAATAAATTTTTTGCCATAAAACTTCCGCTAGGCACTAATTGGCTTGAATTTTATGGTGTTAGTTTATTTACGGGTATTGGCTTTACTATGAGTTTATTCATTGCTTCTTTGGCTTTTAATAAAGATTTAGTGCGCTTTGATGAGGCTAAAATTGGGGTAATAATTGGTTCGCTCTTATCGGTTATTTTTGGGGCTATAATTGCGATAATTTTATCAAAAATGCCTAGGAAATAATTTTATATCTATTAAATTTGGAGTTGAAATTAATTTTATATTTCATTAAATTTAACATTCAATTATGCCTACCATAAATCAAAAAACAGTATAGTCAAAAACTTTTTTTATGATTAATTTAAACCCTAAATATAATATCAATGAAACCAAAAATATTAAAAAATAACTTTAAAATAAATACTGCAAACCCTGATTTTAATAATATTCAATCAGAATTATTTAACGATTATAATAATTATGTTAACCAAAACAATCATCCTGATTTTATTGATATTGATGAACTCTGGAGTGGCACAAAAAAAACTAAATTAACCGCTTTAGATTTGTTTTGTGGATGCGGTGGAATTTCAAAAGGCTTGGAATTGGCTGGAATAAATGTTTTGGCAGGTCTAGATTTTTTTAAAGAAGCAGGTGACACATATCAAGCAAATTTTAATCACAAATTTATTTATGGTGACATAACTCAAGAAGAAGTTAAAAATAAATTATATTCGCAAATTAAATCGAGTTTAAAGGGAAAAAAATTGAATATTATTGCCGGAGGCTTTCCTTGCCAAGGTTTTTCAATGTCAGGTAGAAGAGATAAGAGTGACCCCAGAAATAGACTTTATCTAGAGGTTGTTGATATAGTTAAAAATTTAGAACCAGAATATATTTTTCTTGAAAATGTCAAGGGTTTGATTTCAATGGATAACGGAAAGGTTAAAGAAAAAATTCTAGGTGATTTTCAAAATCTTGGATACGAAATTAAAGCTTATGTTTTAAATGCAGTTAATTTTGAAACTCCTCAAAAGAGAGAGAGGGTGGTATTTTTGGGTAATAGAATTGGAAAAAAAATATTATATCCAAACTCAATTATTAAAGACAATAAATTTAAAACTACCAAAGATGCAATTGAAGATTTGATTAGTCTTGAAGAAGATAAGGATTTTAGTCATTTTATTACTAAGCACAACAAGGATATGCAGTCTAGGCTTTTGAGTGTGAAGGAGGGTAAGGGACTTTATGAAAATTACTCAGATTCATGGAAAAAATGTCCGTGGAACGAGCCATCATGCACTATTAAAGAGAATCATGGAGGGGTAAATATTCATCCAAAGCTACCGCGAGTCTTAACAGTTCGAGAATGTGCTAGGATTCAAGGTTTTCCCGATGATTTTATTTTTAAAGGTACAAAAAGTAAACAATTGGTACAAATTGGTAATGCAGTTCCTCCAATGCTTGCAAAAGCGGTAGGATTAGCAATAATTAAAAGTTATAAAAATAAGTAAAGTTCAGTTGTTTTTAGAATTGGCAAACCCTGATAAAACTGGTAATTCTAGAAAAGTATTAGTTGAGGAATTTGTTGGTAAATATGAGAAATTAAAATTTGGAAATGGTGGAGATTGGTGTAGATCAGACGGAAGTTTGGCTAATAAATTTATAGTCGAAAGATTTAAAGATGGCAATTCAATTGTTGCGGTTCAATTATTTGGTCACAATACCAAGAAAAAAATTAATAAACAAATAGATAGTAAAATTTCAAAAATAATTAAATCTCAAAAATGTGAAGTTCTTTATGTTGGAAATGTTGAAGTAGACCACAAGGATGGACATAGAGATGATTTCGAAAATTTAAAAATAAAAAATCAAAAAATTGACGATTTTCAACCGCTTCCACCATCTGTTAATAAAGCAAAAAGACAGCATTGCAAAAATTGTAGAGAAACTAAGCAGAGATTCGATGCTAGATTGCTTGGATATTCAAAATCTGCTTGGGCAGGAAATGGAAAATATCGCGGTACTTGTGTTGGATGTTATTGGTATGATATAAAAAAATTTAATCAAGAAATATCCAAAAACTATTTCAGCTAAATTTTATATGGCGGAAAATCTAGCCCCGCTGGCGATTTCGTAAAAATTTCGCAACCATCTTTGGTGATGCCAATCGTGTGTTCAAACTGCGCTGATAATGCTCTCTTGCCAGTTGACGGATTTTTATCTGCGGTAATAACTGTCCATTCGTAAAGAATAGGATCATTTTTAAGAGTTTCATCTTTTTTACAATAATAACCGCATTCATTGATCATTGGCTCAATGGTAAAAAACATACCTTCTTCAAGGATTATGCCTTCATTTTTTCTTCCATAATGAAGTATACTTGGTTCGGCATGAAATACTTTACCGATTCCGTGTCCACAATAATCGCGAACAACTGAAAAACCATTTTTTTCAGCATAATTTTGAATTGCATAACCAATATTACTAATCTTATTACCTGGCTTCGCTTGCTCAATTCCTAACATCATACAATCAAAAGTTGTTTGGACTAATTTCTTTGCTTTAATTGAAACATTGTCGCCAATTAAATACATTCTACTTGTATCGCCATGCCAGCCATCAACTATAACCGTAACATCTATATTTAATATATCACCATTTTTAAGAATCCTATTAGATGGAACTCCATGGCAAATTACTTCATTAATTGAAGTACAAATTGATTTTGGAAAAGGATTTTTGAAGCTACTAGGATGATAATTCAGTGGTGCAGGAATTGCATT
Organism: uncultured Rickettsia sp.; assembly: GCA_964505265.1. Classification (GTDB taxonomy): domain Bacteria; phylum Pseudomonadota; class Alphaproteobacteria; order Rickettsiales; family UBA1997; genus CAILUF01. The sequence continues at coordinate 128,388 of CAZDGN010000001.1, forward strand.
ATTTTCGATGATTTTTTTGTGACATAAATCATTGAGGCTGTCCGTGCTAACTCCTACTTGCACGAATGGAGTAATGTAATCAAGTATTTCTGCTGCTAATTTTCCTGCTTTATGCATTTTGGTAAAATCGTCTTTGCTATGAATTGTTATGGTCATAAATTTTAAAGTTATTTTATTTGCTATCATTAAATAATAAATTTAAAATAATTTCAATTTGTAATTTTAATTTTTTATCTATGCCACATACCAATAAAATTAACGAAATGATTCGAGTCAATCATGCTGGTGAAATGGGTGCCAAGGTGATTTATGATGGTCAAATTTTGGCTTTAAAGTTAAAAAAAGATTATGAAACACTTAAAATTGTTGAAGAAATGAAATTGCAAGAAATCAAACATTTTGAATATTTTAACAATCAAATTAAGCAACAAAAAATTCGTCCAACCCTAATGCAACCAATTTGGTTGGCAGGAGGATTTGCTTTAGGTTTTATGACTGCAATAATTGATAAAAAGTCGGCTATGACTTGCACTACAGCAGTTGAAGAAATTATAGATGAGCATTATCAACAGCAAATTTCTGAATTAGAATTTATCGAAAAAAATAATCCAAATCAAAATCAAAAATCTGAATTAGAAGATTTAAAATCAAAAATTTCTAAATTTCGCGACGAAGAAATTGAACATAAAGATACTGCCTTTGGGCATAATGCCCAAGATTTTGTGGCATTTGAGCCATTGTCAAAATTTATAAAACTTACTACAAAAATGGCAATTGCAATTTCCAAAAAAATCTAATTATTTTTAAAAATAATAATTGCAAAAACTAATATAAATTTTGATAATTAATTTAATATTTTAACTTAATTTATAATTATAATTATGACTAGTCCAATTAATTTTTCGATTGATAAATCAGGTGTAGCCAATCTTATTTTTGATTTACCAAATGAAAAAATTAACAAATTATCTAGACCGGTTCTTGAGGAGTTAGAAAGGGCGATAAATTTGGTTGATGGCAATAAAGCCATTCGAGTTTTGTTGATTTCATCTGCCAAAAAAGATATTTTTATTGCTGGTGCTGATATCGCTGAAATTCGCGATATTACCGAAGAAAAAGATGCTAGAGAAAAAGTTGCCAAGGGTCAAGAAATTTTAAATAAATTAGCCAATGTAAATATTCCAACTATTGCCGTAATTAAAGGAGCCTGTATGGGTGGCGGTTTGGAGCTAGCTTTGGCATGTAAATATCGAGTTGGGGTTTATAATTCAAAAACTAAATTAGGATTGCCCGAAGTTAATCTTGGCATAATTCCAGGTTTTGGTGGAACACAACGCCTTCCAGCATTGGTTGGCTTGGAAGAGGCGTTAAAAATGATTTTGTCAGGAAAGCCAATTGAGGTAGACAAAGCCTTTAAAATCGGGCTTTTAGATGAGGCTACCCACGAAGAATTTATGGAAGATAGTTTGAGTAAATTGGTAACAGAAATTTTAAAAAATCCACAAAATAATAAATTTTTAGCGAAAAGAAAATTGGCTTCGAGACAAAGATTTTATTTTGAGTCATTGCTTTTAAACAAGCATGTAATTTTTTATTTTGCCAAAAAAAATCTTTGGGAAAAAACCAAAGGACATTATCTTGCGCAGTTTTTTGCTCTTGAAGTAATTCGTAAAACTTATCGTAAAACCTATGGTTCAAGAGGTTTCAAGATTGAGCTAGACGCATTTTGCGAACTTGTGGTTGGTGATATTTGTAAAAATTTAATTGAAATTTTTTACACAAATGAGGCTTTGAAAAAAGAAACTTTCATTGAAAATAACTTAATTGATGCAAATCAAAAACTTGATTTTAATAATGTTGCGGTGGTTGGTGCTGGGGTTATGGGCGGGGGAATTACTTGGTTGTTTGCCAATCACAATTACTCGGTTCGACTTAAGGATATTACGCAAAAAGCTATTGCCTTAGGCTATAACCAAATTCTAAAAATCTTCAATCAGCTTGTAAAAATCCGCAAAATTTCTACCAATATTGCAAGTTTAAAAATATCAAATGTGACCGCTTCCCTTGATTATTCTGGCTTTAACAATTGTGATTTGGCGATTGAGGCAGTGGTTGAAAATATGCAGGTTAAAAAAAATATTTTACAAGAAATTGAATCTCAAATTCCAGCTAATGCCATTATTGCTAGCAATACCTCTTCACTTTCTATTTCGCAAATGGCTAGTGTTTTGAAAAATCCTGAAAGATTCGTTGGTATGCATTTTTTTAATCCAGTTAATAAAATGCCGTTAATCGAGGTTGTGAAAGGTGAAAAAACCTCAGACGAAACCGTTTTAAAAATTGTAAAACTCTCTAAGGAATTGCAAAAAACTCCGATTGTTGTAAAAGATGTTCCGGGGTTTTTGGTTAACAGAATTTTGCTTACCTATTTAAATGAAGCTGGATATTTATTGCAAGATGGCTTTTCAATTAAAGAAATCGACTATGAAATTGAAAATTTTGGTATGCCGATGGGACCATTTATTTTAGCTGATGTTGTTGGGATTGATGTTGGTGTTAAGGTTGCCAAGTCGCTTGAAGAAGGGTATGGGGTTAGAATGAAGGTATCAGAAATTTTAAATGAAATTTATCATAATCACAAAGAATTACTCGGAAAAAAATCGCAAATTGGTTTTTACAACTACAATCAAGATAAAATTGATGGCGAAAATAGTAAAATTTACAAAATTTTAGACAAGTTGGAGGTGGATAATAAAATTCAATCGAATTCAAAAAAATTAGAGCCAAGTGAAATAATCGATAGATGTATTCTTACCATGATAAATGAATCCGCAAAGTGCCTCGAGGAAAATGTTGTTGCTAATGCCAAATATTTGGATATGGCGATGATTATGGGGGTAGGATTTCCGCCGTTTCGTGGAGGAGTTTTGCGTTATTGCGATAGAATCGGAATTGATGTGGTGGTAAAAAAATTACAAAATTTAGAAAATAAATTTGGACAAAGATTTGCAGTTAGTAATTTATTATTGCAAATGGCAAAAAATAATCAGAAATTTTATTAAATGCGCATCATTGGCATTGACCCTGGGCTTACCAAAACTGGGATTGGAATAATTGATGTTAAGAATAATTCTATTAGCTATGTTTTTTCCACTACAATTCACAGCTCACCAGATGATGATATGGCAGTTCGATTAAAATTATTTCACGACTCCTTATTGCAAATAATTCAGCTTTATCAACCGGAAATTGCTTCGATTGAAGAAACTTTTGTTAATAAAAATCCAATATCATCCTTAAAGCTTGGTCATGCTCGCGGAGCACTTATTTTAACTCTTGGCTTATGCAATATCAAGGTATATGAATATTCAGCAACTTCAGTAAAGAAAACTATAGTTGGAGTAGGGCGAGCGGAAAAGCATCAAGTTCAGGCGATGATTAAAATTTTAATGCCAAAAGCAAATTTTAAAAGTGAAGATGAAGCGGATGCCCTAGCAATTGCAATTTGTCATCAACATCATTCAACAAGTTTCAAATATTCTTAAAATATATATTATTGATTAGATTCCTGCATTAATACAATCGTGAATGTGAATTATGCCTAAAATATTTTGATTTTCGGCAACAAAAATGCTAGTGATTGCTTTGCTTTTCATGATTGAAAGGGCATCGCTTGCAAGTGATTTGCTGGATATAGTAATTGGATTTTTGGTCATAATTTGTTGGGCTGAAAGTTCAAGGAAATTATTGCAAATATGACGTCTAAGATCGCCATCGGTGATAATCCCAACTATTTTATTGTTTTCATCTAAAACCGCGGTGCATCCAAGATGTTTTGAAGTCATTTCAAACAAAATTTCGGGAATTTTTTGGTTGATTTTACAAGTTGGAATCAAATTTTCTTTGCGCATTATATCGCCAACTTTAACAAAGGCTGAGCCCAATTTCCCGCCAGGGTGAAAGGTGGCAAAATTTTCTGCAGAAAAATTGCGAGCTTCAACTAAACTTAAAGTTATACAATCGCCAAGAATCAACATCATTGTGGTTGAAGTAATTGGTGCATTGACTTTGTTAGCTTCAGAAATTGCTGGTAAGGTGAGAGCAATAGTGCTTGAATTAGCCAGCTCGGAGCCAAATTTACGGCTTATCCCAATAATTGGAATTTTAAATCTTTGGCAATAAAAAATTATATCGCGAAGTTCCTTGGTTTCTCCAGAATTGGAAAGTAAAATTACGACATCGTTTTTTTCAATCATTCCAAGATCGCCGTGACTTGCCTCTGCGGGGTGAACAAAGAAAGACGGAGTGCCTGTTGAGGCTAGGCTTGCAGAAATCTTTTTGGCAATATGGCCAGATTTGCCCATTCCGCTTAAAATAACTTTGCCATTGCAACTTAAAATTAAATCAACCGCTTGAATATATTTTTCATCAAGGAAATCTCTTAAGGCTTGAATTGCTTGAATTTGTGTGGCAATGGTGTTGTAAGCAGAATTTAAATGCGGATTTGATGTATTCATAAATTAAAATTTTATTTGAGTTTCAATTGCTGTTAATTTATTCTAACTAATAATTTATTTAAACCAATATTTTTTTAATAATGGAACCAAATTCAAAACAATTAAATTCTTCAGAAATTTTACAAGAATTCATTGATGCCAATGCAATTTTAAAGGGGCATTTTATTTTATCTTCTGGTTTGCATTCAGATACCTATATGCAATGTGCTAGAGTTTTAATGGACCCAAAGCGAGCAGAAAAATTATGCCAAATTTTGGCACAAAAAATATTTTCAAAATTAGGCAATGATTTTGCCGACATAGTGCTTTCTCCAGCAATGGGTGGGGTTGTTGTGGGTTATGAATTGGCTCGTCAATTAAATTTAGATTCAATTTTTTGCGAAAGAGTAAATGGTAATTTTGAATTAAGAAGGGGGTTTGAAATATTAAAAAATTCCAGAATTTTGGTGGTAGAAGATGTAATTACCACAGGAAAATCTTCGCTTGAAACCTTTAAAATCGCCGAACAATATGGCGCTAAAATTGTAGCAGAAGCCTGTTTAGTTGATAGAAGTAGTGATGAAAATTTAAGTGAAAAATTACAAGTCCCCGTATTTTCTTTGCTTAAAATTCAAGTCAATAGCTTTGATGAAAATAATATCCCTTTGGAGCTAAAAAACATTCCAGCTATAAAGCCCGGCTCGAGATATATTAAAAATTAATATTAATTCTTTGATAAGAAATGGGTGTAGCTATCGTGAAGAGCTAAAAAAGATGCATCTATAATATTGTTAGAAACCCCGATAGTACTAAATTTGTTGTTATTTGTATCAATTGATTCAATTTGCACTCTAGTTATAGCTTCGGTGCCATCTGATGGGCTGAGAATTCGGACTTTGTAATCAATTAATTTGGTGTTTTTGATGGTTGGATATTTTTTGATTAAGGCAATTCTAAGAGCATTATCAAGTGCATTTACAGGTCCATTACCTTTAGCTTTTGCATTTAATATTTTGTTGGAAATTTTGATGCTAATTTCTGCCTCGGCTTGAATTTTAACTCTATTATTTTTATCTAAAAATCTTTGATCAATTACCTTAAAATTTATTAATTCAAAAAAATTTGGCACAATTGATAAGGTTTTTTTGGCGAGAATTTCAAAGCTGGCATCGGCTGAATCGTAGGAGTATCCTTTAGCTTCTTGCTCCTTAACAATATTTACTAAATCGGCAATTTTTTGGTTATAATCTTCGTCATTTTTGATTAAATTAATTGATTTTAATCTAGAAATTATATTAGATTTTCCAGCCTGATTTGATACTAAAATCATGCGTTGATTGCCAACTAATTCGGGTTCAATATGTTCATATGATTTTGGGTTTTTAGCAACGGCGGAAACATGTAAACCTCCTTTGTGAGCAAAAGCATATTTGCCAACAAAAGGAGCATATTTATCTGGCTCTTTGTTTAGAATATCATTTAAAAAATTTGATAATTTGGTAAGATTTTTTAATTGATTTTGGTTGATTCCAATATCGTAATTTAGTTTAAGTGATAAAATCGGGATAATAGAAGTTAAATTGGCATTTCCACATCTTTCTCCAAGTCCATTTATAGTGCCTTGAACTTGCCTAACTCCTGCCTCTACCGCCATAATTGAGTTAGCGACGGCGTTGCCAGTATCGTTGTGGCAATGAATACCTAAATTTTTACCAGGTATATGCTTAATAACCTCTTGAATAATTGATTTTGTTTCGCTTGGCAAAGTTCCGCCATTGGTGTCGCATAAAATAATCCATCGAGCTTTAGCCTGATATGCAGTTTTTATTACATCAAGGGCAAATTTAGGATTGGCCTTGAAGCCATCAAAAAAATGTTCTGCATCAAAAATTGGAGTTTTCTTTCTGGCGATTATGTGTTTGATAGAATCGGCAATCATTGCCAAATTTTCTTCTGGAGAAATATTTAGAGCATGCTTCAAATGAAAATCCCAGCTTTTACCAACAATACAAACTGATTTAGTGTTGCTATTGATAAGGCTATTTAGGGCATTATCATTACCCGCTGAGCTATTATTTCTTCTGGTCATACCAAAGGCAACAAATTCGGATTTTGAAGTTTTGGGTAAATTTGAAAAAAATTCATCATCAGTAGGATTGGCTCCTGGCCAACCTCCTTCAATGTAATCAATTCCAATTTCATCTAGTTTCTTGGCAATTGATATTTTGTTTTGCATAGTAAAATTTACTGAGCTGGTTTGGGCTCCGTCTCTAAGGGTTGAATCATAAATATAAACTCTATTATCTGAACTCATGTTTAAATTAAAAATATTAAAATACCTATAATGGCAAAGACTAGGGAAGCCATCCAAAATCGAGCGACAACTTTTTGCTCACTCCAGCCAATTTTTTCGAAGTGATGATGAATTGGTGACATTAAGAATACTCTTTTTTTGCGGATTTTGTAGGAGCTAACCTGAATTATCACAGACAATGCTTCGATAATAAAGAGTGAAGAAATAATTAAAAAGACAAATTCTTGTTTGCAAATTATTGCCATTAGGCCAAGAACTGAGCCGATTCCAAGACTACCGACATCGCCCATAAAAATTTTAGCGGGTTTTAAATTAAGCAATAAAAAACCTAAAATTGCTCCAATCAAAGAAATACAAAAAAAGATTAATTCACCAGAAAATAAAATTTGAGGTATATCAAGTTGTTTTGCAAGATCTTTGTTTGAGCAAGCATGAATTAATAAAATCAAACAAAGTAAATTAATTATTGCTGGAACCGAAACCAAACCATCAAGACCATCGGTGAGGTTAACGGCATTTGATGTACCAACAATTACCATAGTAAAAAATACGATGTAAATTGCTAAGGGCAGAAAAAAATAATAATGAGAACCAATCGGAAAAAATATTTGCCCCGTAGCATGAACTGGGTCAATCAAATTAAGCCATAAAAAGGCAATTCCAATAACAAAAAATTGAATTACAATTTTATAGCTTCCTTTAAAACCTTTGGAATTTTTATAAAAAACTTTGAGCAAATCGTCTGTCAAACCTATTAAAGCAAAACTAATCATAATCGAACATACCACTAAAATATAGCGATTTGTTATATCGATAAAAAATAAAGTAGTGATAAGTGTTGCTAAAATTATGAAGATGCCACCCATTGTTGGGGTTTTCTTTTTATTTAGTAAGTGTGTTTGTGGACCATCGGCGCGAATTGGTTGAAAAATATTATTGCTGTTCATATAGACAATATATTTTTTAAGGGAAAAAAAACATATTGTAAATGATGAGGCAAAGCATAATAAGGCTTTTATCCAGATAGATTTAAAAATAATAAGATTAGTGAGCACTGTTTTTTAAAGTTAGTTTTTCAATAAAATTTTCCATTTTAATACCTCTAGAGCCTTTGAGATAAATGATGTCACCATCATTAACTAAATTTTCTATTGATTCACTAGCAGTTTTTGAATCTGGATAGGTAGTTGCATTATTTAATTTGACCTGATTTTGAGCTTCATGCATTTGTTTTCCAACTAATATAACCTTATCAATATTTTTACTTTGAACAAATTTTAGTAATTCTTGATGAATTTCTTCGGATTTTTCTCCGAGTTCAAGCATATCACCAAGGGCACAAATTATTCGATTTTTATTTAATGTTTTAGCAAGGTTAAAGCAGTTTTCAATTCCAGATTTCATTGATAAGATACTTGCGTTGTATGTGTCATCAATGATGGTAATTTTTTTATTATTATAAATTATATTTGATATTTTTCCTCTTCCTTGAGCACAAGAAAACTCTTCTAAACCTTTGATGCCTGCAAATAAATCGTTGCCGATTAAATCCAGACATGCAATGGTAATGACAGTATTAGAAGAAATTGCAGGGTTAAGAGATTTAATTGAAAAATTGATTTCAGTGTTGGAATCCTTCAATTCAATTGTAATTTCAGAATTTAAATTTGAATTTGGTTGAATATTTTTAATTTTGTAATCCGAATTTTTGTTATGTGAAAATTTCAAAATATGTGACTCCTTGATACCAGCCATTATAGCTTGCTTTTTGATAAATTCAAAGTGAATATTGTCGTAATTTAAAATTGCATATCCATTTGGACAAATTCCTGCAAAAATTTCTGATTTTGCTAATGCAATTTCTTGTTCATTAGTAAAAAATTCAATATGGACAGGTCCGACATTGGTAATAATTGCGATATGTGGTTGAGCAATTTTTGAGAGATGAATTATTTCGTTTAAGTGATTCATTCCCATTTCAAAAATCGCATATTTACAATCTGATTCTAAGTTGGCAAGGGATAATGGCAATCCAATATGATTATTTAAGTTACCAAAGTTAGCAAAAGTTTTACCCTGAGATTCAAATGCCATTTTTAACATTTCTTTGGTGCTTGTTTTACCAACGCTTCCGGTTATGGCGATGATTTTAGCCTGAGTTCTAAATCGCGAAAATTTCGCCAAATCATTTAAGGCTTCATATGAATTTTTTACGATGATTAAATTTTTTATAAAATTTGGATTAAGATTTTTAGGAATTGCTTCTACGATGCAATAGCTAGCACCTTGATTTATGGTGTCATTTACAAAGTTATGTCCATCATTAACACTACCTTTTAAAGCAATGAAAATTGAATTTTTTTGAACCTTACGACTATCAATTACGACATCAGTTGTTGGTAATTTTAAATCATTAAAAGGTTGAATTAGCTGGTCTTTTAAGGCCAATGATAATTCCTTTGCACTCCATAATTGCATATTATTTTTTAAATTCGTTAATAAATTTTTCAATTTCATTTAATTCGAAACGAGCTCCAAATTTTTGAATAATTTTGCTAGCTAAAAAATTAGCAAAATTTGCACAATCTATAAATGATTTTCCATTTTGGAATTGATACAAAAAAGCACTAGCAAAAATATCGCCCGCACCTGTAGTGTCAACAACATTTTTAACTTCGTAGCCTTCAACTGGGAACAATTGATCATTATAAAAAATTGCCGACCCTTTTGCTCCAAGAGTAAGAGCTAAAATTAGTTTTGGATTTAAATCACTAATAAATTTTTGAATTAAATTTGATTCCAAAATACTAAAATTAGTAAGTTTTGCAATTTCTGATTCATTAGCAAATAAAATATCTATATCGTGTTTAATTAACTCTAAAAAATCCTTTTGATGACGATCAACACAAAATCCATCTGATAAACTAAAGGCGATTTTTAATTGCTGTTGTTTAGCTAATTTTATTGCTTTTTTAATCGATAAAATCGATTCTGGGCGATCCCATAAATAACCCTCAATAAATAAAATTTTACCATCGGCAAATAATTTTTCGTTAATTAAGCTTGGGTCAATTTGCGGAGCGCAGCCAAGGTAAGTTGCCATTGTTCTTTGTCCATCGGGTGAAACAAAAATAAAAGATGAAGCGGTGCTTTGATTTGGGCTTATAAAGCCTTTAAATTTACAATTTTCATTTTCAATTTGTTCAATAAATAATTTCCCAGTGTGGTCATTGCCAACATTACCAATGAATTCAACTTTTGCTCCCAAAAGAGAAAGGTTAGAAATTGAATTGCCAATTGAGCCGCCCGAACAAAATTTTTCGAATTTAGAATTTAAATTAGTCTTAACAAAATTCTGGTCAACTAAACTCATTGAGCCTTTAACTAAATTATTTTCCTTTAAAAAACTATCTTCAATCTTAATAAAGAAATCAACTATAGCATTGCCAATTCCGATTATTTTATGCATTTTTATTAAATTTAATTTTAAAAAATTTTTTCTTGCCAATTGCGAGATCAAAATTATGCTTTTCAATGATAAGATGGTTAATATCGTTAACCAAATTATTGTTGATTTTAACTGCCTTGCCCTCGATTAATCTTTTGGCATCTGCCTTTGATTCTGTAGCTTTGATAGCAATTATAATATCGGTAATTTTTAGGCCATTTTCAGGAAGGTCTAAATAAAATTCCTCAAATGCATCAGGGTTTTTTTGTAAGAAAATTTGGCGAGCTTTATATAGACAATCATTGGCAATATTTTCGCCATGACAAATTTTGGTGGTTTCAAAAGCTAAAATTTCCTTTACTTGGTTTAAATCTTTCCCGGATAGAGTGGAAAATTTATTAATCTCTTCGAGTGGCATATCGGTAAATAATTTTAGAAATTTAATTACATCATCATCGTGAGAATTTCGAAAAAACTGAAAATACTCAAATGCTGGTAAATCATCGATGCTAAGCCAAACTGCTCCATCAGCGGTTTTGCCCATTTTTTTTCCATCTGCGGTGATTAAAAGTGGGGTGGTTAAACCAAAGGCTTCGCTTCTATTTTGTTTTTCTAAGAAATTTAATTTGCGGATTAATTCAACGCCGTTAACAATATTGCCCCATTGGTCAGAACCTCCAATTTGAAGGGTGCAATTGAAATTTTTGTGAAGATGGAAAAAATCATAGGCTTGCAAAATCATATAATTAAATTCCAAAAAAGACAAAGGTTGTTCGCGATCAAGCCGAGTTTTAACCGAGTCAAAGCTAAGCATTCGATTAATCGAGAAATGCCTACCAATATCGCGAAGAAAATCAATATAATTCAAGTTTTCAAGCCAATCTATATTATTTAAAATCATAGCTTTATTATTAGAAAAATCTAAAAATTTTTCTAAAACTTTTTTAATACCTAGTAAATTTTGTGAAATTTGTTGATTGTCAAGAATTTTTCGAGCCTCGTCTTTGCCAGATGGGTCGCCTATTTTTGTGGTTCCACCACCCAATAAGATTATTGGATAATGACCATATTTTTGGAGTAATCGTAAAATCATGATTTGAATTAAACTTCCAGCATGAAGACTATGTGCGGTGCAATCAAAGCCGATATAGCAATGAATTTTTTCTTCTTGGAATTTTTGTTGCAAAACATTTAAATCAGTGCATTGAGCTAAATATCCGCGGTCAATAAATTCTTGTAAAAAACTAATATTTTTTGTATTAATATTTTTCGACATCGCTGAAAATTTTATTTAAAAAAACAATTTTAATTAAAAAAAATTATTTTAAAATCTTTTTTTAAAAATAAAATTTACAACATTTATTAATGAATTTTAAAATTAATTTTAAGTAAAATATTATGAATATTGAAGATAAGCAAAAGTTAACATCGGCTTGGTTTAAAAAATTACGAGATAAAATTTGCTTTGAGTTTGAAAAAATTGAACAAGAATTTGACCCAAAATATCCTAGTAAGTTTAATCGAAAAAACTGGAATCGCATCGATAAAACTGCGCCTAATAATGATGGCGGATATGGTGAAATGTCAATAATGAAGGGCAATGTCTTTGAAAAGGTTGGAGTTAATTTTTCTGAAGTTCATGGTGAATTCTCTCCTGAATTTAGTCGAGAAATTCCAGGTGCCGATAAAAATCCTAAATTTTGGGCTTCAGGCATTTCTTTAGTCGCCCACATGAAATCGCCATTAACTCCAGCGGTTCACCTCAACACTAGGTTTATTTGTACTGAAAAAAATTGGTTTGGTGGTGGCACTGACTTGAATCCTGCCATAGAAAATCCTCAAGATACTATTGATTTCCATTCGGCACTTAAAAAAGTTTGCGACCAAACCGATTCATCTTATTATGAAAAATTTAAAAAATGGTGCGATGATTATTTTTTCATTAAGCATAGGGGGGTTGCAAGAGGGGTAGGCGGAGTTTTTTATGATTATTTAAATACTGATAATTTTGAAAATGATTTTAATTTTACTAAAAATATTGGTTTGGCCTTTTTAGATATCTATCCAAAGATTGTTCGCAGACATATGTCTAAAAAATTTAACGATGAACAAAAACAAATTCAATTGCAAAAACGAGGATTATATGCAGAATTTAATTTAGTTTATGATCGTGGCACTAAATTTGGACTTATGACTGACGGCAATGTTGAGGCTATTCTTATGTCGCTTCCGCCTTTAGCTAAATGGGAATAAAATTTAAAAAATAGTTTATGGAAAAATTAAATAAGATTTATGATGGAAAGGCAAAGATTTTGTATTCTACTTCAAATTCAAATAAATTGATTCAATATTTCAAGGATGAGGCTACTGCTTTTAATGCTCAAAAAAAAGCTGTAATCGAAAATAAAGGAGTTTTAAATAATTTCTTGTCGGAATTTTTTATGTTGCAAATGGAAAAAAATTCAATACCAACTCATTTTATTCAAAGGCTTAATCAGCGCGAACAGCTAATCAAGAAAGCCAAAATTTTTGCCCTTGAAGTTATTGTTAGAAATGTTTCAGCGGGATCATTATCCAAAAAACTTGGAATTGAAGAGGGTATTAAATTTGATAAGCCAATTTTTGAAATTTGTTATAAAAATGATGCCTTACAAGACCCTTTAATTAATGATGATTATGCCGTTTATGCTCTTAAGATTTTATCGCTTCCTCAGCTGCAGATCATAAAAGAATATGCTTTTAAAATTAACGAAATTCTCACTAAAATTTTTGAGGATGTTGGAATAATTTTAGTTGATTTTAAAATCGAATTTGGGTTAGATTGCAATGATAATAAAACCATAATCTTGGCTGATGAAATTAGTCCAGATAGCTGTAGATTATGGGATAAAGACACTCTTGAAAAGCTAGACAAAGACCGCTTCCGTCGAGATTTGGGAGGGCTTTGCGAAGCTTATTTAAATGTTGCCAATCGTTTGAAAATATCAATTAACTAATAAAAATTATGAAAATTAGAGTGAATATTTCTTTAAAAAAAGCAGTTTTAGACACACAAGGTAAGGCTATTGAGTCAGCTTTGGTTAAAAATTTAGGTTATAGTCAAATCGGCAATGTTCGCCAAGGAAAGTTTGTTGACCTTGAAATTAATACCGATTCTGTTGATGAAGCGAAAAAAATTGTCGATGAAATTGCCGATAAATTATTGGTAAATAAAATTATCGAAGATTATAATTTTGAAATTTTGTAAAACTAAACTTACTTAATATGAAATCAGTAGTTATAACTTTTCCAGGCTCTAATTGCGATAGGGATGCAGTTGATGCGTTGCAAAAAATTAATTCCAAGGTGCAAAGGGTCTGGCATAGTGAAGCTTCTCTTAATAATGACCTTGATTTAATTGTGGTTCCGGGTGGTTTTTCTTTTGGAGATTATCTTAGAAGTGGGGCTATGGCGAGTATTTCGCCTATTATTAGTGAAGTTAGAAGATTATCTTTGAAGGGAGTGAGAGTTCTCGGGGTATGTAATGGCTTTCAAATATTGACCGAAGCTAATTTACTTCCAGGGGTTTTGACTCGTAATAGTAAAATTAAATTTATTTGTAAATCAGTGTTTATTCGAGTTGAAAATAATCAAACTGATTTTACCAAAAATTTTAAATCACGTCAGGTAATTTCTATGCCAATAGCTCATATGGATGGTAATTATTTTGCCAATTCTGAAACTTTAAAAATGATTGAAGATAATTCAATGATTGCCTTCAAATATGTTGATGCTTATGGCAATGTTTCTGATGAAGCTAATCCCAACGGTTCTTCATTAAATATCGCAGGTATTTATAATATGGAAAAAAATATTTTAGGTATGATGCCTCACCCAGAAAGGGCAATTGATAAAAATACGGGTTCAAGCGATGGTTTGATGATATTTGAATCGCTTAATAATTTATTTTAATATGACCAAAAAAATCAGAGTTGCTATTTTAATTTCAGGAAGAGGTTCAAATATGAAAGCTTTGATTAATGCTTGCAAAGATCCTGATTTTCCTGCAGAAATTTGTCTGGTAATTTCAAACAAATCAGATGCTGAAGGCTTAAATTATGCTCAACAAAATCAAATTGCTACCAAAATTATTGAAAGTAAAAATTTTTCAAAAGATGAAAATGGAAGAACTAATTATGATAAGTTGGTTTTTGAAGAAATTCTTAATCATCAAATTGATTTAGTTTGTTTAGCGGGTTTTATGCGTATTTTATCAAAATGGTTTGTAGAGAATTTGGCAAATAAAATAATCAATATTCATCCATCTTTACTTCCAAGTTTTAAGGGAGCAAATGCGGTATTTGATGCTTTACAAGCTGGTGTAAAAATTACCGGTTGCACCACACATTATGTCACTGAAAAATTGGATGATGGACCCATAATTTATCAGTCGGCAGTTGAAATTGATGTTGATGATAATTTAGAAAGTCTTGCCAAAAAAATATTAGTTCAAGAGCATATAATCTATCCAAAAACTCTGCGATTAATTTCAAAAAAAATACTTAATTTACTATGAAGACTTTACCTTTAGTTTTAGCACCCGATCCATTTTTAAAAAAAATTTCTCAAGCAGTCGATAAAATCGATGATAGCCTCAAAGAATTTCTAAAACAAATGGTGCAAACTATGTATCATGAGGGTGGGGTTGGTCTTGCTGGAGTTCAGGTTGGATTTTTAAAAAGAGTTTTAGTAATGGATGTTGATTATGAAATTTCTCATCATCACCACCATGATGATGAAGAAATTGAATGCAAAGATTTTGAAATTATCAATCCAAATCCACAATATTTTATTAATCCAGAAATAATTGAGTCCTCATCTGAAAAATCCAGCTTCAATGAGGGTTGTTTGTCATTTCCTGGTGCTAGAGCTGAAGTGATTCGCCCCGAAGCAATAACTGTAAAATTTCTTGACATCAATGGGCAAGAACAGGTAAAAAGATATGATGGAATTTCTGCAACTTGTATTCAACATGAGATTGATCATTTAAATGGCATAACTTTTGTTGATAGAATATCGCCTTTAAAAAAAGAAGTAATTCTTAAAAAAATAAAAAAACGCAAAAATGGCTAATTTCAGATATAGAGCAATTAATCAGGAAGGTAAGTATATAACTGGCAAAATCTCAGCTGAAAATCCTTCGGATTTAATGTCGCTATTGAAATCTAGCTCTCTTGAATTGGTATCGTTTCGTGAAGAAAAAAATAATTTTGCAAATTTACTGGGTGGTTTAAAAAGTAGCGAACTTATTACTATTTTTATTCACCTTGAACAGCTTGATAGAGCTGGTGTATCGATTATTGATTCAATTCAAGATTTAAAAGAAACCTCGGATTCCAATAAAGTTAAAAACTTAATGCAAGAAATATACGAGTCGATTAAAAATGGTAATTTATTTTCCGAAAGTCTTGCTAAAAGACCTGATATTTTTAAATCAACCTATGTTGGTTTAATTGCTATGGGAGAAAAAACTGGTAATTTATCTAACTCTTTTACAAATATTATTGAAGATATTAAGTGGAATATTGAAATTCGAAGAAAAACCAGAAAAGCAATTATGGGTCCTTTATTTGGTCTTTCATTGATGTTTTTAGTGCTTGGAGTTATGACTGCAGTGGTGGTTCCAAAGGTAACGGGTTTCTTATCTGCACAAAGTATTGATTTACCTTTTATTACTGTGGCCTTGGTTAATTTTTCTAATTTTGTACAAGGAAATTGGGCAAGTATTTTATTGCTTCCACCTCTAATTTATGGTTTAATTAAAGTTTTAGAAAGGCTTCCGGCTACTCAAATTAAAGTCGATTATTTTAAGTTAAAAATTCCAGTTTTTGGTGGAATTATAACTAAAATTGAATCAGCCAAATTTTGTCAGTTTTTTGCAATGACTTTTAAAAGCGGTCTGGGTGTGCTTGAGTGCCTTGATTCTTCAAGTGTTGCCCTTAAGAATAAGGCAATTAAAAATGCAATTAGTTTTGTGCGTCAACAAGTTTCAGATGGACAATCATTATCGGGTTCTATTTCGGCAACAAAATTTTTTCCAAACTTGGTGGTAAGGATGTTTAAAGTTGGTGAGGAAAGCGGTAATATGGAAAGCTCATTGAAGAATATTAAATATTTCTACGACAAAGAAATCAACGACTCAATTGATAGAATTGTTGGATTAATTCAACCAACTATTACAGTTATTATGGGTGGAATGATCGCATGGATTGCGGTGGCGGTCTTTGGTCCAATTTACAGCACATTCTCGAATTTACAATAATGCTTACAGCTCAAAATTATCTAGTTTTAGGAATTGGCACTGATATTGGAAAAACTTTTTTGGTAGAAAATATTTGTCGAAATTTCCCAAAATTTTTTGCTATTAAACCGCTAATTTCTGGATTTGATGATCCAGAAAATTCTGATAGTGGAAAAATTTTAAAGTCTTTAAATATTCAAATTAATACCAAAAATCTTGATAATATTTCGCCTTGGAGGTTTGAAAAGCCTGTATCACCAAATTTTATTAGCAATATTGATATGAATGAAATAATTGATTTTTGTAAAAACAAAATCGAGTATTGTAATCAAAATAATTTGTCGCTTTTGATAGAGGGTGTTGGCGGGGTGATGAGTCCGATTAATAAAAAAAATAATTTTTTAGATGTGGCAGAGATTTTGCAATTACCAATTATTTTGGTGATATCGAATTATCTTGGAGCTATTTCCCACACTCTTACCGCTATTAAGTCTATTGAGTCGCAAAATCTTAAAATTGACAAAATTATAGCTAATAATCATATGAATATGCCAGTTTCAATGAATGAATTTATAGATTGTTTAAAAGATTTTGTTAATTATGAAATTGAAAATATCGAAAATTTTTTAAAAAAACCTTGATTAAAATTTAAAATGTTTTTTACTTAAATAATAAAATTTAATAACAAATAAAATTATGACAAACATTATCAATTTTAACGATCCAAATAAAGAAATAACTCCAATCGAAAATATTTCTGTGCAAAAAGAAAATACCAAACAGGATTGGGAAAAAAAAGCAGAAATTCTTTGCGAAGCTCTTCCTTATATGCGCAAATTTGCTGGCGAAACTTTTGTCATTAAATTTGGTGGTTCGGCGATGGGTGGAGTTGATAATCTAAAAAATTTTGCAAAAAATGTAGTGTTATTGAAGCAGGTTGGAATTAATCCGGTCGTGGTTCATGGCGGTGGTCCACAAATTGGAAAAATGCTAGAAAAACTAAATATAAAATCGACATTTGTTGATGGTTTGAGAGTAACCGATGCTGACACCATTGATGTTGTTGAAATGGTTTTGGCGGGGTCAATCAATAAACAAATTGTCAAAGAAATTAATCAAGCATCGGGCAAAGCGATAGGTATTTGCGGTAAGGACTCAAATTTTATTAGGGCAAAAAAAGCCACTAAAGTAAAAAAAGATCCAAATTCAAATATTGAAAAAATTTTGAATCTTGGTTTTGTTGGCGAGCCTTATCATGTTGATCCAGAGTTTTTGACTATATTTGAAGATACCGACATTATTCCGGTTATTGCCCCTATAGGTATTGGTGATAATGGCGAAACCTACAACATAAATGCGGATACCGTAGCTGGGGCGGTTGCTTCAGCGATTGGTGCCACGAAATTAATTATGCTTTCCGATGTAAATGGAGTTTTACTTCCAAATGGTGAATTAGTAAGTCATTTAAATATTGCTACGGCCAGACAAATGATTGTTGATGGTATTATTACTGGTGGCATGATCCCAAAGGTTGAAACATGCATTAGTGCCATAGAAAATGGTGTGGGCAATGCTCATATTTTAAATGGAGCCATTGATAATATTTTATTGATGGAAATCTTCACGGAAAGTGGAGCGGGAACAATGTTTTTATAATTGTTTCGATTAATTAATGAAGTTAGGTGTAATTTAAAAAATAAATTTTGTTTGAGGCATAATTAAAAAATAGGCTTAAGAAAAACTATAAAATTTTCTAATATCAATAAAATTATTGTTTTAATCTACCCCAAAATATTAAAGCGATGATACTGGCAAAAGAGCCAAATAAGATGTAATAAAACATCGAAAATAAGCCATAATTTTTAATTAGAAAAGTTAAAATCATTGGTGCGGTTCCACCAAAAATTGCCGCGGTAAAGCTATAGCTCATACCAACTCCCGAAGAACGAACTTGTATTGGAAAATTATTGACAATCATTTTCGGCATTGCCCCTTGGAAGGTTGCTAACAAGGCTCCTGCGCTAATAAAAGCAAACCATAATTGAATTTGTGAACCGCTGATTAATGCCATTAAAAATAAAGGAGTGAAAATGGCGATTAATAAGGCGGAAATCATCAAAAATAATTTAGGATTATATTTGTCGCAAAGATATCCAAAAAAAGGAGTGATTAACATAAAGGAGCATAAAATTATTATGTGATATTTCTCAACATCGTCAAATGAATAGCCAAGCATCTGCATAATCGATTTTGAATAAACTGCAAAGCTGTAAATTGGTATGGTTATACACATAAAAATTCCGCAAGAAATGAAGAAATTTGCTGGATAATTTTTAAAAATAGTTCGCAACGGTTTTTGAATTAATTTATGTTGCGATTGGGCTTTTTTAAAGGCCTCACTCTCCTCGAGATGACTTCTTAAATATATGCCAAGCACACCAATAAATATGCTAGAAACAAATGGAATTCTCCAAGCAAATTCTTGAATTTCACTTGCCGTAAAATAATGATGAATTAATAAAGCCATCGCCGATGCCAAAATCATGCCAAGACCAATACTGGCGGTGGAAAATGAACCATAAAATCCTTGTTGATTTTTTGGAGCTGATTCAACTAAAAAAGTTGATGAAGCCGAAAATTCTCCGCCAAGCGAAATGCCTTGTAAAATTCGCATCAGAATTAATAGAATTGGGGCAAAAATTCCGATTTGATGATAGGTTGGCAACAAACCCATAATGGTGGTTGGAACAGCAATTAATATGATAGAGATGGTCAGGGATACTTTTCTGCCAAAGCGGTCGCCAATATAGCCAAAGACTATCCCGCCAAGAGGTCTGGCAACGAAGCCTATGGCAAAGGCTGCGAAGCTAATCATAATTGAAAGATATTCGTCAGAAGTTGGAAAAAATAATTTAGCAAAAATATCGGCAAAATAGGCATAAAGCAAATAGTCATACCATTCAAGTGCATTGCCAACTATGGCAGAAAATAAGATGCGTAATTTCATAAATTTTTTTAAATTAACTGATAAATATTTTTAAATTCTAAATTTTTAATTTAATTTTAAAATATAAAAATTTGATTCCACTGCTTGTCTTAATTCTTTATACCAATTTTTTTCATTTGCCGAGGTGTGGTCGACAACTTGGACAAAAAAACGACATTGATTTTTTTTTCCATAATCAAGCAAGGATTTGGTTTGCCCCTTCATTTCCTTTGGCTGAAGAGGATTGCCAAAGGAAATATTGATATTTAAATCAGCTTGGTCTTGTGCTCGATTCGGTATATTATTATTAAAAATTACAATACCATCATCACGCAAATAAACATTAAAAATATATTCAGGGGAGCCATTTGCCTTAGCCCAACAAGGTGGAAAGCCTATGCCTTTGACTTTACGTATAAGGTGCAAATTTTGCCCCTCCAAATTGTTAATTTTTTTGGATAATGAAATTTTTTCATTGAGCAATTCTTTAAGTTCATTTTCTAACTTCATTTCTTTGGTAAGAACTGGCGCAACTGGCATAGCAAGCGGATTTTCAAGTTCCTTAACCTCGCTTTCTTGAATTTCTTTTTCCAAATCTTCGCGCATTTTTTGTAATAATTGATCTAAATTTACCTCTTCCTTGTCTGGTAGTTTATTTCGTTTCTCCACTAATTTTTTTATTTCTGGAAGTTTTTCAAGACCTTCAACAAGCTCCTGTGTAAGTGGTTGCTCTTTTTTTTCAATAAAATTTACCAGCCTTTCAATACTCTCTTCATTTTTCTTATATTTTTCGACTTTTCTTTGTTCTTTTTTGATGAAAAATGAAAATGCTAACAATAAAACAAAAATAATCATGATGGTTATTTCCGACATCGTCAGCCCCATAATTAAGCCTTTGCGATAGCTTTTATTGTCGGCATTAGACATAATTAATTATTTTGATTAGTGTTAAATTGATTTTTTTGGTCAATAATTTTTGCCAAATTCGAAAGACTTTGCGAAATTTCTTGAGTTGAGGTTTGAATTTTATTGATGCTTTCTTCAAGTTTGGCGATAATTACTTCATTTTGTTCTAAAATTAATTTAGAGCTTTGTGAAAATTGTTCAGAATTATTGATCAAATTTTTTGCCAAATTTTCGCGCACATCTTGGAACGATTCTTGAACTGAATTTTTAAGTGAGCGAGTGTAGCTGTTGAAAGAAATTGAAGATTTATAAAGCTCATTAACTAACTTATTTGAAGTTTCGGCAACTTTATTTTGCGCACTTTTTTCAATATCATCACTATCACGATAAAGCTGGGCAAAAAATACTCGAATAGCGATGCCAAAAATTGTTGACCATAAAGCTACACCAAAGCTTCCGATGATATTCATAATTTCGAATTCTGATTCTTTGGAGAAAGCATATAAGGCATAAGAAAGACTCGATAGGGTATATAAAAACCCGAGATAATAGCTATTATCGCCAATTTGATCTTCACGAATATGGAATAATCGATTGCGATAGGCTAAAAAAGCATAGTAAATAATTAATGAAACCGATGTGAAAGTTATATATGCTTGTTCAATCTTGAAATGCTTAGAAAGCCAGATAAAACAAAAACCAAAAATGGCAAAAAATATAAAGAAATATCTTGGAATTTTGCTGATTGTTTGTTTAGTGATTTCGCCGTTATTCATTTTAGCCCTCAATTGGTAAAAATCTTGATACATTAGCCCCTTGCGAAGAAAAAAACTCCATCCAAAAATCCCTTAATTGAGGAGTTTGGATTTTTCCAGTGTTTTCGCGATGCAAGAAAAATAATTCAACATCAACATTTTCAAGATCGGATTTTACATGTTTATAATGCTCGGAGTCTTTGTATTGAGAAAAATTATAGTTGCTTTTATAGGCAGAAAATTTTGGGGTATTTTGCAATAAATCAGTCACCAAAATTAATTTTTTGTTGATAGCTTTATTGTTCAGAGGAATGAAAGAGGTAATGGCAACCGATTGAATAGATTCCATAATTGGTGATTGATTTAGCGAGTCGCGATTTAAAACATTATCTAAAATTATATCGAGATTTTTTTTGAATTTTTCCTCATATCTTTTTTGAATAATTTTTTTATTTTCGGTAAGCTGATTAGCATCTTCGGCATTTCCTGGGTTGCATAAATCAATCGATGGTTCCAAAATTTTATCGATGATTTTATCGACAGAATATATTTGAATTTTGTGAGTATTTTTTTCGAGATTATTGGCAATTTCCCAAAATCGAGTTTTTAGCGATGCCTTTTGAATTAAGGATAATTTGTCGGTGGCATCGATAATTATTACGGTTAATTTTTTTAAATTATTTGCACAAAAATTCTCTTTATTAATGGCCGATGATTTAGTTTGTTCTTTGCTAAAAGAAATAGTAAAAAATCCGATTATAATTCCTGCCATTGCAATTAGGGCTATAGCGGTTAGGTTGCCTTTTGAACCACCATTTTTATTGTTCATTTGTTGGTATCTCATATTAAAAACTTAGTTGATATTTCTCGGTTGTTGAGCCGTAAAAATTGTTAATATTTTCGCACAATTTTTTATATTCAATCGATGAAGAATCTAGGTCGTTTTTAAAAACCTGCAAAATACTTTCCATATCTAAACCGAGCGTTTCCAGTTGTTTTTTTTCGATGGTATATTTTGGAGCATCTTGCAATTGACGATAAAATTTTAGCAAATAATTCAACACTTCTTCAAGATGATTTAAATGTTGAGGCAATAGCTTTAACCACTTTTTTTCGCGGTTATAAATGCTTTGCAATTCATCAAAACGATAGCGAATTTTTTCAAATTCAACGGTAATTACTTCAATTTTTTTATTGCGCAAATTTTCAAGCTCTTCCAAATCCAATAATTTTTTTTGCTCAAAAAAACTTAACATTTTGCGATATTCGCGGTCAATATGTCCATATTTTGGATAGGGTTCATCCATCTTAAAAAAATCAATTGCTGAAATCATTGAAAATGAAAAGCCAATAGTGAAGAGAAGCCATGAATCTACATCGCGAGGCAATGGATTGGCTAAAAAATTCGCAAAAGCTTGATTACTAACATTATCGGCAAGAGAAGCAAAAATTGCACGATATTGGGTTAATAGTAAGTTTAACGAAGCAATTAAAAAAAGTAATATTCCCGAAGTGATTATTCCAATTAATTTTATCGAAATTTTTTTATGCAATACTCTTCTTGCGGTAAAATTTCCGAGTAGAAAACCAAAAAAAATATTTATAAAAGATGGGGTAATTGCCGTCATATATCCGCCAACCATCCCAAATTCATGACCTTTGGCAAAAAAACTTCCGCTAACTGCGACTTCTAGTGATAATAAAAATAAAGCAATAGCATAATAAATAAATCGATTTGCAGGGTAGGTAGCAGGATAGTTGATGCCATTTTCTTGTTTGAATTTTTGCAAATAATCCTCATGCTCTTTAAGTTCTTTTTTTATAGTCTCAATTTCTTGAATTTTTTGACGAGTTTTGATTTGAAAATCAATTGCGCTTTCTGAGGCAATCGAGCTAAATTTATCCTTATAATCGGTCGACATTAAATGCTTGATGCGTTCTTTATCGGCACTTTGATTGGCATAATATTCATCATAATATTTTCTGGCCTCGTCATTTATTGTAAGAATTATTTTTTCTTCGACATGATCATATTTATCAGATTTTTTAATGCTAGGGGAGGCTGAAAATTTGTTATTTATTTCTTCTTCAAGACGAAGTTTTTGTTTAAGTTTTTCAGTATCAAGTTTTGGAAAATCTAGATCATATTCTTGATGAATATCTTGATTTTCTGATGCAAGATTTTGAATTTTAGAAATTAGATTCATTAGTAAAATTTTAAAATTTAATTGGCAGCATATATTAATCGTTTTTTGATTAATAAATGCAATTTTAACCTTAATTTTGGGGTTGAATTTTTTAAAATTGACTAAATTTTGGAAATTGCATTCCGAGCAAGTTGATCGGCAATTTCATTATTTTCATTTCCGCAATGACCTTTAACCCAGTGCCACTCGATCTGGTGTCTCATAGCTTCGGTATCAAGGGCTTGCCAAAGCTCAATATTTTTTACAGGTTTTTTATCCTTAGTTTTCCAGCCATTATGTTTCCAGCCATTAATCCATTTGGTAATGCCGTCCATAACATATTTGCTGTCGGTATAAATTTGAACTGAGCTAGGTTTTTTGATGATTCGTAAAGCCTCAATTACGGCGGTAATTTCCATTTGATTATTGGTGGTGTGAGCTACTGCGCCTGAAATTTCTTTGCGATGTTGACTAGTCATTAAGACTGCTCCCCATCCGCCTTTTCCGGGATTTCCAGAGCAGGCTCCGTCGGTGTAGATTATGATGTTATTTTGCGTTATTTTATTCATGGTGAAAAAAATTAAATTAGTTGAGTCTTTTAGATTTTATAACGGCGTTGCTTATTGATTTTTGGAGTAAGTTTTGTAGTTTATTATTTTTAATTAAATTTTTTAACATTGAAGCGGTTACACCTTTTTTACTGGTGACTTTTTGTCGAAGTTCAGCAAAATTTTCAGTTGAATTTTGACTAATTTCTGCAGTTGAAGCAAATAAAATTTTAGTTAATTCATTGGCTAAGTTTTTAGAAATATTATTTTTAATAGCGATTTGTTCTAAAATTTCTTGCAACAAAAAAATTAAGGCAGGACCGCACCCATAAAGAGCGGTATAAATATGAAATAACTCCTCATCTTCAATAAAAAATGCTTTGCCAAAATTGTCAAAAATTTTTTCAATAATAATTTTATTTTCTTTACTTAAATTTTTTGAATAAAGTGGGACAATTGATTTGTTTACCGCTATACCAAGATTGGGCATCGAGCGGATTATTTCGGCGTTTTTTCCAAAGAAATTTACAAAAAAATCATGATTTTTACCCGCCATTATTGAAATAAAAATGGTTTTAGGGTGAAAAATATTTTTTTTAGAAAATTCAGTTAAAATTTTTGCAGAATTTTGTGGTTTGGTGCATAAAAAAATAATATCGGCATGATAATTTTGGTCAATATCGTTTAGGTGGTGAATATATTTGAGTTTAGGAATTAAATTTTGCGAAGTCGGTTTTAAAATTAATAATTGTTTTGCATCAAAAATATTATTTTGAAGCAAATTTTTTACGATAATTTGCCCCATTTTTCCACATCCTAGAAAAAAAATATTTTTGTTATTCATTTTTTACGCCTTTCTATCCGCAATTGCTTGTTTAATTTTACCAATAGCTTGTGCTGGGTTTAAGCCTTTTGGACAGGCTTGAGCACAATTCATAATGGTGTGGCAACGATATAATTTAAATGGATCTTCTAAATCGTCAAGTCTTTCGGCTGTTGCTTCATCACGAGAGTCGGCAATCCATCTTTGGGCTTGTAATAAAATAGCTGGTCCAAGATATTTGTCGCTATTCCACCAATAGCTTGGGCAAGAAGTTGAACAACAAGCACATAAAATACATTCGTAAAGACCATCAAGCTTTTCGCGTTCTTCTGGCGATTGTAGACGCTCTTTATTTGGATTGTTTGGTTCAGAAGCTTGAAGCCAAGGTTTGATTGATTTATATTGCTCGTAAAAATGTGTTAAATCAGGAACTAAATCTTTAACCACAGGCATATGTGGCAATGGATAAATTTTAATTACATTTGATTTGCAATCAGAAATTGATTTTGTGCAGGCTAGGGTGTTGCTACCATCAATATTCATGGCACAAGAACCGCAAATTCCTTCGCGACATGAACGGCGGAAGGTTAATGTTGAATCTTGCTCGGACTTCATTTTAATTAGGGCATCAAGCACCATCGGACCACATTTGTCGAGGTCAATTTCGAAACGGTCAATATGTGGATTTTTCTTTTCAATATCTTCAGGGTCATAGCGATAAACCTCAAAAACCTGAATATTTTTGGCACCTTCCTCAGCTTTAAAAGTTTTGGAATTTTTATTATCTATTTTAGAATTTTTTGGTAATGTGAATTCTGCCATAATTTTTGAATTAAAATTAAATTAATAAACTCGTTTTTTTGGAGGAAATGCTTGAACCTCGTTAGTTAAAGGCTTTAAGACCACTTCACGATAATCAATTTTCGTGTTGGCTTTTTCATCGCACCACATAACGGTGTGTTTTAGCCAATTATCATCATCCCTTTCCTTGAAATCATCTCGAGCATGAGCTCCACGGCTTTCTTTGCGGTTTAAGGCGGAAGCAATAGTGACCATTGCTTGCGAACGCAAATTATCGAGTTCAAGAGCTTCAACTAAATCGCTATTCCAAATCAAACCACGATCATTAACTTGAAGATCTTCAAAGCTGTTGAAGATTGCTTTCATTTTGTTGGCACCCTCGCTTAGAGTGCTTTCAGTTCTAAATACTGCAGCGTGTTTTTGCATACAATCTTGCATTTCGCTACGAATCTTTGCGGTTGGGTTTGAGCCTTTGGCAAAACGAATTCTATCGAGGCGATGAATGGCATCTTCGCCAACATTACTAGCAAAATCTTGATGTTTTGAATTTGGTTTAACTAATTCTTGAGCACGAATGGCACTGGCTCTGCCAAATACAACTAAATCAAGTAAAGAGTTTGAGCCAAGGCGGTTGGCACCATGAACCGAAACACATCCTGCTTCGCCGATGGCCATTAAGCCTTCAACAATTTCAGTTTTGCCATTTTTGATATTCAAAACTTCACCCTTATAATTAGTTGGAATACCACCCATATTATAGTGAACTGTAGGTAATACTGGAATTGGCTCTTTAGTTACATCAACTCCTGCAAAAATTTTTGCAGTTTCAGAAATTCCTGGTAATCTTTCATGAAGGACTTTTGGATCAAGATGATTCAAATGCAAGAAAATATGATCCTTATTTTTGCCAACACCTCTTCCAGCTACAATTTCCATAGTCATTGCTCTTGATACTACATCGCGACTAGCTAAATCTTTGGTGCTTGGAGCGTAGCGTTCCATAAATCTTTCACCTTCACTATTAACTAAATATCCACCCTCACCACGAGCACCTTCGGTAATCAAGCAACCTGAGCCATAAACTCCAGTTGGGTGAAATTGGACAAATTCCATATCTTGCAAAGGTAAACCAGCTCGAAGAACCATTCCGCCACCATCTCCAGTGCAAGTATGAGCAGATGTTGCAGAGAAATAGGCTCGACCATAACCACCTGTTGCCAAGACAACTAAATGTCCTTTGAAGCGATGAATTGTGCCATCAATTAAGGAAATTGCTATTACACCCTTACATACTCCATCAATCATAATTAAATCGATGGCAAAAAATTCGATAAAAAATTGTGCCTTATGTTTAAGTGATTGTTGGTATAATGTATGCAAAATCGCATGTCCAGTGCGATCAGCCGCCGCACAAGTTCTTTGTGCAGGTCCACCCTCGCCATATTGCTTAGTCATTCCACCAAAAGGGCGTTGATAAATTTTACCTTCTTTAGTTCTTGAAAATGGAACACCATAATGCTCGAGTTCGATAATAGCTTCTGGAGCTTCTTTACACATATATTCAATGGCGTCTTGGTCGCCAAGCCAGTCTGAACCTTTGATGGTGTCAAACATATGCCATCTCCAATCATCTTCGCCCATATTGCCAAGTGCCGCGGAAATTCCACCTTGAGCGGCAACTGTGTGCGAACGAGTTGGGAAAACTTTGGTAATGCAGGCGGTTGATAAACCTTTTTGAGCCATACCAAAAGTGGCACGAAGACCTGCTCCACCAGCTCCAACAACTATAACATCAAATTCGTGATCGATAATATTATAATTTGCAATTTTTGATTCGTTCATTTTGAATTAAATTAATTTATTAAATGTAATTTTAAAATAGCCAAAACTACTGCGGTAGCTGTAGTGATTGAAATAAAATTTACCAACATAATATAAAAATGAATTTTAGCTTTGTTAGTAACGTAGTCTTCAATTATAACTCTCATTCCAAGCGAGCCATGATAAAGCGATGTTGTGAAAAGTAAAATTGCCATAAAGGCATTGAAGGGATAAGCAAAAAATACAGGCAAATATCCAGTTGGATCAAGAGCAATCTCAATTAAAGACAGAACTAGCCAAATAATTAGGGGTATTAAGGCAACAGCACTCACTCTTTGTAAAAGCCAATGGTGAAAACCAGTTTTGGTAGATGGAGCAATTTCAATTTTTTTCATATTAAAATAATTTTAAATATATGGTTAAAGCAATAGTAGAAACAGTTAAAAATAATGTTGTTAAAATCACGATATAACCGGTTAACTTTGCAGTTTTTAGGTTAAAACCCTTGCCAATATCCCAAAATAAATGGCGAATACCATTGCAAAAATGATAATAAAGCGAGAAAGTTAAAGCTATTATTGCACCATAAAAAATAATGTCTAGAATTAGCATTGAAAGGCATTCGCAATGTTCTTTTTCAGAAATTGAGCCAAAAGAATAGGTGTAATAAACAATAAACCAAGCAATTATTAATACTGAAAAAAACAACATTACCCCAGTTAAACGATGTAAAATTGAAGTTATAGAAGAAATGTTCCAGCGATAAATTTGAAGATGAGGTGAGGTTGGTTTTGATGAATTATGATTATTCATAAATTTATAACAAATTATTTTTTAAATTAAATTAAAAATAATTTTATAATCTGTAATTGATTTTAACAACAAAAAATTAAATAATTTATAAAAAAATTACTAAATTAAAATGAATCAAGTAAATTTACAATCTAAAATTATCTTTGGAATTGGCTCTAATCTTGGAGATAAGGCTCAAAATATAGATTTGGCAGTTTCTAAATTAGCTAAAAATTTAGAGTTGTTTAATCTCAAAAAGTCGACAATTTATGTTAATAAAGCCATGCTTCCAATGAATGCACCTGATAATTGGGATATTGATTTTTTTAATATAGCGCTTTCTGCATCAATAAATTTACAAAATTTTCAACCTCTAAAAATTTTGCAAATTATAAAAAAAATTGAAAATGAAATTGGTCGAACCAATACAGAGTTTTGGGCACCTCGTGAGATAGATATTGATATTTTGGCAATTGATAAAATACTTTATCAAAGCGAAGAATTGATTATCCCTCATATTGGCTTGTTTGACCGCGATTTTTTTGTAAAAACGGTTTGCGAAATTGAAGAAAATTATTTTCTTGAATTAATGAATCATTTTAAGAAATAGTGCAGAAATTTTTTTTTAATGTTTGTGAAGAATTTCTTTGCAACGGAGCTGGTTCGGATATTGGTGGATTTAAAGGTTCAATACCTCCAAGAAAATCAAAACTTCCTCTATTTGAATTAATCAAGGGTGTTGGTGGTTGCGAGCCTGTATGAGATGAGTTTGAAGAAATGCTTGCAAAGCTTACTCTTCTTGAAGTTGGGCTATATATTTTTTTTATTTCTTTATCGAATTTTTTTCTTTCATTTTCATCCAAGCGAGTTATAAATTTTTCCAATGTTTCATCGAAAATTTTTTTACAATTTTCGGAATTATTTTTAATAGAATTAAGTTTTTCCATAATATGAAAATCGCTTTCCAAAGAGAAATTGTCAATATTTTTAAGCAACATTAATGTTAGTTCAATTGGAGGTTGATCGATTTGAATTAATTCCATAAATCTTATTTTTTCGGCATTTTTTATTTCTTGTTGGTCTCCATTAAATCGCTCTTTAATAATTTCATAAAGTTCAAATATTTTTGTATTGTGAGGTGAGATATAAATTAATTCCATAGCCCTTTTAATATCTGTAATTTCAGTGACCAAATTATCTTTTTCTTCAAAAATATTTTCAAAACATTTGCTTTCGTGAATTAAAACTTCATTATTTGTTGAATTCATATAATGTTCAAATATCCTTTCAAGGCTATTTCTTGGATTGCCATCATATTTTATTTTTGGTTCAAAAACAGGAAGAGTTAAGGGAGGATTTTGCATATTTTTATTTATTCTAGATTA
This sequence comes from uncultured Rickettsia sp., assembly GCA_964505265.1. Classification (GTDB taxonomy): domain Bacteria; phylum Pseudomonadota; class Alphaproteobacteria; order Rickettsiales; family UBA1997; genus CAILUF01. Next base: position 157,929 of record CAZDGN010000001.1, read on the forward strand.
ATAAATATTATTACAAAATTTATTTATAACTAAAAAAAATAACTGTCAAGAAAGATTTTATTTAATTTTTTCTTCAAGAATATCGGCATCAACCATCATTTTAACCAATTCTTTAAATTTTACTTTTGGAGACCAATTGAGTTTTTGCTTGGCTTTGCTGGCATCTCCAATTAACAAATCAACCTCTGCTGGACGAAAATATCTGGAGTCGATTTCTACATATTTTTGCCAATCCAAATTTACATAATTAAAAGCTTCCTCTAAAAATTCGCGAACTGAGTGGGTTTCGCCCGTAGCAATGACATAATCGTCGGGATTTGATTGTTGAAGCATTAACCACATTGCTTCAACATAGTCGCCAGCAAAGCCCCAATCTCTTTTGGCATCGAGATTACCAAGATAAATTTTATCGATTTTTTTGGCAAGAATTTGTGCAATTCCCGAGCTGATTTTTCTGGTTACAAAAGTTTTACCTCTCCGAGGCGATTCGTGATTAAACAAAATTCCGCTACAAGCAAATAAATTATAGCTTTCGCGGTAATTTACAGTAAGCCAGTGGCTATAAAGTTTTGAACAAGCATAAGGGCTTCGCGGATAAAATGGCGTCTTTTCGTTTTGAGGAACCGCCTGCACCAAGCCAAACATTTCCGAAGATGAAGCTTGATAAAATTTAGTATTAATTCTGGTTTCGCGAATTGCTTCAAGCAAGCGACAAGTTCCAACTGCATCAATATCGGAGGTATATTCTGGTATGTCGAAACTAACTTTTACATGGCTTTGTGCAGCTAAATTATAAATTTCATCAGGAGAAATTTTTTCAATTAAGCGATAAAGCGAAGAGCCATCACTTAAATCGCCATAATGTAAAAAAAGTGATTTATTGTAAATATTTTGGTCATTATAAAGATGGTCGATGCGGTTGGTGTTAATTGAGCTTGAACGACGGATAATGCCGTGAACTTCGTAATTTTTATTTAATAAAAATTCGGTTAAATATGAACCGTCTTGACCAGTAATTCCAGTGATAAAAGCCTTTTTTTTCATGAATTTTAGAAGGAAATATTAGTGGTCGGGGCGGAGAGATTTGAACTCCCGACCCTCTGGTCCCAAACCAGATGCGCTAGCCAGACTGCGCTACGCCCCGAAGAAACTTTAAGTAAAAAATATTTTTAAAATATTAAGTGAAAATTTAATTATTGCTTATAAATAAATTCTTGTTTAATCTTTTTTTTACCCCTTAATTAAATTTTAATCACCACTAAAAGTCAACTATGAAATTTACAAATCTTAAATTTTTTTACTTTTTCTTGTTTTTTTTAATTTTACAAACTCATAAATCCCTTGCTTGGAGCGGTTACGATTTTGATAAAAAAACCGAAATCGATATTCCTCCAGGAAATTTGGTTCGAGAAGGTTATATCATTGAATTTTATGATTCGGTAGATGACAATTTTCATACCGCCAAAATCCTGCAAATGTCGAGTTTTGGGTCTTCGGTTGAGCTTACAATTGAAGATTTAGATGCCAAGAAACAACGCATTTTTGTTATGAATTAAATACTTGTAAAATTTTTATTATACTCTATCTATTTAGTAAATATTTTTTAAATCTAAAGCCTAAAAAATCTTATGAATATCGAAAAATTTACAGAAAAATCGCAACAATTACTTGCGAATTCTCAAACTATAGCTTTGGCAAATTCTAATCAAAAACTCTATCCTGAACATTTGTTGCAAGCGATGCTAGACGATGAAGATGGTCTGCTTAAAAATATTATTTCTTTGTGCGACGGAAATTTGACAATTTTAAATGCCGAAATTGTGCAAATTATTAAAAAAATTCCAAAGATTGATGGAAGTGGAGCGGGCAATGTTTCGTTGTCGCAAGAATTAGCCAGAGTTTTGATGTTGGCAGAAAAATTAGCACAAAAAAATTCAGACCAATTTGTATCGCAAGAAATATTGTTGCAAGCAATTTTGGAAGATGAAAATAACAATGGCTCAACTGTCTTAAAAATGGCTGGAGTCAGTGTTCAAGCCCTTAGAAATGCAATTCAAAAAATTCGTGCTGGTAAAAAAGCCAATTCTTCATCATCTGAAAATACCTATCGTGCACTCGAAAAATATTCGCAAGATTTAACCAAAAAAGCTCGTGATGGCAAGATTGACCCAGTAATTGGCCGTGATGAAGAAATCCGCAGGGCAATGCAAGTTTTATCGCGCAGAACCAAAAATAATCCAGTGCTAATTGGGCATCCGGGAGTTGGTAAAACCGCCATTGTTGAGGGATTGGCGATTAGAATTGTCAATGGCGATGTGCCAGAATCTTTAGCGGGCAAAAAATTGATGGCGCTTGATATGGGGGCATTAATTGCGGGTGCAAAATTTCGTGGTGAATTCGAAGAAAGGCTTAAGGCGGTTTTGTCGGAAATTGAAAATAATGATGATGTGATTTTATTTATTGATGAACTGCATTTATTGGTTGGAGCTGGCAAAACCGATGGCGCCATGGATGCTTCAAACCTGCTTAAACCTGCTTTGGCTCGTGGTTCGCTTCATTGCATCGGCGCAACAACTCTTGACGAATATCGTAAATATATCGAAAAAGATCCCGCTCTTGCAAGAAGATTTCAAGCGGTCTACACCGAAGAGCCAAGCCTTGAAGACACTATTTCGATTTTGCGAGGCATCAAAGAAAAATACGAAATGCATCACGGCATTAAAATTAAAGATTCGGCTTTGGTATCGGCAGTTACTCTTTCAAACCGCTATATCACTGACCGCTTTTTACCCGACAAAGCCATTGATTTAATTGATGAGGCAGCGAGTGCCTTGAAAATCGAACTTGATTCTAAGCCAACCGAACTTGATGAAATTGACCGCAAAATTATTCAGTTTAAAATTGAGGTCGAAGCCTTAAAACGCGAAGATGATTTAGGTTCTAAAGATCGTTTGCAAAAAATTAATAATGAGCTAAAAATCCTCGAACAAAAATCGGCGGAAATGTCGAATTTATGGCAAGCCGAAAAAATGAAAAGACTCAAAATTAATGAATTAAAAACCAAAATTGAAGGTGCCAAATTTGAACTCGAAAAAGCGCAACGAGAAGGCAATTTAGCAAAGGCTGGAGAGCTTACTTATGGCACCATTCCTGAATATCAAAAAGAGCTTTTGAATCTTGAATCTTCTTTTAATGACGAACTTCTTAACGAATCGGTTGGCGAAGAGGATATCGCCAAAATTATCGCCAAAATTACCGGCGTGCCAATCGATAAAATCTTGTCGGGCGAAAAAGAAAAATTGCTAAAAATGGAAGATTTGCTTCGTAAAAGAGTGATTGGGCAAGATATGGCTTTGGTTGCCATCGCCAATGCTTTAAGGCGAGCAAGGGCAGGCTTGCAAGATGCCAAACGCCCGATTGGTTCATTTTTATTTTTAGGGCCAACTGGAGTCGGCAAAACCGAGCTTTCCAAAGCTTTAGCGGAATTTATTTTTGATGACGAAACTGCTTTGCTTCGTATCGATATGAGTGAATTTATGGAAAAGCACGCGGTTTCCAAATTAATTGGCGCACCTCCCGGCTATGTTGGATATGAACAAGGCGGAGTGCTTACCGAAGCGGTTCGCCGTCGCCCTTATCAGGTGATTTTGTTTGACGAAGTTGAAAAGGCGCATCACGATGTCTTCAATATTTTGTTGCAAGTTTTGGACGATGGCAGGCTCACCGATTCGCTTGGCAATGTGGTGAATTTTACGAATACCATTATTATTTTAACCTCAAATTTAGGTTCGCAAATCCTTGTTAATCTTGATGATGAGGATGAAGATGCGAGCAAGAAAAATTCAGCCCATGACGAAATTATGGAAGTAGTAAAAAATCATTTTCGTCCAGAATTTTTGAACCGTCTTGACGAAATCATTATTTTTAACAAACTTTCTCGCACTCATATGGATGATATTGTTAGGGTGCAATTTGCAAGGCTTGCCAACCGATTACAGCAACGCAATATTTTTATTGAATTAAGTGAAAAGGCCAAACATTATTTAGGCTCGATTGGCTATGATTCAAAATATGGCGCCAGACCTTTGAAGCGAGTAATTCAACGCGAAGTAGAAAATGTTTTGGCGAATAAAATTTTACTCGGCGAGATTTTAGATGGCGGGCATATTTTACTTGATGTGGAAAACGACGCCTTAAAATTCGTGGTCTCATCGCAGTAAGATGCCATCATAATTGGTGCAATCTTGAGAGGTGTAATCACCAGCGGTCTCATCACTATCGCCGTTGCCGAAGGGTAAAATTTTTTTGCCAAAAATTTTTTTTGTAGGTAGAAAGATTTAAAATAAAAACTGAATAATAGAAAATTTTATTACCCCAATTTTCAAAAAAACTTAAACCCAAAATATTAAATTCCATAAGCCTAATTTTTAAAAATAAATTTGGTTTGAAATGCAAATAAATTCTTGACCCCGAAATTTGATTTGGTTATCTTAACCAAAATATTTGTAAATTTTACCACTCAACAAAATCCAATTTTCACCATCAAAAAACCAATTGATTATTAGGAATTTAATTGGACAAGAAATGAAAAAAAGTAAAGAAATCTAATTTTTAAACTAATTATAATAAAAATTTTAAAATGAATTATAGTGCAAATCAAAAATTTATTACTAATTACCAAGGCGATACACTTGAAACAAGGCTTAACAATATCTTAACTGATACGCAATATTTTGATATTTTAGTTGGATTTTTTCGACTTAGTGGCTTCAAAAAAATTTTTCATAATCTTGAAAATGTTGAAAAAATTAGAATTTTAGTTGGTATTAATCTCGATAAACAAACCTATGATTACTTTGGCTTTACCAAACAAACCGAGTTTGATTATTTTGATGAGGAGGAGGTGAAAGAGCAATATAAGCAACGAATTCAAAATCAAGTTTTAAATGACCCAAATGAATATGATCTTGAGCTTTCGGTTTTAAAATTTATTGAATTTATTAAAAATAAAAAATTAGAAATTAGGGTTTATTGTAAGGGTGATTTACATGCTAAGGTTTATATTTCTCGTTATAATAATCGAATATCCAATCACATTAAAGGAAGTGTTATTACGGGCTCAAGCAATTTTTCTGAAAATGGTTTAAATGCCCAGCGAGAATTTAATGTTGAACTACGCGACGATGCCGATTTGAATTTTGCTTTAAATCAATTTGAAACTTTGTGGCAAGATGCAAGTGAAGTTTCTAGTGATTTTGTCGAAACTATAACCACCAAAACTTGGCTTAATGACCAAATCACGCCTTACGAAATCTATTTAAAATTTCTTTATGAATATTTTAAAGAAGATTTTCAAAATCATGATAACGAAATCTCGCAATATCCTGAAAATTTTAAGCAACTTCAATATCAACAAGATGCCGTAAATAGTGCTTTTAGAATTGTGAATCAATATGGTGGAGTTTTTTTATCAGATGTAGTTGGGCTTGGCAAAACCTATATGGGAACCATGCTTTGCAAAAGATTGATTGAAAAAAATCATAAAAGAGTTTTGGTTATTGCCCCACCGCATTTGATTCATAAAAATAATCGAGGTAGTTGGAATAATTCGTTTGAAGATTTTCACTTTAAAAAAAATCAATTCGAATGCTACTCTATTGGGCTTTTAGAAGATATTATTAAAAAAGAAAAAACCGAAAATTATGACATTGTTTTGATTGATGAATCTCATCGTTTTCGCTCTGAATTTACCGAAAATTATCCAAAGCTCACTGAAATTTGTCGAGGCAAAAAAGTGATTTTGGTTAGTGCTACGCCCTACAATAATCGCTCAGGCGACTTGTTTTCACAAATTAAACTTTTTCAAAGTGAAACCAACAGCACCATTCCTGATTGCAAAAATCTCAAAAAATTTTTTATTGAATTGGATAAAAGATTAAAAAATCTTGATCGTCAAAATGATGCTGAAGAATTTATAAAAATCAGTAAAGAAAATGCCAAAAAAATTCGCCAAAAAATTCTAAAATATTTGATGGTTCGACGCACTCGCACCCAGATTTTAAAACGCTATGGCGATGATTTAGCCAAACAAAAAATTACCTTTCCAAAAGTTGCTAAACCGCAAGCAATTTATTATGAATTTAATGATTATGAAGATGAGATTTTTAGTAAAACTTTAAATGCCATAAAAAATGAACTAACCTATATTCGCTACATTCCAAAAACCAAACATAAAACCTTATCAAACGAAGATAAAGCTGGACAAAATAATATGAAAGGTTTTATGCGAACCCTGTTGTTTAAAAGGCTTGAAAGCAGTATTGATGCCTTTAAAAAAACCATTGAACGCTTTATTATTTCTTATCAAGGCTTTATAAATTCTTATGAAAATGGCAAAGTTTATGTAAGCAAAAAACACTCGCAAAAAATATTTGAATTTTTAGAAAATGGTGAAGATGCAGAAATTGAAAAATTAATTAACGGTGGTCAAGCCGAGATATATTCCGCCGATGAATTTTATTTAGAATTAGGCGAAAATTTAAAAAAAGATTTAGAAGTTTTAAAACAAATTCGCCATAATTGGAGCTCGATTAATCGTGATCCAAAAATTATTGCCTTCAAAGAAAAGCTTGCCAATGAAAAGCCTTTCAAATCAGGTAAATCAATTATATTTACCGAGTCACAAGAAACCGCAATTTATCTTGAAAGCCAATTAAAAAATTATTTCAATGGCAGATTGATTGCTTTTGCGGGTTCTGATAATGCCAATAAAAGAGAAATAATTCTTGAAAATTTTGATGCCAATTCAACTAATCCCAAAAATGATTATGATATTTTGATTACCACCGATGTCTTGGCGGAGGGCGTCAATCTTCATCGCGGAGATGTTGTTGTAAATTATGATTTACCGTGGAATCCCGCAAGGTTAATGCAAAGAGTCGGCAGAATTAATCGTGTTGACACCACTTTTAGCGAAATTTTTACTTATAATTTTTTCCCATCTAAACAATCAAATGATGTTATTAAACTTGAAGAATCAGCGAAAAGTAAAATCGCTTCTTTTAATGCTTTACTTGGCAATGATAGTAAATTGCTTACCGAAGATGAGGAGGTAAAATCGCATAAACTTGATGGCAATTTATTATATGATCAAATGATGAATAGCCTAGAAGATGAAGGCGAAATCGACTATCTCAAAGAAGATGAATATCGTCAAGAAATTAAAAATATTGAAAAAGAAAATCCGCAATTATTTGAAAAAATTAAAAGATTGCCAAAAAAATCACGCAGTGCAAGAGGCTTAGAAAATCAACCATCAAAGTTAATTAGTTTTTTAAAAAAAGAACAAGTTGAAAAATTTTATTTAGTCGATGAGCAAAAAAATAATGTCCCGCAAGAGCTTGATTTTATTGAAACCGCACAATTTTTAAAAGTTGATTCACATGAACCAAAAGCTAAATTTGATGATAAATTTTTCCAATTTTTATCGAGCAATAAAAATCATTTTCAAAAAGAGTTAAACTCTGATCAAGAAAATAATTTCAAAAACTCCAATGCCGATCCCGCGGTAAAATTGCTCAAAAATTTAATGATAGTTAACAAAAATTATCAAAATTTTTCAAGCGAAGAATCGAGTTTTTTCAAAAAAACATCTGAAGCTTTGAAACAAAGATTAATTCCTAAAAAAACTTGTAGTTTTATTCTAAATAAAATCAAGGCTAATAATGCTATTTTATTGAATCCACTACAATTTTTAGAACTTTTAAAAAGCAACATTTCGCCAGCTTATTTAGAAAAACATTTCTCGCAAAATAAAGAAAAAAATCATCAAGAAATTGAAGTAATTTTATCTTGCTACTTTAAAGAAACTTAAAAAATAAATTTATGAATTACGGCGAAGCAAAAGAAATTTTGAAAAAAACTTTTAATCAAGATAATTTTAACGAAGTAAATTTTAAAGAATTTCTTCATCATCTTTTTGCTAAAAAAATTAACATTAGCGACAGCGTTCAAAATGTTGAGCCTGAATATCAAAGTCACATTCAATCTTGTAAAATTATTGGCAAATTTGTCGATATAAATAACCAAGAAATTGTTTTTTTAATTGTTAAACTTGCGCCGCAAAAAGAACTTGATCGTTCAAGAACTTTACAAAGAAATTTCATTGCCGAAATTTTGAAAAATTCTTTTAAGAGTTATGCTCTAGTTGCCTTTGTTTCAAGCGACGAAGCCAATTGGCGTTTTTCTTTAGTTAAATTGGAAATATCTTTTAGCGAAAATAATATTCACGAAAAACTTTCTTCGGCTCGGCGTTTTTCATTTTTAGTCGGCAAAAATGAAGGAACTCACACGGTTCAAAGTCAATTCTTAAAATTTTTTATTGATGAAACCCAAAACATTGCGCCAACCATCGCTCAAATCGAAAAACTTTTTGATATTGAAACGGTAACCAACAAATTTTTTGAAAAATATAAAGAGCTTTTTTGCCTTGTCCAAGAAGGTCTTCAGGATTTATTTAATAATGATGAAAAAATCAAAAATGATTTCATTGCCAAAGAAATTTCCATTCCCGATTTTGCTAAAAAAACTTTAGGACAAATTGTTTTTTTATATTTTTTACAGAAAAAAGGTTGGTTTGGAGTCAAGAATGATAAGGATTGGGGCAGTGGTGATAAAAATTTTCTGCGTCAACTTTTTGAAAAAAATAAAGAAAATCAAAATTTTTTCAATGATGTTTTAGAGCATCTTTTTTATGAGGCTTTGGCACAAGATCGAGGCATCAACGCCATTTATACCAAGCTTGATTGTCGAATGCCTTTTTTAAATGGCGGGCTCTTTGAGCCAATGAATGGTTATGCTTGGGAAACTACGAAAATCAACCTTCCGAATCAAATTTTTTCAAACAATAATTCCACCAAAGAAGGTGATGTTGGCGATGGAATTTTTGATGTTTTTGATCGTTATAATTTCACCGTCAATGAAAATGAACCGCTTGAACAAGAAGTTGCGGTTGACCCCGAAATGTTGGGCAAAGTTTTTGAAAATCTGCTTGAAATCAAAGATCGTAAAAGCAAGGGAGCCTTCTATACTCCGCGTGAAATCGTTCATTATATGTGTCAAGAAAGCTTAATAAATTATTTGCACAATCACTGTGATTTGCCGATGGAGCAATTAACAAATTTTATTAAAAATAAATCGTTAGAAAATATTGAAAATTCGGCATTAAAAATTGATTCACTTTTAGAAAATGTAAAAATTTGTGATCCCGCTGTCGGCTCCGGTGCCTTTATGCTCGGCATGTTAAACGAAATTGTCAATGCTCGTTTGCAACTCAATAAAATTTTATTAAAAAATCGCGATGAATATGCTTTAAAATTTCATGCGATAGCCAATTCAATTTATGGTGTTGATATTGATTGCGGTGCGGTTGAAATCGCTAAACTTCGGCTCTGGCTTGCTTTGGTGGTTGAGGAAGAAAAGCCATCGCCCTTGCCAAATCTTGATCATAAAATTATGCAAGGCAATTCTTTGCTTGAAGAATATAATGGCATCAAGCTTTTTGATAATGAAATTTTTATTAATCACGATAGCAATAAAAATGACATTAATTTATTACAAAATCGAATTACAAAATTTAAAAATGAAAAAATAAATCTTCAGCTCAATTCAGATTTTTCTAGCCTAGAAAACAAAAATAATATTAAAAAAATTGATAATGAAATTAATTTATTACAAAAAAAACTTGATAATTTATTAAATTCAAATCATCAAAATTATGATAATAATAATGATTTATTTGCCAATAATGATGAGGGTAAAAAGCTTGATATTCTAAGGCAAGAACTCCAACAAAAAATTAAAACTTATTTACAAGTAAATCAAAAAACTACCAAAGAAAAACTTAAAATCGAAATTGATAATTTAAAATTTGATCTCATTTTAGCTACTTTAGAAAAAAATAATCAACGCCATGAAATCAATAAAATCAAGGATGAAAGACGAAAAAACTCCCGCCCATTTTTTATTTGGAAATTAGAATTTTGCGATGTTTTTTCGGGCGAAAATCCCGGCTTTGATATTGTGATTGGCAATCCGCCTTATATATGCGAAAATAAGGAAGTTTTTAAAATGCTTAAGAATTCTCAATATTACATGGGCAAGGCAAATATTTGGTATTTTTTTGGTTGCGTTGGTTTGGATTTATTAAAAAAAGATGGTATACAAGCTTATATTGCACCAAATAATTGGACATCAAATTTTGGAGCTAAATTATTGAGAAAAAAAACCTTAGAAGAATCTAAAATTTTAGAATTTATTGATTTTGAAGATTATAAAGTTTTTGAGAACGCTGATATTCAAACGATGATTTATATAATTCAAAAATGCACACCAAATAATCAATACAAAGTAAAATATTCTAAATTGGTAAATAAAAATATTAGTAAAATTGAATTAGAATTATTTTTGCAATTTCCATACGGAGCCAATGAATCAAGGTTTACAAAAGAAATTTTAAATTTTGAAAAACAAAAATTTCTTAATAAAAATATTAATTTTTTAAAACAGGAAACTAATTTTATAATCAATAAAATAGCGAGTGGAAATAAAACTTTTTTAACTAAAGCGGAGGTAATAAATGGTATCCATCCACATTTTGATTTTATTTCGAGTAAGCACAACAAATTAAATAGTGCGTTTAAGAAAGGTGATGGAATTTTTGTTTTATCTAATAAAGAAAAGGAAGATTTAAATCTTGATACAAATGAAATTGAATTACTAAAGCCATATTTTATTAGCAAAAATTTTTATAAATTTGGTGCTAACCATAAAAATAATTATTGGATAATTTATACTGATTCAAAATTTAAAGATCCAAAAGAGATGGAAAATTTTCCAAATCTAAAAAAACATTTAGATCAATTTAAAGATATTATAACCTCTGATAACAAGCCTTATGGACTTCATAGATCAAGAGATGAAAAATTTTTTAAGGGACAAAAAATAATTGTTGCAAGAAAATGTATTGAGCCACAGTTTTCTTTTTGTGATTTTGATTCATATGTTTCGGCAACCTTTAATATTATAAAAACCGATAGATTTAATCTTAAATTTCTTGTTGCAATTCTTAGCTCCAAAGTAATAAAATTTTGGTTAAAAAATAAGGGAAAAATGCAAGGAAGCAATTTTCAAATCGATAATGAGCCCCTTCTAAATATTCCGATTATAAATTTATCCAATACATCTCAAGCCCCCTTCATCGCCATTGTTGATGAGATTCTCTCAATCACCAACAAGTCCGATTATAACCCCAATTTTCCGCCACTTCTACAAAAGGAACTCGAGGCAAAAATTGACGAAATGGTTTGCGATTTATATCAATTGGATGATGAGGAAAAAAAATTAATTTTAGGTTAGAAAAATGTTTTTTAAAATTTTTAGTTTATTTTGAGGTCTTTGATTATTAACGCTTTTTTTCACTGCTAATTATGCGCAAAAAGTTAAAAGTAATTTGCTATTTTTTTCTATCTAATAACCTTCAAAAGTTGCTGGAAAGTCTAAGGAGAAGCCTTCTTAGGAAGGGGCAGAAAGATTTAAATTAAAAAAATTATTCATTAAAAAATTCTAAGTGAAAAAATAATTTGGGAAAAAATGTAAATTTCTGTTTGTTAAAATCTTCCCAAATTTTCTTGATAAATATTAAATCCCCCCTCCCACAATTTTTTTACAAAAAAATTTTACTCTCTCGCAATTTCAGGGTGATGACACTACTAATTTTGCAAATGAAAATATTTTGCTTCCTCAAGAAAAAATAGCTTAATTATCAAGAAAAAATAACTCAATTATTTGGAGTTGATCGCTCCCTTATTATCAAGCATTTAGGCGATATTTTTGAAAGTGCAGAGTTGGATAAAGAATCAACTTGTGCAAAATTTGCACAAGTTCGCAGGTAGGGCGGGCGTAGTGTTAATCGAGAAATTGAGATCTTGCAACCCCGATGTCATTAGCTTGGTTGGCAATCGATTAAATTCAATGCTAAGCTAGGCGTTTTGAATTTGATAGATTGAAAGGGCGGGGCAATATATCTTTTTTTAAAGTAAAATTATTGCACTGAGTTTTAAAAAATAAATTAGCTTTTAAATTTCAACTAAAAAAATTAAGGCGATACTTATCACCCTCCCCTTGAGGGAGGGTCGAAATTGCAAAGCAATTTCGGGGAGGGGGTTAGAAAGATTTAAATTAAAAAAATTATTCTTTAAATAAATTTCTAAGTGAGAAAATAATTTAGGAAAAATGTAAATCTACAATTGTAAAATTTCTTGATTAATTATAATTCCCCCTCCCAAAATTTTCTTGCAGAAAATTTTACCCTCCCGCAAGGGGAGGGTGATAACACCGCTAATTTTGCCAGAGGAAAATTTTACCCTCTCAAGCAAGTGGAGGGTGATAACACCGCTAATTTTGCAAGGAGAAAATTTTACCCTCTCAAGCCAAGGGAGGGTGATGACACCGCTTATTTTGCTAGAGGAAAATTTTACCCTCTCAAGCAAGTGGAGGGTGATAACACCGCTAATTTTG
>CAZDGN010000002.1:0-140801 GCA_964505265.1 uncultured Rickettsia sp.
TCCGATATTAACATGCGGTTTATTACGCTGAAATGTTTGTTTTGACATAGTATTTTATTTTATAAATTAATTTATTAGAATTTATCTAACCAAATATTAACGATTTTGTAAATTCAATTAAGTTGAATTTAGTTACTTTAAAATATTTATATATAAATATATTTTTTAAAAAAGTGTCCATATATTTTCCACATAAAAAAATATATTGCAAGTTTTTTTTCTAAAATTTTTTTATTACACAAATTAAATAATTTCCTTATAGTTATAATTGCTGCAAAGCCAATTAAATTCAGCATATTCCAATAGTTTCCCAATTTCATAAATTATAGTTTGATGATATTGTTCTAACCATTTTTTTTCTGGATAGGTTAACATTTTAAAGTTTATCATCTTCAATTCAAATGGCACTAATGATAACATTTTGAATTCTAGCATCGTATCGTTATATTTTTGTGCAACCATTAAATTTTCTAGTCTAATACCATATTCATTAGCTTTATAATAGCCAGGCTCATTAGATATAATCACATTTTCTTTAATTGATAATTGAGATTTTCTGCTGATTGAAAATGGTCCTTCATGAACTGATGCAAATGCCCCAACTCCATGACCTGTACCATGCTCATAATCCTTTTCGTTATTCCATAAGTGATATCTAGCGATGCTATCAAGATTAGCACCAGATGTACCATTTGGAAATTTTGTTCGTGCTAAATTTATGTGTCCTTTTAAAACTCTTGTATAATCATCAATCATCTCTTGGGTTGGTGTTCCGATGCAAATTGTTCTTGTGATATCGGTTGTTCCCATAAAATCATCACCTAAATATTGACCACCAGAATCAATTAATAAGAGATTGTTTGGTATAATTTCTTTGTTGCTTTCTAGCGTTGCTTTATAATGAATTATTGCCCCGTTGCTTGCGAATCCAGCTATCGTATCAAAGCTCGGATATTTAAAATCTTTTGATTGCTCTCGAAATTTTAATAATTTTTGAGCAACAATAATTTCAGATAATGAAATTTTATTATTGACTGCTTGAGCAAGCCAATAAAGAAATTTAATCATTGCAACCGCATCTTGATAATGTGATTTTATTGCTCCTATTATCTCAGTTTTATTTTTAATTGCTTTAGTTGTTTCAATTGGACATAAATTATCTATGAGTTTAATTTGATGATCTTCGAATATTTCATATATCCAATAGTTTGTTGAAGCGAAGTCGGCTTGAAGAGATAGTTTTTTTGGTAAATATTTATTTAAATTTGATTTTAATTCTTCAATTTCGACTATTTCCACATTATCTGGAATGGGGAAATCCGTAAATAATTCTGAATTTGAAAATATTATTAATTTTCCGTTTTTCAACAATACCGAATGAGCTAAAAAAATTGGAGTATAATTTATATCATTGCCCCTCAAATTTAAGAGCCAATTTAGGTTTTCTGGCTTGGAAATAAATATTCCATCAAGATAAATTTGAGAAATTATTTTATTTTTCTTTGATTGAAATGATTCACCAGCAATATCATCAGGAATTTTAAAAATATTCTTTTTATTTTTTATTAAATTATATGTCTGTACTTTAACAGGATTATCCTGCAAAAAAGTGATTTTTGGAATAAATTTTTCACATTCTCCTATAAATTTTTTGCTAGTTATTTTGGGGTCAATTGCTAAATGTAAATTAGTTTTGATATTGTTTTTTAGCCATAAAATTGTTGATTGATCGGCGGTGTTAATAATATCATATTCATTTAAATCAATTTGATTTTTGGCCTGTAATAAATAGCGTCCATCTGTAAATAAATAGTTTTTATTTTGAGTAAAAACTATGGTTGCATTAGATCCTGTAAAGCCAGAAATTTCCTGAACTCTTTTTTGATTTTGCGGGACGTATTCTGAGAAAAATTCATCAGAATTTGGTAAAATAAAATAATCGAAGTTGTTGTTTATTAAAAAATCCCTAATTAATTTCATGGTGTATTTTTTGATTAAATTAAAATTTTTTTAAGTAAATTATGTGCTTTGATTTTTGTTTCCTCCCCAGCCTTCTTTCCAATTTCAAGGGCGGTTTTAATATTTGCTTTTCCAGAAATATTAAATTCAAAAATATCTGAACCATTAAAATCAATTATAGCGGTTTTTAGATTAATTTTACCATCTAATATTTCTGCATAAACTCCAACCGGTGTATGACACGATGCTCCAAGTTCTTGAAGGAACGATCTTTCGCATGATATTGCAATTTCTGAATTTTCGTCATTAATTTTTTTACAAATATTGTCAATGCTATGGTCGTCATTGCGGATTTGAAGAGCTAATGCTCCCTGACCAACAGATGGAATCATTTCTTGTGTAGTAAAAATATGATTTATAGAATTTTCTTTGCTAAGACGAACCAATCCAGCAACTGCCATAATAGTGGCATCAATTTCATCATCAGTTAATTTTCGAAGACGAGTATCAACATTTCCGCGTAAATTAATGAATTTTAAATCTGGTCTTAATCTAGATAAAAAAGCTTGTCTTCTGGGTGATGAAGTGCCGATTTTAGAATTTTTTGGGAGTTTGTCTGGGTTTGGAAATTTTTTGGATATAAAGCAATCATTTGGGTTAATTCTTTTGGAGTATGCTCCGATTTTAGTTTTTTTGTCAATAAAAGGTGGAACATCTTTGGCCGAATGAACAGCTATATCTATAGTTTTATTCAGCAGTGCCTCTTCTAGCTCTTTAACAAACAAGCCTTTTCCTCCAATATCGGCAAGTTTTTTGTTGAGAATTTTGTCACCTGAAGTTTGAATTGGAACGATCTCAATTTTTAATTTTGGGAAATAATCCGCAAGCAAGATATGAATTTCTGCAACTTGGGCTAGAGCTAATCTGCTGGATCTAGTTCCAAGTCTTAGAGTTTTGGTGTAATCGGTGATTTTGAAATCAATCATCTTGATATCAAATTAGCCCTGACGTGCTTTAAAACGAGGATTTACTTTGTTGATAACATAAAGACGTCCTTTTCTGCGAACAACTTTGCAATTTTTATCTCTTTTTTTAGCTGATTTTATTGAATTATAAATTTTCATCCTTTAAAAAATTATTTTGATATTTTGAGCTTAAGATTTTACATATAAACTTTCAAAGATTAAAAGTAATTAAAAACTCGAATTTTGTAATGTTTCTTAAATTTTAATCATAAATTTAATATTGTCAAACCCTATCTATCAATTTCTCCAAAAACTATGTCTTGAGTGGAAATAATTGTTACGACATCTGCAAGTAAATGACCCTTGGCCATAAACTCTAAACCCTGTAGGTGAGAGAATCCCGGAGCCCTTACCCGACAGCGATGTGGTTTGTTTGATCCATCAGAAATTATGTAAACACCAAATTCTCCTTTTGGAGCTTCAACGCAAGCATAAGCCTCTCCAGCATTGACATGATATCCTTCTGTGTAAAGCTTAAAGTGATTAATAAGGCTTTCCATAGAAGTTTTCATGTCCGCTCTTTTTGGTGGTGAAATTTTTTTGTCATCAGTAGTAATTTCACCAGATGGAATTTTTTCTATACATTGTTTAATTATTTTAATTGACTCTCTCATTTCTTGAACTCGAATCAAATAACGATCATAAGAGTCTCCGTTGATGCCAACTGGAATATCAAAATCGAGCTCTCCATAAATTTCATAGGGTTGACTTTTTCTTAAATCCCAAGCCAAACCAGATCCACGTATCATCGGTCCAGAAAATCCCCAATCTAAAGCTTGTTGCTTGGATACAACTCCAATTCCAACTAATCTTTGTTTAAAAATTCTGTTCTCAGTTAAAAGATTTTCCATATCATCAATTTTCTTTGGAAAATCTTTTATAAATTTAGCAATTTCATTGAGTAATCCAGATGGTAAGTCTTGATGAACCCCGCCCGGTCTGATATATGCAGAGTGCATTCTTGAGCCAGAAACTTTTTCATAAAATCCCATCATAATTTCTCTTTCTTCAAACATCCAGAGTAATGGAGTCATAGCTCCAACATCAAGTGCTTGAGTGGTAATGGCCATAATGTGATTTAAAATTCTGGTAATTTCTGAAAACATTACTCGAATATATTGAGCTCTCGGAGGAATTTTGCATTGTAATAATTTTTCTACGGCTAATGCATACGCATGTTCTTGACACATTGGTGAAACATAATCAAGTCTATCAAAATATGGAACGGCTTGCAAATAGGTTTTATATTCAATCAATTTTTCAGTACCACGATGTAGAAGTCCAATATGAGGATCCGCCCTAGTTATTACCTCTCCATCCATTTCTAGAATTAATCTTAATACACCATGTGCAGCGGGGTGTTGAGGACCAAAATTAATGGTCATATTTTTAGTTTTAGTATGCGAAGTCACTTTAAAATTAAATAAGGTTTGAAATTTTTTATTACATTTTAGTAATTTAAGATAAAATATTCAAATTAATTTTTTGTCTAATTTGATTATTTTTGGAAATAGTAGTTTTGATGCCAAGTCCAAGGGGTTCTTGATGGTATGAATGCCCTAATATTGCATTGCAATCTTGATAAATTGGAACTTGAAAATTTACTTTATTAATGAACATTTTAATAGCAAGCTCAATTTTTTTAACTTTGGGTTTACCAAATTCATTTTCTGCCAAAAAATTTCCAAGGAGAATTGCTTTAGGTTTTTGCTTATTTTCATTAATCATAAAAGCAATTTGGGTTAAAAATCTATCAAGCCTTTCCCCGTCTTCACCCTCATCCTCTAAAAACAAAATTTTATTATGCCAATTTATTTGGTATCTAGTTCCAATATTTGCAGATAAAACACTGAGGCAGCCTCCTACAATTTCAGAACATATCTCGATTTCTTGACCCTTAAGTAAATGTAAATCATATTCTAAAATTTGATTTTTAGCAAGAATTAGGTTTAAAATTTTTTTTACCGAAATCTCGCTAACTTTTTTTTTAACAATTTGATTGAGCATAGGTGCGCAAATTATATCCCAGCCCCAGTTTTTTTGCATAAAAGTAGCAATCGAGGTGATGTCGCTAAAACCAATTAAAGTTTTTTTAGGAATTTTATGTTTAGGATAACTTGCTAAAAGAGGCAATAAATCTGCACTTCCATATCCTCCTTTCGTGCACCACAGAATTTTAGAATTTGGGTTAGTAGCGGATGAAATTAAATTATCAAATCTTTTATTAACATCTATTGATGAAAAAAAACTATCATCATATTTTATTAACGAAACACAACCCTCATTAAAATAATTAAATCTTAATGAATGACTTTTAAGAAACAATTTAATTAATTCGTTATCCTCCAAAGTTAGTGGGGTAGCTGGAGAAATTAAATCTATTTCATGAAAATTTTTTTTTAACATTTGTAAATTTTGAATTGATTTTGAGTTTTCTATCACTTATAATTAGTTTTATTAAAACATTAAAATATCTATTTTAAAATTCAATGACCAAGCAAAAAATATTTATCTTTGATACCACATTGCGCGATGGAGAGCAAGCTCCGGGAGCAACTATGAATATTGAAGAAAAACTATTAATCGCCAAAAATCTTGAAAGAATGGGTGTTGATGTTATTGAGGCGGGTTTTCCAAGTGCTTCTCAAGGTGATTTTAATGCAGTTAATAGAATTGCCAAGGCTATAAAAAATTCAACTATTTGCGGTTTAGCGAGAGCCAAAAAAACTGATATTGAAATCACCGCTAAAGCTCTTAAAGATGCAAAAAAATCGCGTATACACACCTTTATAGCAACTTCGCCAATTCATATGGAATATAAATTAAAAATGACGAAAGAGCAAGTTATTGAAGCTATAAAAGACAGTGTTAGCTTTGCTAGAAATAATTGCGACGAAGTTGATTGGTCGCCAGAAGATGCGACAAGGTCACAAAAAGATTTTTTGTTTAAGGCTATTGAAGTTGCTATTAAAGCTGGGGCTAGTGTAATTAATATTCCAGATACTGTTGGTTATACTACTTTTGATGAATATGCCAGTTTGATTAAGGAGATTTTGAATAATGTTGCAAACATTGATAAGGCGATAATTTCGGCTCATTGTCATAACGATCTTGGTTTGGCGGTGGCGAACTCATTATCAGCATTGCAGGCTGGTGCAAGGCAAATTGAATGTACTATAAATGGAATTGGTGAGAGAGCGGGTAATGCTGCACTCGAAGAAATTGTTATGGCTATAAAAACCAGAAGCGACATCTATAATTTTGACTGCAATATTGATACCACTATGATTTCAAGAGTATCGAAGTTAGTTTCAAACATCACAGGCTTTGTAATACAGCCAAATAAAGCTATTGTTGGGGCAAATGCCTTTGCCCATGAAAGCGGGATTCATCAAGATGGAATGCTTAAAAATCGTGAAACATACGAAATTATGACTCCACAATCTGTAGGCATCGAAAAGGCAACTCTCACCCTTGGAAAGTTATCGGGAAGCTCGGCATTTAAAAATAAAATTAATGAACTTGGTTATGATTTAACTGAACAAGCAATTAACGAAGCGTTTGCTAAATTTAAAATTCTAGCCGATAAGAAAAAAGAGATTACCGATGAAGATCTGGTCTCCTTAATAGATGGCTCAATTGTTGAAAATCAATCAAATTATCAATTATTAGAACTTGATGTAAATTGTGGAAATAATAGAAATGCTGAAATATTCATTAAAATAAGAATTGACAGCAATATTAAATCCGCTAAATTTATATCTAAGGATGGACCGGTTGATGCAATTTTTTTAGCAATTAATGAAATTATCCCAAATAGCGCTCAGCTCGAGCTCTATAAAGTAGAAGCGGTAACTGAAGGCACTGATGCTATCGCTAATGTTCTGGTTCGTTTAAATTATAATAATAGAATATATTCGGCAACGGGCGCTGATACAAATGTATTAGTAGCTTCAGCGGTTGCCTATATAAATTGTTTACAAAAATTAAAATAATAATTAGGAGAAATATGTTTCCAAAACTTTTTTCATTTACTTCAAAAGATATTGCCATAGATTTAGGCACCGCAAACACTTTAGTCTATGTTCGTGGTCAAGGAGTGGTATTAAATGAGCCATCTGTAGTAGCGGTTTTAAACGAATCAGGAAAGGCAATTACTTGTGCTTTTGGTAATACTGCCAAAAGAATGCTTGGAAGAACTCCTGCAAAAATCGAAGCAATTCGTCCCCTTAAAGATGGTGTTATTGCTGATTTTAAAGTTGCTGCCGAAATGATTAAGCATTTTATTCGTGAAGTTAATCAAACCAAAAGCTGGTTAGGTCCGCAAGTAATTATCTGTGTCCCATCTGGTTCAACTCCCGTTGAAAGAAGGGCTATTCAAGATGCAGCAGAAGGGGCTGGAGCCAATGAGGTTTATTTGATTGAAGAGCCGATGGCCGCCGCAATTGGAGCAAATTTACCAGTAACAGAGCCAACTGGTTCAATGATTGTTGATATTGGTGGTGGCACTACTGAGGTTGGTATTTTATCGCTTGGTGGTATTGTTTATTCTCGCTCTGTTCGTGTTGGTGGTGACAAAATGGACGAAGCAATTATATCTTATATTAGAAGATATCAAAATTTATTAATTGGTGAATCAACTGCAGAAAGAATTAAAAAAACTATTGGTGCCGCCTGCCCTCCTGAACAAGGAGATGGCTTAGTCATTGAAGTTAAGGGAAGAGATTTATCAAATGGCATTCCAAAAGAAATGATTTTAACTGAAAGACAAATTGCTGAAAGTTTAATGGAGCCAGTTGAGCAAATAGTTGATGCAATCAAGGTTGCACTTGAATGTACTCCACCAGAATTATCTTCTGATATTGTTGAAAGAGGAATTGTTTTATCAGGTGGCGGAGCATTGCTTAAAAATCTTGACCACGTTATTAGACAAGCTACTGGTCTACCAGTATTTGTAGCTGAAGATCCGTTGCTATGTGTGGTTAATGGATGTGGTAAGGTTCTTGAAAATACTAAAATGTTTAGGGCTACTTTATTTCGTCAAGATTAATTACATAAAAAATGTATTTTGAACAAAATACTAAATCAAATTTGATTATAAAACATAGTTTCAACCTTGTTTTTCGTAAGGTTGAAACAATATTTTTTATATTATTATCGATTATTCTTTTAATAACGTCCAAAGTAAATAAAGATTTTACCAATAAAATTAACGAAGTTTTTATTAATATTTCATCACCAATTGTTTCTGTAATATCTTTTCCAATTAATACATCATTCGACCTGATCATTAACTTTAACCAACTGATTTTAGCTAAAAAGGAAAATGAAAAACTTAGAAGCGAATTGTTAAAATTACAAAATTACTATATAAGTTCATTGGGTATACATCAGGAAAATAAAGAGCTTAGAAATGCCTTAAACTTTATAAAATCTAAAACTGAAAATTATAAAATTGCTCGTATTATTGGTATTTCAAATAAAATTTTTGACAATAAAATACTTATTGATTCGGGTAAGGATCGTGGAATTAGAGAAGGACAAATTGTTACAGGAGACCGTGCAGTAATTGGAAGGGTCGCTGAGGTTTTTGGCGATAAATCAAGAATTTTGTTACTTACCGATTCAAATTCACGAATTCCAATTATCGCCTCTCGTACTAGAAATAGAGGTATTATATCAGGTAATAATAGTGGATTAATGGAAATTTTATATTTGCCAAAAAATCATCAAATAAATTTGGGTGATAAAATATTCACCTCTAGCGATGGCGATGTTATACCGCCAGGATTATTGGTTGGTATAGTAAAAAAAATTGATAAAAATTCAGTTTATGTAGCCCCGATTGAAAATATTTCTAGCTTAAATATTGTTTCAATTATTGATTATTAACTAATTTTATAACATATGACAGAAAATAATTATGATGTAGTTGTTATTGGTGGTGGTCCAGGCGGATATGTTTCTGCAATCAGATCAGCTCAACTTGGATTAAAAACCCTTTGTGTTGAAAAACAAAAAAATTTGGGTGGAACTTGCTTGAATGTTGGTTGTATTCCATCAAAGGCAATGTTAGAAATTTCCCACAAATATCATGATGCAAATCATCAGTTCGAAAAACTGGGAATTAATATTTCTAGACCAAAAATTGATGTTAATAAACTTATTCAAAATAAGAACGAAATTATTTCAGGACTAACGGCTGGAATTAGCGGTTTATTTAAAAAAAACAAAGTTTCTCACATACAAGGACATGCTAAATTTATTAGCAAAAATCAAATTGAAGTAACAAAAAACGATGGCTCCAAAGAAATTTTTTCTGCCAAGAATTTTGTTATTGCCACAGGTTCAGAAGTTGCCAAATTGCCAAATGTTGAAATTGATGAAAAAATCATCATTTCTTCTACTGGTGCCTTAGAGCTTCAAAAAGTTCCACAAAAAATGATTATAATTGGTGCCGGGGTAATTGGTTTAGAATTGGGTTCAGTATGGGGTAGATTGGGTGCAGAAATCGAGGTCGTCGAATATCTAGATCGCATAACTCCTGCTATGGATGAAGAAGTTTCTAAAAATTTCCAACGTATTCTTGAAAAACAAGGAATGAAATTCCGCTTATCAACAAAAGTTGTATCTGTAATCAAGCAAAAAAATTCGGCAATTGTTGAAATTGAATCAGTAAATGGTGATAATAAAGAAAAATTAGAAGCCGATGTGGTATTGGTTGCTATTGGTCGTAAACCAAATACCCAAAATCTAGGTCTTGAAAATATTGGTGTAAAGGTTAATGACCGTGGTTTTATCGAAAATCATCATTTAAAAACTAATATTGATAACATCTATGTGGTTGGCGATGTGACAACTGGTCCAATGCTTGCCCATAAGGCTGAAGATGAAGGAGTTGCAGTGGCAGAAATTATAGCAAATCAGGCTGGACATGTAAATTATGAGGTTATTCCAAATGTAATTTATACCTACCCTGAAGTTGCAAGTGTTGGTAAAACTGAGTTAGAATTAAAATCGCAAAATATTGATTATAAAATAGGAAAATTTCAAATGATGGCAAATTCTCGTGCCAGAGCCACCTATGATGATCAAGGTTTTGTTAAGATTTTATCATGCGCTAAAACTGATAGGATTCTTGGTGCTCATATTATTGCTCGTGAAGCGGGTAATATTATTCATGAAATTGTTGTGGCAATGGAATTTGGTGGAAGTGCTGAAGATATTGCTCGCACCTGCCATGCTCACCCAACCTACAACGAAGCAGTCAAAGAAGCGTGTTTAGCGGTTGATAAAAGAGCAATTCACTCATAATATTTTCTAAATTAATTTTAGAACATTTAAGCATAAAATTTTTAATATAGTTTTATTCTTACTTGATTATATTATATCTACACATTAATGTCGCCCCCTCCTCTATTTCGAATATAAAAAAAATTATAGATTAGAAAAGTAATTATTGAAAATTTTAAAAAATAACTTCATTTACTTACATATATAATGGAAATCAAGTAATTGACAGAAATAAAAATAAGTCTTTTTTTCAAAATAATACAATATAAATTAGTAAGGTTGACTCAATTTATAATGTAAAATAATATAATGATTATTGTTTTAATTTTATGATCTATTTAAAAAAAATCACAAAAATTATCAATTGCCTAAATCGCAATTTTACAATCATTTTAAAAATAACTGCTAAACATAATAATTAGCAATAAAAAAATCATTTATAAATTTGTATTATAGCTATGAAAAAAATTAATGTAATAATTGGAGAAAATGGAAGAATGATAATTCCTGCATTCATTCGCAAAGAATTGGATCTAAAGGCAGGAGATGAATTGGTAGTTAAATTATCACCAGAAAATGATATTCTTATTCATAGTCCAAAACAATCACTAAAAAAGCTTCAGGTTCTTTTTAGGAATTCGCATAAAATTTCTGCAAATGACTTTTTTCAAAATAATAATCAAGAACAAATCTAGTTATGAACAATAAAATAGTATTCGATACATCGGCGATCCTTGCATTAATTAAAATGGAACAAGGTTATGAAACTGTCGCTAAATATTTAGATAATGCAATTGTTTCTAGTGTAAATTTTTCAGAAGTTGCCACGATTTTATCACGTGAAGGTTTTGGACAAGAAGAGGTAATACGCTCGTTAAGTGATACTTTTTTACATATTATTGATTTTGATAGCGAACAAGCATTGGTTGTGGCTTCAATTGACGAGGTCACGAGGCATTATAATCTATCTTTAGCTGATAAAGCTTGTTTGGCTTTGGCAAGAATAAAAAATCTACCAGTTTTAACTGCAAATAAGTTATGGAGAAATTTGGATTTAAATATTGAGACTACAACAATTTAAAAATTTGGTAAATTTTTAGATTCACATAAAATTAATATTCCACAATACCCATTCATCAATTTTATTTAAATTAAAATTTAATACTATTTTTGAGGTGCTGCCAATACTAGCACATCCCAACTTAACCTTGAGGTAGGGTAGAATAAAATGTTTTAACGGTATTAAAACTTTTAGTCGTGGGCGGTCATAAATGTCTATATGGTTTGCATTCACTGCTAAGGAGAAAATTATAAAAATAAATTTTATAAAAAAGATGATTTCTTGATTTTACTATTAATCCATAATTTTTTGTAATTTTTTAAACAAAAATTGGGTTTTTTAAGATATTATTTTTATTTTGTGATTAGGTTTTTTTTACAAAAATTGAGTTATTTTTTTATGTTAAAAGTAAATCAAGAAATCGCCATCATTAGATTTTTTTTGTTTTAGTTTTAGTTTTTGATTTAGCCTCAAAACCTTTATTGCCGGATGTTTTTGACCCGCTTACGACTCAAAGAATTTAACTGCCGTTAAATTCTCGGAGCCTTTTCCCCGTTAAGCGCTTACACCCCTACAAATTTTATCAACAAATAACTTTTAACTTTTTTATTCTAAAAATTCGCCTAAGGAGTATGTCCATAGATTGAGTGTAGAAATTGGACATTGCTTTAAAGCCAATGGTAAAAAGGCTGAAATATTTTCGAAGTTTTGGTAAAAGTTTTTTTTAAATTATTATTCTTTTTATTGTCGATATAATTGCCAAGTAAGGTTAGAAATTAATGGGATAAGTGGCAACAATATAATAGCCTCTTGAATGAGTCATATTTCTTGATTTTATTTGCTTCGATATTAAAGCCTGATGTTTTAATATCTTGAATTAATTTTTCAATTTTAAATCATTTTTCGCAAATTTCTTTGCCATTTAATTCTGAAGAGCTCTTTACTAAAAATCATATTGAGTTTTTTGCTAGCGTGGGTTTCGAAGATAATATTTTGATCCCAAACTTTAACATATAATTCAAGATTTTTAATATTTGTTTTATTAAATTCTTGTAGATTTTTTTGATTATTTTCTAAATCTTTTACTCGTGAATTGCAATTTATTCTAACCACAAATTCAAAATTATTTACTTGTCATAAATTAAAAAATCTACGATTGCCAAAACCTCGATCGGCAACTATTCGATATTGGAATTTTTTTTGATAAAACTTGTTTCAAACCATTGATAAAATCTCTTTCCATAATTTTAGAATCAACTCTATTTTTTCTTCTCTGCTAGACTCTTGAAGTAAAATATTAAAAATTTTAGAATAATAACGCTGAAGAATTTGTATATTTGCTTAATAATTTAAATATCTTATTTGTAAATAAATATTGTAGGAGCATAAGCCTCACGGGAACCTCAGAACTGCATCGGTTGCGAGCATATTTCAATAATCATATTTTTAAAATTACTCAAAAAAAATGAATAAAGTTAAGCCGCCTAGCGAGGGTGAAGCAATATCTTTAAGTGTTAAACCCTTATTAGTATAATTGTAAAATTTAATTTAAAATTATTTATTTACCAGGAATTCTAAAATGGCTTGGCGTGTTGCTACTCCAGACTTGACTTGCTCTAAAATTAATGAAATATTACTATCGTCAGCTAATTTTGATGAAATTTCAACTTCTCGATTAATGGGTCCGGGGTGCATAATTATTGGGTTATTGGCATTTTCAATTTTTTGATGGGTTAGACCATAAAATTTAAAATATTCTTGTGGTGACGAAATATATGATCCAATCATACGCTCTTGTTGAATTCGAAGCATCATAATTACATCAGCATCTTTTACCCCTTCGGTTAAATTGTTAAATATTTTTATATTCCAATTTTCCCACAACCACTTTTCGTAATCCTTTGCAATTAGGGTTGAGGGCATCACCACATTAATTTGACAATTATATTTTTTTAACAATTTAATATTTGATCTGGCAACTCTTGAATGAAGAACGTCGCCACAAATTGCAATTTTTAAATTACTTAAATTTCCTTTATATTTTTTGATAACAAAAGAATCTAAAAGAGCTTGTGATGGGTGTTCGTTGGTACCATCGCCAGCATTTATTAGTGAGCAATTTATATATTTTTTAAGAAATGAAATAATACCGCTTGAATTATGACGAATAGCTACAAAATCAGGTTTCATTGCGTTGATGGTTGATGCAGTATCGGTAATGCTCTCCCCTTTCTTAAGTGATGATAATGAGATATCCAAATTTACCACCTTTGCCCCCATTTTCTTCCCAGCAATTTCAAATGACATTCGGGTTCGCGTTGAATTTTCAAAGAAGAAATTAATTAGAATTTTGTTGGTTAATATTTGGTAATGTTCATCAAAATTCACGTGGAAAAAATCTGCCCTTTTATGAATTAAATCAATGTCATTTGTCGATAAATCATCAATTGAGATTAAATCTTTCATTGTTTTGAAATTATATGTTTAAAAATTTCTTCAAGGTCGGGCTGTTGTGTAGCGATATCTTTTATGTGAATGCCATTTTCATAGATGATTTTTAAAATATTTTCTACATCAATTTTTTCAGGGTCGTAATTTATCGATATTTTTGAATTATTTAATTTTTTTACCTGAAGATCGGAAAGTTTTTCACTAAGTTGAGTGATATTAATTTCATATTCAGTTGATATTATTATCTGCTTGTTACTTAGAATTTTCATTAAATTATCTTTACTGTCATATGCTATTAATTCGCCTTTATTAATAATTGCAATTTCATCGCATAATTTTTCCGCTTCTTCGAGATAATGAGTTGTTAAAAGAATGGTGGTTCCCGCTTGATTTAATTTTAAAACATAATTCCATAATTGATTTCGTAGCTCTACATCCACTCCAGCAGTTGGTTCGTCGAGAACTAAAATTTCAGGATTGTGAACTAAGGCTTTGGCAACCAAGAGTCTTCGACGCATTCCACCCGATAGGCTTCTCGGAGTTGATTTGGCTTTGTCTTGAAGTCCAAGAGCGTTAATTATTTCATCTGTTCGACGATTATTTTTAGTAATCCCATAATATCCAGCATAAATTTCAAGTGTTTCATAAACATTGAAAAAAGGGTCAATAATTAGTTCTTGCGGAACTATGCCAATTTTAAATTTTGATTGAATAGAATTTTCGTCAATATCAATGCCTGCAATTTTAACTTTTCCTGAAGTTTTATTTACTAAACCAGCTAAAATATTGATTATAGTTGATTTTCCTGCTCCATTTGGACCTAATAAACCAAATATTGAACCTTTTTTTATTGAAAAACTAATATTATTTAGAGCCTGTTTTGATGGCGATTTAAGATTTCTTTTATAAATTTTATTTAAATTTGTTATTTCAATGGCATTTTCCATTTGTAAATTAATTTATAATTTGTTTATCCTTAAGCAAATCTTGAAGCTCTCCAGTTTGAAACATTTCTTTAACTATGTCGCAACCGCCGATAAATTCCCCTTTGATATAAAGTTGAGGAATTGTTGGCCAATCTGAAAATTCTTTAATAGCTTCACGAATTTCTGGATCGGTTAGAACATTTATATCTTTGAATTCGACCTTGAGATTTTTAAGCACTTGTGATACAGCAGCTGAAAATCCACATTGTGGAAAATCTTTGGTGCCTTTCATATAAAGCACCACATCGTTATTTTTAATTGTTTCTTCAATTTTATTAAATATGTCTGTCATTTTATGATTTAGTTTTGAGTTCAATAGCATGAAGCCTTGTGTGTAAGATTGATTCCAGGGCTAAATGGACAATTTTATGTTGTTCAATTTTAGATTTACCAGCGAAAATGTCATCAATTATTTCAATTAAATAGTGATCTTCATCTCCAACGGTATCGGTGATTTTAATATCGCCATTAGGGAATTTTTTTTGTAAAATTTCTAATAATTCAGTTTTTTGGATTGCCATTAGATTTTTAATAAATTTATTATGCTTAAGGAGATAATTAATATCCCAACTATTATCATTATTAATTTTGCTGGTAATTTAGTGGTGATTTTAGCTGATATTGGGGCAATTCCAACTCCTCCAAGGACTAAGCCTGCGATTATTTCTGGATGAGTTACTCCAATAAAAATTGTAAACGAAAATCCTGTAAATAAGGTGACAAAAAATTCTGATGAATTCACCGAACCGATTACTTTTTTTGGTTCATGACCCGAAGAAATTAAGGTAGTTGTGACAACTGGTCCCCAACCTCCGCCACCAATAGCATCAAGAGCTCCTCCCGTTAATGCTAATGCCGAAGTTTTTTTAATATTTACCTTTTTATCTTCAAGTAAATTTTTTTTCATTGATTTGGAAATAATATATATGCCCATAACAATCAAATAGATTGAGATTATTGGTTTTATGGTTTTGCCATCGATATTTGTTAAAATTAGAACACCGATTAATCCCCCTATTATTCCGGGAAAAACTAGACTTAGAAAAAGTTTTTTATTGATGTTATTTAGTCGCCAATGGCTTAGTCCTGATGCTCCTGTGGTAAAGATTTCAGCGATATGAACCGAGCTTGAAGCAATTGCCGGGCTAAAGCCTTGTGAGAGCATGAATGTTGTCGCAGTGACGCCGTATGCCATGCCAATTGCTCCATCAATTGTTTGAGCAATTATGCCAATGGTTATCCCGTTAAGAAAATCTTTTTTATTAAAGTCTTTACCTGTTTTGCTGTATAAATATGTGATTATGGCAATTATTGCAAAAACTAATAATGCAGTAAATAAATTCTGGAATTTATTCAGTATTAATTTATTTTCCTTCTGCATTATTAGTTTAATTTAGTTAGCTAAAAAAACCTCTTCTTTTTTTTGGATTTTCGTCGCGATCGCGATCATTTCTGCGTTCGCGTCTATCATCTCTACGATCGTCTCTTCTGTCATCGCCTCTTCTATCATCTCTTCTTTCACGTCTATCATCATTGTGTCTACGATTGTCGCGATCTTCAAATTTTGATGATTGAAAATCTCTTTCATCTGACATATTTGGCTTATTTGCGATACGGTCTGAAATGTCTTCACCTGTGATTTGGTCGACACATCTAAAGCTTAACTTTGGACGACCTTTTTTGTCAAATCCAATAACCTTAACCTTAACAATATCCCCTTCATTGATAATGTCTTCAACAAAATCAATTCGGTATTCTGCTAATTCAGAGATATGAACGAAACCATCTCTGTTATTAGAAATATTAATAAATGCACCCGCATCAATAACTTTAACAACTGGTCCTTCATAGATATCGCCAATTTCTGGTTCAAAAGTAATTTCTTGAATCATAGAAATTGCTTTTTTAATAGAATCAGAATTGCTAGAAGAGATTTTTATAGTCCCGCTATCGTCAATATCAACTATAGCCCCAGAAACTGCACAAATTTCTTTAATTACCGATCCTCTTGAGCCAATTACTTCTCTAATTTTCTTTTGAGGAATTGTGATGGTTTCAACTTTTGGAACATTCCCGCTTAATTCATTTCTTGGTTTAGAAAGGGTATTTTCCATTTTTTCTAAAATATGAATTCTACCTTCCAGAGCTTGTTTAAGAGATTTCTCCATAATTTCAGAATTGATGCCATTAATTTTGATATCCATTTGAAGCGCGGTAATCCCATTTCTAGTGCCAGCTACTTTGAAATCCATATCTCCAAGATGATCTTCATCACCCATAATATCGGAAAGAATAACATACTTATCACCCTCTTTAATTAATCCCATTGCAATACCAGATACTGGCGATGAAATTGGAACACCTGAGTCCATGAGAGCCAATGAAGCACCGCAAACCGTTGCCATTGATGAAGAGCCGTTAGACTCGGTGATTTCTGAAACAATTCTTGTAGTGTAGCCAAATTTATCTTGGTTTGGATAAACAGGATTAATAGCTCTCCATGCTAATTTTCCGTGTCCAATTTCTCTTCTACCTGGAGATTTTAATTGACCAACTTCTCCAACACTATAAGGAGGAAAATTGTAATGAAGCATAAATGATTCTTCGGTAATTCCAGAATCGAGGCTTTCAATTAGTTGTTTGTCTTTCCCGCCGGCACCAAGAGTAGAAACTACAAGAGCCTGAGTTTCTCCTCGAGTAAATAAAGCCGATCCATGAACTTGTGGAAGAAGACCAACTTCAATATCAATTGGTCTGATTTGATTGGTTGCTCTGCCATCAATTCTAATGCTGTTATTGATAATATCATTGCGAACAATTTCTTGAGAAAGAACTTTAAAAATTGATTTAATTTTATTCGCATCGATTCCGTTATCTTCGCTAACAAATTTTTCTTTAATATCGTTAATGATTTGTTCAAGATCATTTGAGCGGGCTTGTTTTTCAAGTTTTTTATATGCCTTAATTAATCTGTCGCCAATGAAGTCAGTTATCGCTTTTTTTAATTCTTTAGTGTCATCGGCTGGAACTGTCATTTTTGGTTTACCGCATTCATTTTTTAATTCTTCAATTAAATCAATAATTGGTTGAAATGCTTTATGTCCAAAATTTACAGCTTCAAGCATTTTCTCTTCTGATAATTCTTTGGCTTCAGATTCAACCATTAATACTGATGATTTCGTTCCTGCAACCACTAAATCAAGTGTGCTATTTTTTAGCTCTTCATTGCTTGGATTCAATACAAACTCATTATTGATAATACCTACCCTAGCTCCGCCAACTGTCATTTCAAGTGGAGCTTCTGAAATTGCTAATGCACATGAAGAGGCTATTAAAGCAACAATATCAGGATTGCATTGCGGATCATATGATAATGTAGTACAAACTACATTGACCTCATTATAGAAATTGCTTGGAAACATTGGTCTAATTGGACGATCAATTAATCTTGCTACTAGAGTTGCGCTATCAGAGGGCTTGGTTTCTCTTTTAAAAAATCCACCAGGAATTTTTCCTGCCGCATATGATTTTTCTAGGTAATTAACGGTTAGTGGAAAAAAGTCTGCCCCATCAGCTGCTTTTGATGCAATGGTTACTGCACATAAAACTGTTGTATTTCCATATTTAACCAAAACTGATCCATTGGCTTGTCTGGCTATTTTTCCAGTTTCTATTGAGAGAATTTTGTTGTTCCAGTTAATTTCTTTTTTTGTAATTTTAAACATATATGTTCATCTTTTAAGTTAGTGGGATGTGAATAATCTAATTAATCACCAAATTTATAATCCACACGATGCGGATTATTTATGATAAGCTGGCTAATCAATTTAAACCAGCTTTGTGAATTATCAAAAATATTGAATTTTTGATTTAAAAATATTTTATTTTCTGATTTCGAGTTTTTTAATTAGGTCTTCGTATCTTTGATTTGAAATATTTTTGAGGTAATCAAGAAGTCTTCTTCTTTTGCTAACTAGAATAAGTAGACCTCTTCTTGAAGAATGATCTTTGGTATGAGATTTTAAATGTTCGGTTAAATTATCAATTTTGACAGATAATATTGCGCATTGAACCTCAACTGATCCAGTATCATTTTCTTTGTTTGCGAATTTTGCAATTATTTCTTTTTTATTATTTTTATTGAACAACATTTTATTATTTAAATTATGTTAGCACTATGATTCAAGAGAATTGAAACCATCTAAATCATCTCTATTGCAATTATTTTCAACATTTAATGCAAGAAACGACTTTTCCTTTACAGACCCATTAAAGTTAACAATATTTTTTAATTCGTCAAGTGAAATTGTTGTTTCAATTTTTAGCATTCCAATTTTTGTGCGTTTTAGTTTTTCGGTATATCCTGCAATTTTAGCTTCTTGGCATATTGAGCGCACAAGACTTCTTATGTATGTTCCTTTTGAACTTTCAATCTCAATATCACAGTAATTTAAATTAAATTCCGTTAATTTTATTTTATAAATTGTAATAACTCTTTTTGGCATCTCAAAAATCAGCTTTTGTCTGGCTAATTTATATGCCCTTTCCCCTGAAATTTTAATTGCAGAAAATTTTGATGGGGTTTGTTCTATTTTTCCAATAAATTTTGTTAAAACTTTGAAAAAATCTTCTTTCGATATTCTGCTTTCAGATATTGATTCAATTGATCCAGTTATGTCGTCACTGTCCCTAAATTCCCCAAATCTAATTGTTGCTTTATAACTTTTTCTTTCATTCATTAAAAGTTCGGACTGTTTTGTTGATTTGTTTATCGCTATTGCTAAAACCCCAGTTGCAAATGGGTCTAATGTTCCCGCATGTCCAACTTTTTTTGCCTTAGTGATTCCTTTTACAATTGCTACTGTTTTAGCTGAGGAGTAATGTCTGGGTTTGTCGATATTAATCCAGTAATTATCTTCTTTGAAATTAATTTTAAATAAAGAAGTATAATCTAGATTAATGTTATTTATATGTGACGACATTACTAAACTGTATTTGCACCAGATATAATATCAATTAGTTCTTTTGTAATATTAGCTTGACGCGTTCTATTGTATACTAATGTTAAATTCTTAATCATTTTTCCAGCATTATTTGATGCTGATTCCATTGCTGACATTCTTGCACCCTGCTCCGAAGCCACATTTTCAAGAAGCTGATTATAAATTTGTATAACAATGTTTTCAGGCAGAAGACTCTCGAGCACAATTTCTTCATTAGGCTCGTAGTTTACGGGTGATTCCAATATTGATAAATTGTTGGTATAATTTATTGGGGCTGGAATTATTTGTTCACATACTTGTTCTTGTGCGATGGCTGATTTAAACTTACTATAAATTACTTCGCATACATCAAATTTATTATCATTATAAAGTTCAAAAATTATTTCAGCGATTTTTTTTGCCGATTCAACGTTTATTGAAGACTTAAATACACCTTGAAGATTTTTAATAATTTTATTATTGTGAATTGCCTTCAATTGCTCATAAGCTTTTTTTCCTACACATATTATTTTTACATCTCTGCCTTGCGAGATTAATTCATTGATTTTAATTTTAGTGAATTTCACTGTAGCACTGTTTAATCCACCGCATAGTCCTCGATCAGAAGATACAACTATTAGTAAATGCTTTTCATTGCTACCTCTTCCAGTTAATAGAGGGAATTTATCATTTAATCCACCTCTAACACTTATATTTGAAGCAAGGTGAGAGGTAATTTCGCGGATTTTATGGGCATATGGTCTAGAATGTTCAACTTGGGTTTTTGCTTTTTTTAGGCGAGAAGCGGCTACCATCTTCATGGCTTTTGTCATCTTTTGCGTTGATTTGACAGATTTAATTCTGGTTTTTAATGTTTTTAGGTTTGCCATATTATTGCTATTTCTTTAAATAATTTTGTCAATTTTATTGACAAAATTATTTTTTTTCATGTTTTAATCGGTCATTTAAACCAGCATGGTCAAAATGTGTTGAAGGCGAATGATTTAAAAAGCTTGATAGAAAATTCTCTAATATGCCTTTTAATTTTATTTCTGTTTCTTCGCTAATTTTTTGATCTTTTTTGATGTTATCAAAAATTTCTGGTTGAGTATTTTTGACCTTATTTAAAAAATCAATCTCGAATTTAGTTACCTCTTTGACGGGAACTTTATCAAGATAACCTTTAACTCCAGCATAAATCGATACAACTTGCTCCTCAAAACCGAGTGGAGAATATTGATTTTGTTTTAATAATTCCGTCAATTTTCTGCCTTTATCAAGAAGTTTTTGTGTAGCTTGATCTAAATCTGAACCAAATTGGGCAAATGCTTCTAACTCTCTGAATTGAGCAAGATCCAATTTAATAGTTCCTGCCACTTGCTTCATAGCCTTAGTTTGAGCGGCTGATCCTACTCTTGATACTGATAATCCGACATTTACTGCGGGTTTAATTCCCTTGTAAAATAAATCGGTTTCTAAGAATATTTGCCCGTCGGTAATTGATATCACATTGGTTGGAATATATGCCGAAACATCTCCAGCCTGAGTTTCTATAATAGGTAGCGCGGTTAGTGAGCCACCACCTTTTTCTTTTGACATTTTTGCAGCTCTTTCCAGAAGTCTTGAGTGGATGTAAAAAACATCTCCTGGATAAGCCTCTCTTCCTGGTGGTCTACGAAGAAGTAGTGACATTTCTCGATAAGCAACTGCATGTTTACTTAAATCATCATAAGCAACTAATGCATGCATTGCATTATCTCTAAAAAACTCGCCAATAGTGCAACCAGTATATGGTGCAAAAAATTGCAAAGCTGATGCCTCTGAAGCGGTTGCAGAAACCACAACTGAGTATTTCATAGCTCCAGCATCTTCGAGGGTTTTGACAATTTGTGCTACTGTTGATCTTTTTTGTCCAATCGCAACATAAATGCAATATAATTTTTTATTTTCATCGTTTTCATTGTGTGCCTTGGCTTGATTTATAATGGTATCAATAACAATTGCGGTTTTGCCAGTTTGGCGATCACCGATAATCAGTTCCCTTTGACCTCTTCCAATTGGTATTAAACTGTCAATTGCTTTGATTCCAGTTTGCATTGGTTCAGAAACAGATTGTCTTGCGATAATTCCAGGAGCTTTAACCTCTACCCTGCGAAATTCTTTTGAATTGATTGGGCCTTTGCCATCAATTGGATTGCCAAGAGCATCAACAACTCTGCCAAGTAACTCCTTACCAACTGGGATTTCGACAATTTTTCCAGTTCTTTTGACATTAGAACCTTCACGAATTTTTTGCGAGTCTCCAAAAATTACAACACCTACATTGTCAGATTCAAGGTTTAAAGCCATACCTTTAATTCCACCATCAAATTCAACAAGTTCTCCGGCTTGGACATTATCTAAGCCGTATATTTTAGCGATTCCGTCACCTACTTTTACAACTTCACCAACTTCTTTGAGTTCAGCTGAAGAGTGGTAATTTTCGATTGTTTTTTGTAATATATTTGAAAATTCTTCTACTTTAAATTCCATATTTTTTGACGTTATTTTTTAATACTAATTTTATTTTAAATAAAAATTTTGTAACTATTATAAAATATTTATCTTATTTTTGCAAAAGAAAATTTTGCTATTATGAAAATTTTCTTTTTAACAAAATAAAGACAAAAATATTTTATAAAATTTAGATAGTTAATTAATTAATTGCAGTTAAGCAATGCTTTTTAATTTGTTCTATCTGGTTATCAAGGCTTGAATCTATTAGATTAGAGCCAATTTTAATTTGTAAGCCTCCAAGTATTTTTGGAGTGATTGTGTGCTTAATAATAATTTTTTTATTCGGATTGTTTTTTTCTAAATGCTTTTTTACATTTGTTAAATCAACTGATATAGTTGAGGTAATAACTTCAACTTCGAGAGTGTTTTGGTATTCATAGGTCATTCTAATAAATTCTGCATGAATTTCGGGAAATAAATTCAGTCTCCTATTTTTGACAAGTGAAGCAAAGAAATTGGATGATAGATTTCCCAGCTTAAATTTATTGGTTACTTCATTAATGATTTTGACTAAATCATTTTTGGAAATTACTGGATTCTTAAGTTCGTAAGCAAAATTCGAGCTAAAGTTTTCTTTAAAGACATTTAACTCATTTGAAACAATCTCTACGGCATTGTTTTTTTTGGCAACTAAAAATAATGTCTTGGCATAATTCTTGGCAATGACTGAAACTCTTGGCATAAATATTTATAATTTGTGGGTTTATAACTAAATTTTAATTAGCAAATTAATGCTAAAAGTAAGATTTTAACAAGCAATTAACAAATTTAACAAACATACTTTGCAATTATATTACTTAACATTTTTAAATCTGTTAATGCAAATTGGTTTTCAAGCAATTATTTTAGCTTAAATTTTAAGCTTCATATAGTTTTTTATAAAAATCTTAATTAAAAATTATATGAGTTTTAAAATAATTTGCAAGCGACTAAAAACTATATAATAATTTAGTTTTTTTGATAATCAGGCTGTAAAATAATGTCTATCCTATCAAGGGTTTGTATAGATTTTAATTTAGCATTTCTAATTTTCTCTAGTGAAATTTCACTATCAATAATATCGTTTTTATCACTCGGATTTCCTTTTCTTTTAGCTGAAGAATTAATGACTTTTTTAAAATTATCATCAATATTTTTAAAATTTTCTTCACCAATTTGTTGAATTAATTGCTTTTTGATTTTTGGTAAATTTACATATGTATTTTCACAATTTTCTGGCATTTGGATTTGCCATGATTTTTCTGCGCAGTCCCACAAAATAAGATTATATTTTTGAATTGGCAAAATTAGTTGATTTAGTGCTAAAATAAAATTTAATTTCTGCTCTCTGGATTTGATTCCAGTTGAATTCCAAAAATCATTATATTCGCTTTTTGAAATTGGCTTTGATGAATTTGCGATTTTCATCAAATTTTGAGCGACTTCGTTGCCAACTGTATTTTGGGCAAAGAAATTTTTTGTTGGTAGAAAATTTAAAATTAAAAACCATAAAAATATTTTAAGAATATTTAGCATATTGTCAGGGATTTA
This sequence comes from uncultured Rickettsia sp., assembly GCA_964505265.1. Lineage (GTDB taxonomy): Bacteria > Pseudomonadota > Alphaproteobacteria > Rickettsiales > UBA1997 > CAILUF01. The sequence continues at coordinate 23,843 of CAZDGN010000002.1, forward strand.
TATTGAAACGGATTTTAATTTTTGGGTCAGCCTTAATTTGCAACCTAACATCATTAATTAATTTTTGCAAATTAACTTTTTTATGTGCTTTTATATGAATCAAAAAATGATGACGATTTTTTAATTTTTGAATTGGTGCTGGAGCTGGACCAAAAAGCTCAATTTTTTCATTTATTGGAAAGTGACTAATTAAACTTTTAGCATATTCTTTGGCCAAATTTTCTTTAAGCGCGCTTATTTCGATTTTAATCATCTGACTAAATGGAGGTAAATTAAGGGTTTGACGATTGTTAATTTCAAAATCATAAAATGCATTTTTATTATCACTATTAATGATTTGAAATAGTAAATTCTGGGGATTATATGTTTGAATAAGAATTTTTCCAGAGTCTTTGCTCCGCCCTGCTCTTCCCATAACTTGTGTTAAAATTTGATAGGATTTTTCTAATGCCCGCAAATCAGAGGAATATAATAGTGAATCAACATCAACAATGCCAACCAAATTTAGATTTGGAAAGTCATAGCCTTTTGAAATCATTTGGGTGCCGATTATTATGTCAATTGTTCCACATGAAATTTCGTTAATAATTTTTTCCGCATCATTAAAATTTTTAATTTCATCGCTATTGACCATTGCTACATTGGCATCTGGAAATTTTAACTTCACTTCTTCATGAAGTTTTTCCACCCCAAAACCAACCGAAATAAGAGAATTTTCTTCGCCACAAAACTTACATTTGCTCGGAGGTTTTTCTTGATGTCCGCAATGATGGCATATTAACAAATTCTTATTTTTGTGATGTACTAAATGAAAATCACAATTTTGACAATCATATTTATTGCCACAAGACTTACAAATAGTTACGGGAGAATATCCGCGACGATTTAAAAATAATAAAATTTGCTTTTTATTGGCAATATTATTGGCTATTTCTGTACTAAGTTTTGCGCTTAAAATTTGTCCGTTTTCCAATTTTTCTTGTCGCAAATCTATATATTCAATTAGATTTGTCGCACCAAATTTTTCATCAAGCCTAAAAGATTGAAATTTCTGAATTGTGGCATTATGAAATGATTCTACTGCGGGGGTTGCGGTAGATAAAATTACAGGAAAATTCTCAATTTTACTGCGCAGAATTGCCATATCACGAGCGTGAAAATTAAAAATATCTTCTTGTTTAAATGAATTGTCGTGTTCTTCATCAATTACGATTAATTTTAAATTTTTAAATGGAAGCAATAATGATGATCTTGCCCCAATCATTAATTTTAAAGACCCAGTGGCAACTGCATAATAAATTTCGCGTTTTTGAGGCTTTGATATTTTGGAATGCCATAATGCTGGAGTAAATCCAAATTGATCACTAAATCTGCTTAACAATTGTGAGGTAAGAGCAATTTCGGGTAGTAAAATTAAAATTTGTCCATCGGGATTTTTTTTAAGAATGTCGGCAATAACTGCAAAATAAATTTCGGTTTTTCCACTTCCAGTAACGCCCTGAAGCAAGAAAGTTTCGGCTTGGCTAGTGGATTGTTTTATTGCTTCATAGGCATTGTATTGTGAGGGGCTTAACTCTTTTAAACTTAATTTTTTTTCTTCAAAAATTTGTTGTAAGGGTTGTATTTCCTTCTTAATTTTGTCCGAGTTTAGAATGCCGATGAAGCTCTTTAGAACTAAACCTCTACTCGCCAAATTATAGCTGGCAATTTGTTCAATAAATTTCAATTGCTGAGGGCTTAGTTTAATTAAATGATGAGTTTCTAAAATCTTTTTTATTTTATTTTTATCAAAATTATGTTGAAAATTATCGCTAATTTTCACAATCAATCCCCAAATTTTTTGTTTACCAAATTCAACCAAAACTACATCACCAACATTATTTTTGGAATCAGCAAGATAGGTAAAATCGTCATTTAAAGCATTTGGAATTAGGATTTGTGCAAAAATTTCAGACATTATTTATTTTGTTGAATTGATGAATTTTCTTTATAAAATAATAAATTATAAATTAAATTCTTCCAATCTAAATTAAAAATATTTATGAAATTTTTTATCGATACCGCCGAAATCTCTGAAATTAAGGAACTAAATTCATTTGGTTTAATAGATGGAGTAACAACTAATCCAACTTTAATTGCCAAATCAGGTCGAAAATTCCAAGAGGTTATTGCCGAAATTTGTGCTGAAGTAAAGGGTCCAGTAAGTGCTGAAGTAGCCTCAACTGACTATGATGGTATGGTCCGTGAAGGTGAAATTTTGAGTAAAATCGCTAAAAATGTTTGCATAAAATTGCCATTGACGATGGATGGTATCAAGGCTTGTCGCTATTTTTCTAACAAAGGGATTCAAACTAATGTAACATTGTGTTTTTCGCCAGCTCAAGCAATTCTTGTTGCCAAAGCGGGTGCCACTTTTGTTTCACCTTTTGTTGGCAGACTTGATGATATCGGGCAAGATGGCTTAAATTTAATCGGTGAAATTTGTGAAATTTACGCCAATTACGAAAATTTTAAAACGCAAGTTTTGGTGGCCTCGGTACGCAATCCAATTCATATTGTTGAATCAGCAAAGCTCGGAGCGCATGTTGCAACAATTCCTGCTAAAGTTATTAAACAATTAGCACAGCATCCACTTACCGATAAGGGTATTGAAACTTTCGTTAAAGATTGGGCAGGAACTGGTCAAAAAATCGCTTAATTCTTTAATTTTTCACCACTAAGATTTGAAGTTATGAATGAAAAAGAGTTAAAAAAATTATTAGAAAATTTGCTAAAAAAAGGCGAATGCGAGTATGTTGAGTTTAAAAAAGATTATTTTATATTAGATAAATTTTTTGAATATTACTCAGCTCTTGCAAACTCCGCAACTATGGTGGGAGAAGATTTTGGCTATTTGGTTTAAGGCGTTAGTGACGATGGAGAAATTTGTGGTACCACAGTAAATAAAGAGGAGGGAAAATTAAAAGAGAGAATTTCTAAAGTATTTGGCAATTCTCATGATTTTGAAATTTTTAAATTTGAGTATAAAGAAAAAAATATTACTATTTATAAAATTCCTTGTACTAAAGCAAAAATTGCTAGTTTTAAAAATAAAAAAACAGATGCATATGAATCTTTTTATAGAGTGGGAAGTTCTAATAAATCTATTGCCAAATCTGATGATTATCAAAAAATTTATAAAAAAATTGCTTTATTTGGAGATGATTGGTCGGCAATTGCAGTCGATGATGCCAACATCGATGACCTCGATGATCAAGCTTTAAAATTGGCAATAAGTCGCTACAAAGAAAAAAATCCAAAATTAAATATAAAAAATTGGAGCACCAAAGCCCTGTTAGAAAGGGTTGGTCTGATAAAAGATTCAAAATTAATAAATGCTTGTTTGGTTTTGCTTGGAAAAAAAGAAAGCGCCTATAAATTAAAAAATTCTAGCGATTCGGTAGAAATTCTTTGGAGGCTAGACACTCTTGAGGAAAAAGCTTCACAATATTTTTCACTGCCATTAATCTTATCAACTTCTGAAGCTTGGAGCATGATTAGAAATCCTAAATATAAAATTTATCCAGCAAATGAATTAATCGCTCGAGAGGTTGACAAATATGATCAAAAAGTTTTTCTCGAAGCTGTTCATAATTGCATCGCTCATCAAGATTATTTTGCTGGCAAAAGAATAACAATTGTAGAAAAAAATGATAAATTAATATTTACAAATGCTGGGAATTTTTACGACGGTAAGGCGGAAGATTATGTTTTGGATATAAAATCCGTGGCGAGCAAATATAGAAATAAAGCCTTAGTTGATGCGATGAGAGAGTTTGGGATGATTGATAAACTTGGATCTGGGGTTAAAACCATGTATGAAACTCAAAGAAAAAAATATTTTCCACTTCCAACCTATTCTTACAATAATGATTTTGATGAAACTAAACTAGAAATTTATGGCAAAGAAATCGATAAAAGATTTACCGATATATTGATAAACAAAGGTGATATGGAATTTTATAAAACCATCATGTTAGATAAAATTCAGAAAAATCGAGGTGCGGAAGTTGATGAAGATGAAGCGAGAAAGCTCGCTAAAGAGAAATTAATCGAAGGCAGAAGACCGAATTATATTTTATCAGCTAAGGTATCTGAAATATTGGGTAAAGAGGTTGAACATACCGAAAAAAAAGGCTTTTCCGATGAGGAAATTAGTAATTTTATAGTTAAACATTTAAAAAATTTTCCAAATGGGCAAAACAGAGGGCAAATAAATGATTTGGTTTTGAAATACTTGCCTGGAATTTTGAATGAAAAGCAGAAGGCGAGAAAAATTAATAATATTTTATGGAAACTAAATAAAAATAATTTTATTAAAAATTCTGGAAACAGAAAAAAATCAATTTGGAAATTAGTAATAAATTAGTAATAAATTAGTAATAAATTAGTAATAAAACCCCGCTCAACCCAATAAAATCAAGCCTCCATTTTTTTCGGATTTTTTTTAATTATTTTTAAATTTTTGATAACTTAAGGAAATATCAATCAAGCCAATAAAATCAAGACTTGAAGGCGATAACTCGATTTTTAAAAAATAAAGCAAAAAAATAAAATGCAAAGAGATGGAGCCTTGAAATTAAAGGCTTGGGATTATATTAAGAAGTTTCTATGAAAAAATCAGTTTTTTTATACTTTAAAATAGTGGTGAAAAAATTTTGAATATTGCAAAAAAAATAAATTCTACAGCAATTTTTAAGAAAAGTTTAAATGTAAAGCTAAAGTGATAATTATTTAGCTAATTATTAAACATAAAATGCAAGACATCGCCATCTTGAATGATATATTCTTTACCTTCATCGCGAAGCTTGCCCGCATTTTTGGCGCCCTCTTCGCCATTATATTCAACATAGTCGCGGTAAGAAATGGTTTTGGCACGAATAAAACCCTTTTCAAAATCTGTGTGAATTACCCCTGCCCCTTTTGGAGCGCTTGAACCTTTGTTAAGCATCCAAGCATGACATTCTTTTGGTCCAACTGTAAAAAATGAAATTAAATCAAGAAGTCTAAAAGAGGATTTTATAATTTGTGAAAGCCCAGTTTCTTTGAGCCCAAGAGCCTCTAAATATTCTTTTTTCTCTTCTATGGTTTCAAGTGAAGCAACTTCTGATTCAACCTGAGCGCAAATTTTTAAAACATTAATTTTGTTTTTTAAACCATATTCTTCAACAGCTTTTGAGTATTTGTTTCCAGTTAATTCGCTTTCTTTAAGATTACAAACATAAAGTTGTGGTTTTGATGTAATTATTTGTAGATTTTTAACTATTTTTTCATCTTCAGGGCTTTTTATTTCAAATGAGCTTGCTGGCATTCCCTGTTTAAGAATTTCAATTATTTTTTTGGTAATTTCTATAATTTTTTCACCATCTTTTTCGGTTTTTAGTTTTTTTTCAAGATTAGGTAATCGCTTTTCTAGGCTTTCAAGGTCTGCTAGAATTAATTCCAGCTGAATTAATTCTAAATCGCGAATTGGGTCCACAGAATTTTCGACATGAGTGATGTTTTCATCTTCAAAGCATCTGGCAACATTGATTATGGCATCAACTTCACGAATATGCGACAAAAATTGGTTACCAAGTCCCTCCCCTTTGCTTGCTCCACGAACTAATCCCGCAATATCAACAAATTCAATTTGGACAGGAATAATTTTGGCGGAGCCAGCAATTTTTGTTAAAATTTCAAGTCTATCATCAGGAACATCAACCTTTCCAATATTTGGTTCAATCGTGCAGAAAGGATAATTAGCAGCTTGCGCTGATGCTGTTTGAGTAAGTGCATTAAAGAGAGTTGATTTTCCGACATTTGGCAATCCAACAATTCCACATTTTAGGGACATAATAATTTTATTAAAATTTGTGAAAAAATATTTTGTATTTTAAAAAAAATATTTTAAAAAGATTAATTATAAATAATACACTAAAAATACTACAAACTCAAACAAAATTTTATTTCAATTTTTAAAGAGAAAATCATTTATGCTAAAAATTACAGCTAATCTTTTATTGTTATTTTTCTTATCAAGCTGTCTATTTAGCAAAAAAATTCACATAAAAAATGTTGGAAATTTTAGGTTATATGAGCAAGATTTTAAAGTTCTTAAGGATTGGGAAAATGACGATCATAAATTGGCACTACAAACTTTCCTACATTCATGTCGAAAATTTAGCAAATTGCCGCAAAATAAACCTCTAAATGGCAAATTCTTTGATGCAACCCCCGAAGATTACCGTGATGTTTGTGATATTGCCGAAGTGGTTAAAACTATGAGCAAAAAACAGACCAAGAATTTTTTTGAAAACTGGTTTAAATTATTTTTGGTTGAAAATTCTTATGGTGATTATGATGGCTTGTTTACTGGCTATTATGAGCCAACCTTATATGGCAGCTTTATTAAAACCGAAAAATATCAATATCCCATTTATGCCAAGCCAAAGGTGGAAACGTCATATATCAATTTGACTAGACAAGATGTAGAGTCTGGAGCTCTTGATGGTCAAAAATTAGAGCTTCTATATGTTGATAATAAGGTTGACTTATTTTTTCTACATATCCAAGGTTCTGGAAAAGTTATTTTACCAAATGGCAGTGAAATTAAAGTTGCTTATGCAGGAAAAAATCAATATCCATTTACTGCAATTTCTAATGAAATGTTAAAAAGAAATTTAATATCGAAAAATGAATTTAACTCAAAGGGTGTATATAAATGGCTTAGCGAAAACCCAGAAAAATCTCAAGAAATTATGAATATTAATCAATCATTTACTTATTTTAAATTAAATGATTCTAATGAGATTTATGGAGCACAAGGCGTTGCTCTAACTAATGAAAGAAGCCTTGCGGTCGATAGTGAAATCATTCCTTTTGGCTCCCTTTTATGGTTGGAAACTCATTTAAAAGATGAAAAACAAACAAAATTTAATAAATTGATGGTAGCTCAAGATACGGGTTCAGCAATAAAGGGAGTAATTCGCGGCGATATATATTTCGGCAATGGAGCTGAGGCTGAGGAAAAGGCTTTTACTATGGCTTCAAATGGTAAATATTACATTTTATTACCAATAAATTTAGTCGATAAAATTTTGGGAAGATAATAAATTTTAAAATTCTAATATTTTATCTTCATCAATAATTCCTTCATATATTTTGATAATTTTTTGATTTTCATCGAGAAGCAAAGTTGTAGGAATGGCACTGGGTTGCCTTATATTCATAACCATAGCATCGTAGAAATTTGTATTGATGAATGATAGAGAGTCGGTAATTTTCTTTACCCGATCATAATTTTGCGGCTTATCAACTGAAATACCCAAGGTTTGAATATTGATTTTGGTAAGTTCGGATTGCATTTTATTTAAAATTTTTAATTGTTTTTTGCAAATGTGACACCACTCTACCCAAAAAATTAAAATAGTTTTTTTTTGGGTTTGGCTAATATCAAAATTACTTCCATTGTGTAGTTTGGTAATAATTTTAACCTTATCTATATTAAAATCATTTTCAATTTCATGGGTTTTTTTGGCATGATTTATGGCAAATAATTTGCTTATAGATAAAAGATAGATTGAAGAAAAAAACAAAAGAAATAAAAACTTTTTCATGTGAAAAAATTAAAAGTTAAAGTTTGGTTGCAAATTAAAATCACCCAAAAATTCTTGAATTAATGTTAATGAAGAAATAACAGCGGTATCAGCTCTCAAAATTCTTGGACCTAAATTTAGTTTAAAGCAATTATTTAGATTATCAAATAAAATAAATTCATCTTGAGTAAAGCCACCTTCGGGACCTATAAACAAAATAATCTCATCAAATTTCTTATCATTAACAAAATTATTTAGAAATCTGGCTTGTGCACCCCTGCCCGATTCGTCGGCTAAAATCAAAATTTTATGGGTAAAATCATATTTCAAAAAATTACTAAGCTTGATGATTGGGTTCAAATTTACTTTATCATTTCTATGACATTGCTCAAGGGCCTCCTTAATATTGGCTTGAAATTTACGTGCATTAATCTGGTCAACTACGGTTCTTTGTGTAATGATTGGATAAAAATTTTTAACCCCCAATTCGGTTGCTTTGCTGGCAATAAAATCAAGTCGAACATTTTTCACAGGAGCGAAAGCTAAAGAAATATTTGGAACATTGTAAATATTGCAACTTTTGCTTTCAACAAATAAAATCAGGGATTTCTTCTTAAATTCAGCAATTCTCGAAACAAAATTGCCATTTATACCATCGAAAATCTCGATTTCATCATTGAGTTTTAAACGCATAACTTTTGACAAATATTCAAAATCATTATTGGCAATTTCAACTCGATGATTTAAAATTATATTTGAATCTACAAAAAGTCTAATTTTTGGTTTCAAAGGTTTCATTATTATTAAAAGTTAAATTATGTTTGTATTAGCACTTACAATTATTATAGCAGTTGGATATTTTATAAACCATAAATTAAAATTACAAAAAATTAGCTGTAAAACCAATCAAAGATTTGTTTCTCATTCCAAAGATTATTCATATTGCTTTATTTTATGGAGTTTAATTGCAATTATGGCAATTTTTTTATTATCCAATGTAATTTTATTCAAGATAATTTTTGCTTCAGTGGCAATCTTTCTAAATTATTTTTTGATTAAGCATTTATTTCGTAAAAATTTTAATGCCAAAAAACATTTTGAAGGATTCCAAGTGTTTATATTATCATTAACCGCAGGAATAGGTATTTTGATAACATTAGCAATAACCTTTTCAATAATATTTGAAACTGTCGAATTTTTTAAAATAATTTCTCCAAGAGAATTTTTTTTAACCACAAGGTGGAATCCACAAATGGCAATTACTTCTGATCAAGAGGTTTCGGAAAGTGCATATGGAGTATTGCCAGTATTTACTGGAACATTATTGATTACAATAATTGCCCTGATAGTGGCGGTTCCTGTTGGCATTATGTCGGCGATATATTTGTCAATGTATGCTAAAAATAAAACAAGAGATTATTTGAAGCCAATTTTAGAAATTCTTGCTGGAATTCCAACTGTGGTATATGGATATTTTGCTGTAATAACAATTTCACCGCTCTTTAAAAATTTATTTACTATTGCGGGTTTGCAAATATCTCCTGAAAGTGCTTTATCTGCAGGTTTTGTGATGGGTGTAATGATAATTCCTTTTGTATTATCTTTAACTGATGATGCCATAAATTCAGTTCCGCAAAGTCTAAGAGATGGGGCTTTGGCACTTGGAAGCACCAAATCTGAAATGATTACTAAGGTGGTATTGATAACGGCGATGCCGAATATTATTGGCGCCTTTATTTTAGCATTCTCAAGGGCTATTGGCGAAACTATGATTGTGGTGATGTCAGCAGGATTAATTGCAAATTTAACTATTAACCCGCTTAACTCAGTGACTACTGCTACTGCACAGATTGTTTCGTTGTTAGTGGGTGATCAGGAATTTAATAGTCCAAAAACTTTGTCGGCTTTTGCGATCGCTTTAACATTATTTATTTTTACATTTATTCTAAATACCGTGGCTTTAATAATTACCAAAAAATATAAAAATCGATAATAGCTATTGGTTAATTATTCGGATTATTTTTCCGCCAGCAATTGCAGTAGTAACCAAGGTCAAAAAAATCATTGCCAAAAGTGTTAAAATATTTGCTTGAAAACTATCTTTAAAACAAGCTTGAGAGATTAAAATTAGAGGAATTGACAAGGGCAGGGCAATAATTATTCCAACTAAGGCAATATTATTTTCAATTGAAACTAGGGCTGAAAATCCAATCAAACATGTTAGACCAAATGATAGAATCAAAAATAAAATTAATAGGATAAAAAAATTAAGATTTAAAATATTATTGAAGTAAATATAGCAAGTGGAAAAAATTGAGATTACCAATGATGATTGTATCCAATTTGCGAAAATTTTTGCGACGAAAATTAATTCTGGATTATTGTATCTTATGAGAAGCTGTTCTAATGTGCCGTCTACAAAATCCTTACGTAAAAAATCATTACAATTTGCTAAAATTGATATTAGTAAAGATAGAGTTACTGAAATAAGAGTTATATCAATTAAATTCGAGTAATTTATTTTAATTGATAAAATTTGTATGATTGATAAAAAAATTATAAAATATAAAAAATTTATTAGATAAAAAATTTTGTTTCTATAGCTTTGCTTAATTTCATTCAATAAAATAATGTTAAATATTTCCATATTACCTGCCATATAAATCATTAAAACGAACAATATCGTCTTCTTCTAAATAATTTCCAGTCTGAATCTCGATAATTTCAAGTGGCTCTTGTTGATTATTTGATAATCGATGAATAGTTTCACGTGGAATAAAAGTTGATTGACTGGATTGCAAAGTGAAATTATTTTCACCAATATTTACATCGGCAATGCCTTTTACAACGACCCAATGTTCGGCTCGGTGATGATGTTTTTGTAAAGATAGGGAAGAATTTGGATTAACCACAATCTTTTTTACCTTGTAGTTTATGCCGATATTTATAATTTGAAATGAGCCCCAAGGTCGAATCGATTTGTTGGTTTTATGACATATTTCAGGCTGAAGTTCCGATATTTTTTTATATAAATTTTTAATTTGTGGTAAATCTTGGCGATTAATTATTAGGGTGGCATCGTCGGTTGAAATCACGAATAAATTTTCTAAATTATAAGTGGCAATCAGCTGATTTGGTGAATAAATATAACATGATTTTGAATTGAGGGATATGATGTTGCCATTAAAAGAATTTCCATCTGGATCTTTTGGTGAATTCTGGTAAATCGATTGCCAAGTTCCAAGGTCGTCCCACTGGCAATTTAATGGAATAACTGCAATATTTTGGACTTTTTCCATAACTAAATAATCAATGGAAATATCGGGACATTTTTCAAAATATTCTGTATTGAGTAAAATAAATTCATAGTCTTTTCTTGAGAATTCAAGCGCCTTCTGAGAATTAGTAAGTAATTCAGGATTCAAATTTAAAATATTATTTAGATAAAGATTTGAGTTTATGGCAAAAAAACCACAATTCCACAAAACATTGCCATTTTTTATTAGTTCATTTGCAAGTTTTTCGATAGGTTTTTCAATAAATTTATTGATGTGATAAATCCCTGAATTTTCAGAAATTTCATCCCCAAAATTTATATAACCAAAATCACTCGAAGATAAAGTTGGTTTGTAGCCAAAAGTTACAAAAAAATCTGCTAAATAATTTTTGGATAGCATTATGGAATTCTCAAATTCAATGTTGCCAGATATAAGATGATCGCTGGATAAAATCACCAAATTTGGAGAATATAAATTTTCGTTATCATTTGCAAATTTTGAGGCAATTGCAATTGCTGAGGCGGTACTTCTTGAAACTGGTTCTAAGATGATAGTAAATTTAAAAATCTTTATAGCTTGGAGTTGCGAGAGGGCTAAAAATCGATGTTCGTTGTTACAAATAATAATTGGCTCACAAAATATTTCAGAGTTAGAAACTCGCAAAATGGTTTGTTGAAAAAGCGAATATTCTCCAAAAAAACTTGAAAATTGTTTTGGTAAAGAAGTTCTAGATACTGGCCACAGCCTCGTTCCAAAACCTCCTGCCAAAATTACGGGAGTAAAAATCATATACTATTAAAAAAAATCAATGGCTCCGAAGCCTTTAATATTAACCTTATTTAGTCTTGATAAATTTTGCAAATTAATTCCGCCAAGTGGCAAAATATTATCGATATTAAATTTACTTTCAGCAATTTTTTTATATTTTATAAAATTGAAAAAACCAATATTGTAAGCAGAATTATGCGTGGAAGTAGGAAAAATCGGTGATAGAAAAATAAAATTTGGTTGCATAATTCTTGCCAATTTTAACGACATCAAAGAATGGATTGAGAGCGATATTTTACAGCCAATTTTTTTTAATTTGTATGATTCTAAAAAAAAAGATTTGTTCGATTTGTTAAAATCATAATCGGAATAATGAATATTTTTAATGCGAAAATCATGAGCCAAATAGGGGTTTTTGCCAATGAAAACTGAACTTCTTTTAATTAAATTTGAGGAAATAATATTTTTAAGAATTTGCTGTTTTTCAATATTGGTTTTATCGTAATATCTAAAAATAATATTGCAGTTTTTGGGTAAATTTTTAAGAACTTGATTTAGATTAGAGGTCTTATTAGAATCGGTAAAATAAAATATCAAATTATTGCAATTTTGAGATAATTTTTTTAATTCAAATTTTCGACGAAAACTCATGATTGAAAGAAACCTATTAACAATTAAAGACAATATTGCCAAAGCTTGTAAAAATTATCAAAGAAATATTGATGACATTAACATTGTTGCAGTTTCTAAAACTATTGCAATAGAAAAAATTGAGCAGGCTATTGCTTTAGGAATTACCAATTTTGGTGAAAATTATTTACAAGAAGCCAAAGAAAAATGGCTAGATCTAAAAGTGAAATATCCAAATGTTAAATTACATTTTATTGGGCATATGCAAAGCAATAAAGTTAAAGATGCCTTTATGATTTTTGATTGCATTCAATCGGTTGATTCGATAAATTTGGCGAATGAAATTGTAAAATATCAAAATAAATTTCAAAAAATTATGCCAATTTTTATCCAAATTAATATTGGCAATGAGGCACAAAAATCGGGAGTTAAAATTGAACAAGCAAATGAATTTATTAGATTTTGTAAAAATGATTTAAATCTTGAGGTTAAGGGTTTGATGGCAGTCCCACCGAGCGATAAAAATCCAGCTCCATTTTTTGCTCTTTTAAAAAAAATTGCAACCGAAAATGGGCTTAAAGAATTGTCAATGGGAATGAGTTTGGACTATGATATTGCTATAGCATTGGGGTCAAATTATGTAAGAATTGGAACTGCATTATTTGGAAGTAGGGTGTAAATAATAAAAATTTATCTTGAAATAACTACTAAATATAATTTATAATGAAAAAACAAAATTTTTTAAATATCAAATTATTTCGGTAGTTAAAATAAATTTTTGATAAATTATTAGAGCCCGTAGCTCAGCTGGATAGAGCAACAGCCTTCTAAGCTGTGGGTCGAACGTTCGAATCGTTTCGGGCTCACCAATTAAAGATTGTATAAAAAACACTATACAATATTTTTTAGATATGTTAAAAATATATTCCCATCTAGAAATTTTATCAAAAATTCTAAGTTTTTTACAAAAATATCAAATAAATTTAAATAAAATATGTCTAAAAATTCTGCGGTTAATGCTATATTTGAGGTTATTAAAAATAACGAAATAAAATTTGTGGATTTTCGCTTCACCGATTATGCTGGTCAATGGTTGCATATCACTCATTGTGCTGATCAAGTTGATGAAGATGCTTTGGTTAAGGGTGTTGCCTTTGACGGCTCTTCAGTTAATGCTTGGAAAGCAATTAATGAATCAGATATGATTTTAATGCCAAATTTAAAAGATTATTTTGTCGATCCATTTTCAACTCATCCAACTTTAGTTATAACATGCGATGTAATCGAACCTGCAACCAATAATGGATATGATCGTGACCCTAGATTTACGGCCAAAAAAGCCGAAGAATATTTACAAAAATGTGGATATGGTGATGTTGCCTATTTTGGTCCAGAACCAGAATTTTTCGTATTCGATGATGTAAGATTTGAAGCATCAAGCTATGGAAATTTTTATAAAATTGATTCACAAGAGGCTCCGCACAACACTGCCAAAGATGAAGAGGGAAAGAATCTTGGAAGAAGAGTTGGGGTTAAGGGTGCTTATTTTGCTCCAACACCTATCGATACTGGTCAAGATTTGAGAGCAGAAATTATCGAGGCAATGAGACAAGTTGGTCTTACTCCAATTTTGCATCATCATGAAGTTGCCACATCGCAATTTGAAATTGGCTTTAAATATTCAACTCTGGTTGGAACTGGTGATAATATTCAAAAATTCAAATATGTAGTTCATAATGTTTGCCATGCTTTTGGCAAAACTGCAACCTTTATGCCAAAACCAATATATGGCGATAATGGTTCTGGAATGCATGTGCATCAATCAATTTGGAAAAATGGAAAAAATCTATTTGCTGGAAATGATCATGCTAGCTTATCCCAATTGGCACTATATTACATCGGCGGAATTATCAAACATGCAAGAGCTATAAATGCTTTTTCAAATGCCACAACTAACAGCTATAAAAGATTAGTCCCTGGATATGAAGCTCCAGTATTATTAGCATATTCAGCTAAAAATCGTTCAGCTTCCATTCGTATTCCGCATGTTACCAATGAAAATGCCAGAAGAATTGAGGCAAGATTCCCTGATCCCGCATCAAATCCTTATTTAACATGTGCCGCTTTAATGATGGCGGGTCTTGACGGGATTGCTAACAAAATCCATCCTGGAGAGCCAAAAAATCAAGATTTATATCATTCAAATGATCCAGAAGTTTTGAAAATCCCAACAGTAGCTAAATCTCTTAGAGACGCTTTAAGTGAACTTGATAAGGATCGTGAATTTTTGCTTAAAGGTAATGTGTTTACTAATGAGCAAATAGATGCTTATATTGAGCTTAAACTCAAAGAGGCAGATAAATATGAACAAATGCCACATCCAATTGAATTTGAAATGTATTACAATAACTAATGAAAACAATAGGAATTATCGGTGGTGGTCAACTCGGAAGAATGATTTGTTTTGAGGCTCACAAAATGGGCTTCAAAACAGTAATTTTTACTGATCAAGAAAATTCTCCAGCCAGCTATGTAACTAATAAAACCATAGTCGGAGATTACTATGATGAAAAATTAATAAATGAGTTTGTAAATCAAGTAGACCTTGTCACTTTTGAGTTTGAAAATATTCCATATTTACCTGTTAAAAACATCGCCGAAAAAAAACCTTTATATCCGAGTTCAGAAGTTTTAAAAATAACCCAAAATCGACTATTAGAAAAAAAATTCCTTAACAAAATTGGTGTCAAAACCACTGAATATATTGAGATAAATAATTTAAGTGATTTAGAAGCTGGAATTGCTAAATTCAAAAAAGCGATTCTTAAAACGGTGGTTATGGGATATGATGGCAAGGGGCAATATGTAATAAACGAAGGCGATAATTTAGCTGAAATTTTGCAAAAAAATAATCATCAAATGCCAATGATTTTAGAAAAATTTTGTAAATTTGAATGTGAAATATCAGTTATAGTAGCCAGATCAATTGATGGCGAGATTAAATGTTATGAGCCATTGACCAATATCCATAAAAATGGTATTTTAAGCAGAAGTATTTATCCTGCAAAATTATCGGTTCCGCAAATTGAAAAAAGCAAAAAATATGCCGAGACCATAGCCAAAGAGATTGATTTAATTGGGGTTATGGCGGTTGAATATTTTGTTTTAGATAATAAGGTTTTGGTAAATGAGTTAGCGCCTAGACCGCATAATTCAGGACATTTTTCGATGGATGCTTGCATTACCTCACAATTTGAGCAGTTAATTAGGGCGATATCGGGTTACAAACTTGGCGATGTTCGCTTTCACTCACGCGGACAAATGATAAATTTAATTGGCTCAGATATTGCGGAAATTGAAAATTACAAAACTAATCCAAAGGCAAAAATTCATTGCTATGGAAAGCATGATATCCTTGAGGGAAGAAAAATGGGGCATATAAATCTTTTGAAATAATCGTTGGATTTAGGACTAAAATTTTTGCTTGCCAATAAATGATTTAAAATTTAAAATTAATAAATTATTAAAACCTATCAAATTCTTTTGATATAAATTTACTTATTAACAAATTATGACAAATACTGGAAAAGTTACGCAAATTATCTCCGCAGTTGTTGATGTGGAGTTCGAGTCAGGTGAATTACCGGCAATTTATAACGCTTTAGAAGTTTTAAATGAAGGAAAAAAATTAATTCTTGAAGTTGCTCTTCACATTGGTGAAAAAACCGTTAGAACAATTGCTATGGATTCAACTGATGGCTTAACTCGTGGTGCTATCGTTAAAGATTTAGGAAAGCCAATTTCAGTTCCAGTTGGTGAGGCTACTTTGGGCAGAATTATGAACGTTATTGGTGAACCAATTGATGAAAAAGGCGAAATTAATTGCAAAGAATTATTTCCAATTCATGCTCAAGCTCCGCTATTGGTTGATCAAGCTACTGAAACTGAAATTTTGGAAACCGGAATTAAAGTTATTGATTTATTAGCTCCTTATTCAAAAGGTGGAAAAATTGGTTTATTTGGCGGTGCTGGTGTTGGAAAAACCGTTTTAATTATGGAATTAATTAATAACGTTGCCAAAGCTCATAGTGGATATTCGGTATTTGCTGGCGTTGGAGAAAGAACTCGTGAAGGTAATGATTTATATCATGAAATGATTGATTCTGGAGTTATTGATACTAATAATTTTAAAAATTCAAAAGTTGCTTTAGTCTACGGACAAATGAATGAACCTCCTGGAGCTCGTGCTAGAGTTGCTTTAACAGGTTTAACTCAAGCTGAATATTTCCGTGATAAAGAGGGTAGGGATGTATTATTCTTTATCGATAATATTTTCCGCTTCACTCAAGCTGGATCTGAAGTTTCCGCACTTTTAGGTCGTATTCCATCTGCAGTAGGTTATCAACCAACATTAGCTACTGAAATGGGTGCAATGCAAGAAAGAATTACTTCTACAAAAAATGGTTCAATTACATCAGTACAGGCAATTTATGTTCCTGCCGACGATCTTACTGACCCAGCTCCAGCTACATCTTTTTCTCATCTTGATGCCACAACAGTTTTATCTAGACAAATTGCTGAAATTGGAATTTATCCAGCAGTAGATCCACTAGATTCTACATCAAGAATTCTTGACCCAAGAATTGTTGGACATGAACATTATAATGTAGCCAGAGAAGTTCAGAAAATTCTTCAAGCATATAAATCATTGCAAGATATTATTGCAATTCTTGGTATGGATGAGCTATCTGAAGAAGATAAATTAACTGTCGCTAGAGCCAGAAAAATTCAAAGATTCTTATCGCAACCGTTCCATGTCGCCGAAGTATTTACAGGAGCTCCTGGTAAGTTAGTAGCATTAAAGGACACTATTAGTGGTTTTAAAGCTATTTGCTCTGGTGACTATGACTATCTTCCGGAATCGGCATTTTATATGGTTGGTAACATTGACGAGGCTATTGCCAAAGGTGAAAAACTTCTTAACGACAATAAATAATTATGAACAATTTAAATGTTGAAATTGTGTCAATTGAGGGTGTAATCTTTTCAGGATTATGCTCTCAAGTTGTTGTTCCATCAATATCTGGAGATATGGGTATTATGAATCAACATGAGGCTTTTATCGTAAAATTAAAAGATGGCGAGATTGGCATTTATGATGAAAAAAATGCAAATATAAAAAATTTCAAAATCCAATCAGGCTACGCAGAAATGACTAGCCAAGATAAATTAACGATAATACTAAATTAATTCGACTTGATTTAATTGCAAAAATCAAATTTTAAACCCATTTAATTTATAAAAATTAAAATTCTTTATTTGAAGATAAGTATAAATCAAAAATAAACTATCATAAATTTCGTTTTCACAAAATATAATTTGTAAAATGAAATCCCCCTAATTAAATAATCGAAAAAGAAATAAATTACAATTAAACTAAAAGTTGGAATTAGCAAATTCGAGATTTTGGGGGGTGCCAATATGAAAATATTTTCCTCTTAGTTCAAGACCATTGATGCGATTTAAAATTAAATCCTTGCCAACTGATCTTTTGTAGAATTCGGCTACTGAAAAGTTTTTGATATGAGGATTATTTATCGCAAAATTTTTCAAAATTAGGGGATTAATTACCTGCATTCCAACATAAACATGGCTTAATTTTGAACCATAAAAATTAAAATCTCTTTGCAGTGAATTTCCGATAAGGTTAAAGTCGCCATTTCCATCATAACCAAAGAAATCGGTGGTTTTTTTTAGACCAAGTAGAAAATCACAATCACTTGATAAAAAATTTTCATATAGATAATTTAAATCAGAAAAATTATTGTGATCATGCCATAAGACATCACCATTTAGGGTTATCAAAGGTTTATACAAATCAATTTTATCGAGGGCGAAAATTAATCCTCCTCCTGTTTCAATTTTATCATACTCTTTAGATAAAATTATTTTGGGATTATTTTGGTTTTTTACAAATTTTTCAAATTCAGCAGATAAATAAAAACAATTAATAAAAATTCTTTGAATTGAAGGAATTTTTTGTAAATTATCTAAAATTCTAGATAAAATTGAGAAACCCTTTACCTCTAAAAGAGGCTTTGGAGTTGAAGCGGTGAGGGGCATCATTCTTTCGCCACGACCTGCACAAAAGATAAAAACTTGAGAAATTTTACTCATATTATTTAATAGAAAATAAAGGTTGCGCAGTGGCAAATTCAATTTGATAGGTTAAAACTCCATCGACCTGAGCACTCCAAAGTCTTTTGTAATAACCATTTAAAGCAATTAGCTCTTCATGAGAGCCATCTTCAACTATTTTGCCGTGATTAAATACTAAAATTCTATCCATTTTTTGTAAAGTTGAAAGTCTGTGAGCAATGACCAATGTGGTTTTTTGATTCATCAAATTTTGTAAACTTTCTTGAATCATATTTTCTGTGACCGAATCTAGTTGGCTAGTAGCTTCATCTAAAATTAAAATTGATGAGTTCTTAAAAAAAGCTCGAGCAATCGCAATTCTCTGTCTTTGACCGCCAGATAATTTTACTCCTCGTTCACCAACAAATGAATAATAACCATTATTCATTTTATTTATAAAGCTATGTGCTGAGGCATTTTTAGCTGAATCGATTACTTTATTTAAAACGGCTTGGGCCGATAAATCTTCTTTATTGCCATAGGAAATATTTTCAATTAAATTTCGATGAAACAAAATTGGTTCTTGAGGAATTAGGGTAATTGCATTATGCAACGAATCAAGAGAAACTTCTTTGATGTTTTGACCATCAATTAAAATCTCGCCACATTCAACATCATAAAGTCTTAGCAATAAATTAATGAATGTTGATTTGCCACTGCCAGAATGACCGACCAAACCAACCTTCTGACCAGCCGGGATTCGAATTGAATTATCAGCAAAAAAAGAACTTTGTGTTTCATATGAAAATTTTATTTTGTTAAAAATTATTTCTCCATTTTTAATCACTAAATCCTTTTTTGGACTTTTAATTAAGTTTTTTTGTTCAAGAATGTCTATTGCTTCCTTCAAAACACTATATTCTTCAAGGAAATTTCGAATTTGTTTCATTGTATCCTGAATAATGTTGTGAAGAAAATTATTAATTCCAAATATTAAAATAAAATCACCAACAGTCACTTTTTGTTTGGAGTAAAGCCAAATCAAATACACGAAACATAAAATAAAATATGAGGAAGAGACTAGACCAAGAAGTGTATAATTTTTATTTAGATATAATGCCCTCTTGGTATAAAGATTAGAATATTTGTGTTGTAGTTTGTCAACTCTATTAAGTTCATGTTTAGAATTTGAAAATAAGCGAATATTTTGAATATTGGCAAAAATATCGACAATATTGCCCATAATTTTACTTTGCTGATTTGCAACATTCATGGAAATACGATTGGTTTGTAGTGCGCATCGATAAGAAATTGGAATTATAATTCCTACCCATAAAATTAGTGCTAAAGCAAAATAAATATTGATGGTTGCCAAAATAATTGTAGCAAAAATTATTGCCAAAGATCCGCCAACGAAATTATATAAAAAAATTTCTAAAATTTTTGGTGAAGAATTAAATAAGTCTCTAACCTTATTTACGACCGCTCCAGAAAAATTATTTTGAAAAAAATCATGAGATTGACCCAATAATTGTTTAATGGAGTCGTGAGTAATTTTATGTTTGAGCTTTGGTAAGGATTTGGCCCATAAAAAATCCGAAACCCTCGATAAAATACTTGGAAGTATTATCAATAATGACAAAACCAGCATATAAACAAGGGTCTCATTAATTACATCGTCATGATTGGATATAATGATAATATTGAGAAGGGTCTTAGAGACCATCGGCATTAAAGAAATATTGAATGCACTTATTGTAATTACTAAAAGATGACCAAAAATATATGATTTGATATTGTTGGTGGAGTTAATTATAAATTTGGATACTTTGGAAAAATTATTCATTAGATAATATAAATTTTTTAATAGTTATATTGATTGGTGAATAATAATCAACAAAATATTTTTATTTAAAGAAATCTAATCCAATATCCACATTTTTTATATTATTAGTTATTGAACCAACTGATATAAAATCAATGGGTAAATTTCGATATTGATCAATAGTTTGTAGATTAATTCCTCCCGAAACTTCAATTAGAATATTACTAGAATAATCTTTTATTACAAAAATTGATTTATTTAACTCGTCAAAACTCATATTATCAAGCATAATAATATCAGGATTGTGTATCAAGGACTGCTTCACTTGAAAAAAATTATCGCATTCAATCTCAATTTTATGAGTATGGTATTTGTCAATTTTTTTAAAAACGGAATCAATATCGCCGTTTGCACTAATGTGATTATCCTTTATTAATATCAAATCCGCTAAATTGAAACGATGATTAGCTCCACCACCGCACTTTACGGCATATTTTTGGAGCTCTCTATATAAGGGAAGAGTTTTTCTAGTATCTAATATTTTTATCTTGGGATTGTTAAGTTTGCAAACGAATTCATTGGTTTGAGTGGAAATTGAACTTAAATGTTGAATTAGATTGAGAATAATTCTCTCTGCTGCTAAAATTAATTTAGAATTGCCTGAGCCTTTCAAAATATCTTCATTTGCAAAAACTCGATCCCCATCTTTTTTTAAAAGACTATAATTAATTTTACAATTTTTAAATTTTTCTGATTGTAATAATTTTTTAAATACACCTTCCACGACCTCGGCTCCACAGAAAATTAAATATTCACGAGCATTGATAACGAAATGTGAAATATCATCATTAGAGATGGTGAGGTCTGAAGTTATGTCATTAAGTGACTTATCTTCTTCAATAGCATTATCAATAATAAAATTCAGAGTTTGTAACATAAAAATTAGCATGAATTGGCATCAAATTTTTGCTTTTTTAGCTTATTAATTCTTTCATTGATAAAATGCCTCATAAAATTCATTTCTTCAGAAGAAATTTGACGTTTATTGTTTTCACTTTCATCAATTAAATTTTTAATAATTCTAAATGCCATACAATTATCGCCCATCTGTTCACTAATGAAAGCGGGCATTTGTTTAGTCCAGAGTGGCGCCTCAATGGCATTATTTTGTGATAGTTTGTTGGCAAAATATAATGCCTTATCCAAATCCTTTAAATCTTTTTTGGCAATAAAAACCGCCTGAAAAAGCCACCACCAATTTTTGTCGATATCGACCGATGAGTGTTCGTCGAGATATTTTAAAACTAAATAAATATCATCTTTTTTTTGGGTTTGGGCAAATAAATAGCTGGCAACAGAAGGGACCAATCGGGATTGATTATTTAAAAAATCAAGCGATGTCATCCAGTCATATAATCTGTGGTAATCATAATCTTTATAACTTTTAAATCCAGCAAAAATATCGCCAAAATTTTGTAAATTTGTAGCCATAACTCGAAAAAGAAATTCCTTATCGCCAAACGAAGCTCCTTTCATAAATTGCTTGGAAGGAGCGGGTGGAACTATATCGTAATTATGACGGATTTTTTCAGTTTTAAGCCAAAATAAAACTTGCAATCCAAAAACCAAAAGAAACAACCAAAAAAAAATCTTGTGGGAATATATGTAAAAGAACATTCTAAAATTTTTCACACCAAACTAAAATTGTTTTTTCTTAAAATCGTGAAATGCCATAAAAATCATTAGTGGCAAATAAATTATAGATTGTATAAATATAATTTGCAAAAAACTATTATCACCTATGCCATATATCGCCCAAGAGCTTTGTGAAAATAAGTCAAGTCGTGGAAAAATTACTGACAAGATTTTTAGACCCATTCCAAGTGAATCCTTTGTTTTTTCTAAATCAATGGCATCACCAATATTTATAGCCATTACAAACATACCCATCAATCTTGATAATATGTAAAAACCAATGGCAGAAAAAATTGCTGAAAATGAATTTTTTAGTATTAGTGAGCAAAGTAAAGCGAAAGAAATTACTATTAGAACCTCAATAGTCGTGGTTGCAAGCCAAGTTAGTATTCCAAGGTAATTAACTTTAAAGACTATGCAAGTTAAAAGAGTAAAGGGAAGTAAAATTAATAAAGATGAAATGAAAAAACCAAGCAAATATCCTAAGATAAAATTTTCTCTGGAAATTGATTTTGACAAAATAAATTCAATTTCTTTATTCTCAAAGGAGCGGGTAATGTTAATACAAACAAATAAAATTATACCAAATGATAAAATGGTTCTAACCGTTGCCAAAACAAAAACTAATGAAGATTGATTTTGCTCAACTAGCATTGTTGAGCCAAGAAAAATTGAAATTCCAAATGAGATGAAAATGGCAATAAATAAACCAACATAAAGTTTATCCTTTAAACCGTTCTTAATTATATATTTTAATATTGATTTCATAAATAGATTAGAAAAAATTTCTGCGATTAACATCAAATTTCTCCTGAAGATCGCGGTCAATTTTATCAGGTTTAGAACCACTATTAATAATGGTTGCCTTGATAAAAATAACAGTTTCTTTAACTTCAGAAGATTTTTCGAGAGACTTGAATAGCCATCCTAAAACTGGGATCTTTCTAAGGAATGGAATGCCACCTTCAGAGCCAGTAGCATTGCTAGACATTAAGCCGCCTAATACAATCACATTTCCAGAGGCAATTTTAACAGAGGTTGATAATTCTCGTGTGGTAATTATAGGAACAATATTTTGGTAAGAAAAGTCCTTAGTATTTGCTGTGGCGGGATCTTTGACATCATCAGTTTTTTGAGTAATTTTTGGAGATATGTTCATGGAAATTTCGCCAGTCTTTGAATTAATCGATGGTGTTATTTCGATTTGCACACCTTCATTTTCCTCTTGTTTGGTTGATGTTACTGTAGTAGCAACGGTTGAAGCAGCGCTTCCTGTCGTTGTCCCTTGGGCACTTTGCTGAGCCTCAACCTTAAAATAGACTAATTTCTTAGCAAAATTTAATGATGCTTTTTGATTATTCATAGCATGAATTCTTGGGCTTGAAATAGCATTAGTTGACCCAAATTTCGACATAGCATCGACTGCAATATTAATATCGCCACCAAAAATTTTTAAAGCAGGATTTGATGTGGTGACCAGTGGAGTAAAGTTTGGATCTGGGTCAGGAGAGTTAAATTTGATTAAATCTTGTGTCCAATCAATACCAGATCGAAATTTTTCCGATAAAGAAACTTCAACCACTTTTGCTTCAATTAAAACCTGCATCGAAGATTGTTTTGCCACATCTGCAAGATATTTATTTATAGCACTATGTTGGCGGTCAGTTGCATATACAGTAATCATACCGGCAACTTTGTTTGGTGTTGCGGTTGATGTTGAAGTGGTGAGTGATGAATCAGATTTTTCAGAAGCAAAAATATTTTCAATATTAGTTTGAACCTCATCCCATAGAGGTGATCCATCAAGGTAATCGACAAAATAATTTTTCAAATATGGCTTGTCGGTTTCAAAATATAAAACTTTATTTCGATAGCTATAACGAATATTTCCTTGTGTTGCAATGCGGTCAATAATTTCTTTAAATGGGCGATTTTTGGCATTTATAATTACTCCGCCAGAAATTTTTGGGTCAACATCTACATCAACCTCAGCTATTCTTCCGAGTTCAATTAAAACATCGCGAAGAGGAACTTGGTCGGTGACATAAAATGATATGATTTTTTCACCACCGATTTTTGGAGCAGGTGGAACCATAATAGATTTAGATATTTTTGGAATTGGAATATCGTTATTAATGAGTTTACTTTTTTCTTCGGTTTGTTGTTTTTTGGATTTTATCGTTGCAGCTTTAATATCTCCTTCGGTCATTCCAGTATTATCAATTAAAGGGTCGAGGCGATTTTGAGAACAAGACAAAATAATCATTAAGGAGGTTAAAATTATATATTTATTGGCTTTACTTAAGATTAACACTACAATTAGAATTATTTTTGGATTAATATTGATTTGCAAATTTTATTTTATTTTGATAAGTTATTAGAGAAATTTTTTTTAAGCAAATTATTTTACCAAATTTTTAAATATTTTTTTTAAAATTCTCAAAAAAATATTTTTATAAATAATATTTTCAAGAAACTAAATATGTTAGAACAAAAAGATAAAATCTTTACCAATTTAAATGGTCAAGATGCCAGCAGTTTAACTAATTCTAAATTACGCGGAGATTGGTCGCAAACAAAAAAATTTTTAGATAATGGTAGCGAGTGGATAATTGAACAAATTAAAAATTCATGGCTTAGAGGCAGAGGTGGAGCCGGATTTCCTACTGGAACTAAATGGTCTTTTGTACCAAAAAAAACTGACCCAAAAATTGGCAAACCTCATTATTTAGTGGTTAATGCCGATGAATCCGAGCCTGGAACATGTAAGGATCGCGATATTCTAAGATATGAGCCACATAAATTACTTGAAGGTTGTCTAATTGCTTCTAGAGCAATTAATGCAAATACTTGCTATATTTACATTCGTGGCGAATATTATAATGAAGCCCTTGCCCTTCAAAAAGCTATTGACGAAGCTTATGATGCAAAATTAATTGGCAAAAATGCTTGTGGATCTGGCTGGGATTTGGATATCTATATACATCGTGGGGCTGGTGCATATATCTGTGGCGAAGAAACCGCATTACTAGAAAGCCTAGAGGGTAATAAGGGGCAACCTCGTCTAAAACCTCCTTTTCCGGCTTTAATTGGATTATATGGTTGTCCAACTGTTATCAACAATGTTGAATCAATTGCGGTAGTTCCAGAAATTCTTAGAAGGGGTGCAAGTTGGTTTGCTTCTATTGGAAAAGAAAAAAATACAGGAACAAAAATATTTTGTATCTCTGGACATGTTAACAAACCTTGTAATATTGAAGAGGCAATGGGTATTCCTCTTAGGGAGCTTATTGAAAAACATGCGGGTGGAGTAATCGGTGGATGGGAAAATCTTCTTGCCGTAATTCCTGGTGGCTCTTCAGTTCCGCTTATCAAAAAAGAAATTTGTGATAATATAGATATGGATTTTGATTCATTGAAAGCAGTTGGAACAGGTCTTGGAACCGCAGGGGTAATTGTTATGAATAAATCAACCGATGTGATTAAGGCGATTGCTAGATTGTCACATTTTTATAAACATGAATCATGTGGTCAATGCACTCCATGTCGTGAAGGAACTGGTTGGATGATGAGGATTATGGATAGAATGGTAATTGGTGATGCCAAGGTTGAGGAAATTGACAAGCTTTACAATTTAAGTAAGCAAATCGAAGGGCATACTATTTGTGCTCTTGGTGATGCGGCTGCTTGGCCTGTTCAGGGTTTAATTAAAAACTTTCGTGAAGAAATGGTTAATCGCATTGAAAGTAAAATATAACTATGGAAAAAATTGTAGCTTTAATTACAGCTTGTGGTCGGGGCAATCGTTTTAATCGAGGCGAGGGTATACCAAAGCAATATTTACCACTAGCTGGATATCCTATGCTTCGCCATTCAATCTTAGCGTTTTTAAACCATCCAAAAGTTTCCGATGTAATTTGCGTTATTCATCCTGATGATTTAGAGCTATATGAAGATGCAATTCGAGGTTTAGATTTGCTAAATCCTGTTTTTGGAGGTGAGAGTCGACAAGCATCAATCAGATTGGGTCTTGAGGAATTGGCCGAATATCTTCCTCACAAAGTTTTAATTCATGACGGGGTCCGTCCATTTGTTTCAAAAAGAATAATAAATGGTATTTTGGAAAAATTAGAATCTCATCCAGCGGTAATACCTGCAATTGCAGTTGAAGACACGATAAAAAAAATTGGCGATGGTAGAATTGAATGGACCTTGGAGCGAGAAAATTTGTGGCGAGCACAAACACCACAAGGATTTCTATATCAAGATATTTTAAATTCTCACATTGCTTTTAAAGATTTAAATTTCACCGATGATTCAGCATTAAATGAATATGCAGGAATTCCGGTTGCCATTGTACCTGGTTCACAAAATAATTTTAAAATTACTACCGAAGAAGATTATGAGAGAGCTAAACATATGGTAACTTTCTTAAACGAAGAATATCGTGAAGAGACTAGAACTGGAATCGGCTACGATGTTCATGCTTTTGAGGATTTAGTGAATGTTGATAGTAATTTTATAAGATTAGGCGGAGTTCAAATTGAATTTAATAAAAAAATTATTGCCCACTCAGATGGTGATGTAGTAATTCATGCCATAATTGATGCAATTCTCGGGGCTTTAGGTCTTGGTGATATTGGCGAACATTTTCCGCCAAATGATCAAAAATGGAAGGGTTGCGACTCTCGAGAGATGCTAAAAATAATTTATAACTTGGTGCAAAAATATAGCTCATCAATAATCAATATTGACGCCACGATAATTTGCGAACGACCAAAAATTTTAAAATATAAAGAAAAAATGAAAGAGGAAATTTCAACGATTTTAGGAATTTCGTCAAAAAAAATTAACATTAAAGCCACCACAACCGAAGGTTTAGGATTTACTGGAAGAGGCGAGGGTATAGCCTGTCAAGCGGTTGCCACTCTAATTTGTCAAAGTAATATAGCGGGAAGGTAAAAATTAAAATAAACCTATTTAGTTTTTATATATTCTTTAACAGCAAAAAATAAATCAAGAATTGCATCACGAATTTTTGCATCAAAACCAATGTTAGTTTTAGCCCATTTTTTGACAAATGGTCGAGCTAAATCCCAAATATTAAGGTTTGGATCAAGTGAAACCCCGACACCCTCAACTAAAAGTAAAGTTTTTTGCAATAACAGTAGTTCGGGCTTAGCTTCCATTTTGTAGTTTTTGGTTAAGTCGATTAAAGCAGTTAACAATTTTGCGATTGAAATATCTTTAACATTTACACCAACAATCATTTCACCAATTTTACGACAAGAAAGCGATAAGTCGATGAGGTTGGTATCTGAAGGAACAAAGCCAGCATCAATATGGATTTTAGCAATTTTATCATAATCACGGTGAAGAAAGCCAATCAAAACCTCAGCCACTGCAATCCGCGTTTTTTTGTCAATCTTGCCAACAATACCAAAATCAACAACTGCAATATCACCATTTTCCTTTAAAAAAAGATTTCCTGGGTGCATATCGGCATGAAAAAAACCATGAACATAAACTTGTTGAAAATATGCAAGAACCAAATTTTGAGCAATAATTTTTTTATCAAAATTATTTTGCAAAATTTTTTTACTATCAGAAAAGGCAATACCATCAATCCACTCGGAAATTAAAATTTTACTTGAGGAATATTGCCAAAAAATTTTTGGCACAAAAAATCCTTTTACATTTTCCATATCCTCGCGAAGTTTAGAGCCGTTAGCTCCTTCATGTAATAAATCGAGCTCAAATTTTGCTGTTTGTGATAACAATTCGGCAATATCATTGAAGGTTTTAGCTAAAAAACCAGAAAAAAACCAACATAATTTTGCCAGTAATTTTAATGTTTCAATATCTCGAATCATCATCTTTTGTATATTTGGTCGTAAAATTTTAACTGCAACGGCATCTCCAGAGGCTAACCTAGCTTTGTGAACTTGGGCAATTGAAGCTGATGCAATGGGTGTTTTATTGAATTCTAAAAAAATTTTGTCAAAATTTTGATGAAACTCCTTATTTAGAATCTCGGATAGTTTTTCAAAAGAAAAGGGTTTAACATTATCTTGGAATTTCGCTAAAGTTTGAGCGATCTCTTCGCCAACAAGGTCATGGCGAACAGATAGTAATTGACCTAATTTTAAGAAAGATGGACCAGCAATTTGAAAAAAAAGAAAAATCGCTTTTTTTTTACTAAAAATAAAAATTGGGATTAGAGAAAATAGGATTAATACTAATCTAATAAGATTCAAAAATGGCAAAAGCACTAACTATATTTATTAAATGTTTTAATCAATTCAATTTGATTTAAGGAAGAGGTATCTTTAGTATCAATTTTGATTTTGTTTAGATCTACTTCTATTCCTGCCCATGAAAAAAGATTATGTAGCAACTTAGAGATAATTTCTAAAACATTTTGGGACATTTCTTGAATACGACTGATAACTAATTTTAGGGCTTGAGCTTCGTTGCTTTTTGGTTCGATTCCTAAAATAGTAATTAACTCTTCAATAGATATAATATTTAGCACCAACATAATTACAACTAGGGAGAAGGCAGTTGAGCTATAAATCATCGCAACTCTTGCATAGGTGAAAGGTGTAATCATAAAAAATTACTAATTATTTTATATTTTAATGTCTGATTGAATCAATAATAAATTGATTAAAAATTATAAAAAATTTTTTTTAGCTTTCAAGTTGTTTTTAAAACTTATAAATTTCCGCCAGTTAAAATTGCCAAAAATTTTTTATTAATTAAATCTGGATTTCTTTGTAAAAAAATTTGACATCCAGCTATTGATAGAGCAGAGGTTGGTTCGATTTTTTGTTCGAGCAAATCGGATAATTTTAGTTGCCAATAATTAATATTTTCTTCAGGAATTTCAATAATTTCATTGAGTTTTTTTAAATAATGAAAGCAACGTTCAGAAATTTTCAAAGTGCGTGCGCCATCAGCTACAGTGTTTGGCGACTCATCATAGCCAACAATTATATTGGCCAAAACTGAGCGAAAGGCATCATTGCCATTAAGTGGTTCGCATCCAATAATTTTAATATTTTTATTAAAACCATCCTTAGCTAAAATGCATCCCGACAGCAATCCACCTCCACCACAAGGAGCAAAGACCGCTTCAACATCATCAACTTCATTAAGTGCTTCAAGGAGGCAAGTGCCTTGTCCAGCGATTACTGCATCATTATCCGAAGGGTGAATAAAAAAATATCCTTCATTTTGCTTTTCTTCAGCTAAGCGATTGGCATCAGCTCGTCTCTCGCATAAAACTACTTCGGCACCAAGTTTTCTGGTGGCTTCAATTTTGAATTTGGAAACATTGCTTGCCATATAAATAATGGCAGGTATGTTAAGTTTGTTGGCTACATAGGCAACTGCTTGGGCATGATTTCCAGAGC
Organism: uncultured Rickettsia sp.; assembly: GCA_964505265.1. Taxonomy (GTDB): domain Bacteria; phylum Pseudomonadota; class Alphaproteobacteria; order Rickettsiales; family UBA1997; genus CAILUF01. The sequence continues at coordinate 53,211 of CAZDGN010000002.1, forward strand.
TTTGAGCAACAATTTTCTTTGGAAGAAAACCAAAATTATCAAGATGAGATAAAACTGCATTAAAAGCTCCTCTTGCTTTAAATGAATTGGTTAGTTGTTGATTATCCATTTTGAAAAAAATTTCAGCATTTAATTCGCGATTAATTTCGGCATTGGAGATGATTGGTGTGTTTAAAATATGGCTTCGAATACGATTTTCGCTAACTAAAATGTCGTTAAAACTTAATTCATTCATAAAAAAAATATAATTGCGAAATTAAAAAAATTAAAAATGCCCATAGCATTTTAAATTAAAAAATTTAAATTATAAGAAAAAATAAATTAATTCACCAAAATTATGGAAAAAGATAATAGCAATTTAAAAACTCTACCTTATAGCGCATCAGACATTGCCAATTTCATGATAGCTTGCTCTTTCATAGAAAAGATTCCATTAAGTCCAATGAAATTGATTAAGTTGGTTTATATAGCCTATGGCTGGGGATTGGTTTTTTTGAATCAGAAATTATTCAATGAAGATATTGAGGCTTGGCAATATGGTCCTGTTATTCCGTCAATTTATCATGAATTTAAAAGATTTGGCAAAGAACCAATCGATGAAATGTCGGTTAGTATGAATGAAATGACAGGAGATTTATCGGTTAATCGAATCAATTTAAAAGAAGGTAATAATATTTCTAAATTACTAAATTTGGTTTGGACATATTACCGAAATTATTCAGCAGTTGAGCTCAGTGATTTAACTCATCAATTGGGAAGTCCGTGGTATAATGCCGTTAAAACAAATGGTTATCGAAGTATATTAAATGATGATGATATCAAGGCTTGGGAAAGTAAAGTTATCGAAGATTATATGAATAAAAATTGATAATTCTAAAAAAATGTCCGATATTAATAATAAAAAATTTACCAATATTGAAAATTTTGCTAAAAAATTAATGTCAGATGGATTTGAAATTAATAATTCATATGATTCTCAAACAATCAAAGAAGCCGACAAATATCAATCCATTTTGAATAATCAGCAAATCCGCAAAGGAGAACAAGAATATGCAATGAAAAGCGATATTTATCGCTGGGTAAAAAAAATCATCAATTGTTACTTATTTTTTGTTTTTTGTATAATTGCCTTTAAGGCATTTAGTCTAAATTTTGGCTTGACTGCGCCCGAAATTATTGCAATTTTAACATCAACAACGGCAACTATAATTGGGTTACCCTATTTGATTGTAAGCTCTTTATTTTCAAAATCAGAAAATCAAAAAAACGACAAATCTTCGTCGATAATTGAAAGAAAAATCAAAAATGATTAAAATTTCAACCTTTAATGTCAACTCAATAAAAGCAAGGCTTCCAAGATTTTTAGAGTGGATAAAATTGTCGAATCCAGATGTAATTTGTTTGCAAGAATTAAAGTGTGAAGAACATAATTTTCCGCTTGAAGCAATTATGGACGCTGGCTATAATTGTGCGGTTTTTGGGCAGAAAACTTATAATGGAGTTGCCATCTTATCAAAATATAAAATCGAAGATGTGGTTAAGGGCTTACCAAATTTTCATTTTCAAAATCAATTAGATTGGCAAGCCAGATACATCGAGGGTTTGATAACAATTAAAAATCAAGTTTTTAGAATTGCTTCAATTTATGTTCCAAATGGCGGAGGCGATTTACTCTTAAATCAAAAACTCGAAGATAGTATTAAATTTAGCTATAAAATGGCTTTTTTTCAGGCACTAAACCAACATATATCCAGCCTTCTAGAATTTGATGAGAAGCAAATCTTTTGCGGTGATTTTAATGTGGCGATAGACGAAATTGATATTTTTAATCCAAAAGAATTTGATGGTCAAATTTTATTTCATCCACAAGAAAGAAAATGGTTTAGAACCATTTTAAATCAAGGATTAATTGATGTTTATCGTAAAAAAAATCCAAATCAAATTAATTATAGCTGGTGGGATTATCGTGGCAATTCTTATGCTAACAATAAGGGAGCAAGAATTGATTATATTTTAACTACACCAAGCCTATTAAATGAAATTAAAGAAGTGGTGATAGAAGATAAAAATGTTCGCAACCAAGAAAAGGCTTCAGATCATTGCCCAGTAAGCCTAATACTTGATTTGCCCTAAGTAAATATTATTTTAATGTAAATTCTTGAAGTTGTGGAATTTTTCAATAATTTTTTCCAAAATTAATTTTTCAAGTCGGGTATTATTAAAAAAATTTATTTCTGGAATGCAGGTTGGGGAAGTAACGTTAATCTCAGTAAGATAATTCCCGATTATATCGATGCCAACTAACAACAAATCCAGTTTTTTTAAAGACCAAGAAATAGTCTTGCAAATTTCCCAATCCCGATGTGAAAGTTCGGCCTGTTTAGCATAGCCTCCAATATGAAGATTGGAACGGATTTCACCATTTTGAGCCATTCTTGATATAGCTCCAATTGGCTCACCATCGAGTAAAAAAATTCTTTTATCGCCATTTTTTACTTCAGATAAAAATTTTTGTGCAATAATAGGAGTTTGATATAATTTCGTCATCATTTCAAAATTTGTGGTAAGGTTCGAAGCGGTATCGTCAATCAAAATTACACCATCACCTCCATAAGAATAAAGTGGCTTCAAAATAATTTTTTGATGTTGTTGATGAAATTTACGTATGGCATCTAAATCAGCAGAAATAAGTGTTGGCGGAGTTAAATCCGGGAAATTTGTTACAAATAATTTTTCTGGACAATTGCGAATTTGTGAAGGTTCATTGATAACTAAAACCTTATCCTTAATTTTTTCTAAAAAATAGGTGGTAGTAATGTAATTCATATTGAAAGGGGGGTCTTGGCGAATTAAAATTACATCAAAATCTGTTAAGGAATAATAATTCTCTTCTAAAATATTATAAAAATTACTTGAATTATTTAATAAAATTTTAGATATTTTAGCACCGATATTTTTTTTATTTACATCAAAATATAATGAATTTGGAGTGTAATAAAAAATTTCATGACCACATTCTTGGGCATATTTTAAAAGCAAATAGGTGGTATCGGTTTTGATATTAATTGTGGAAATATCATCCATTTGGGCAATAATTTTCATATAAAATTTAAAACAAATTCAAAAGAGTTATCAAATTAATTTAATATAAATAAATATAAATGCAAAATACAAATTATACCAAAATTATGCCTTCATTTGAAATTGGCGACTATATTATGCGCGAAGAACATAATGAGGATGTTGTGGATTTTTTTAGTTATTATTCAGATCCAATGGTACATCGTTATATCTTATGTAATATTCCCCGCAATATCGAAGAAGCAAAGCATGATTTTTACTATTGGAAAAATACTTTTACCAGGGGTGATGGAGCCTATTTTGCAATAGCAAAAAAATCTGATAATAAAATGATTGGGTCAATCGGTTTAACTGGTTTTAACAATTATCACAAACGCATCGAAGTAAGTTATGATTTATGCAAGAATTATTGGCATAAGGGTATTATGTCTATGGCATTGAAAAAAATTTGCGATTATGGTTTTTATGAATTTAAAGTTAACAGGATTGAGGCAAACGTGGTTCCTGATAATTTTTCCTCGAAAAATTTGTTAACAAGAAACGGATTCAAACTAGAGGGTTATCTTCGTCAACATCGTTATCATTATGGTGAATTTAAAGATGTGGTATTTTTTAGTCTTCTAAGAGATGATTTTTATAAAAAATAAATAAAATTGTTGCAACATAAAATAATTAATAAAAAATATAGAATATCAATTATAATATATAATTTTATTAATTTTTATATGAAATCCTTACCGCCAACAAGTATAATAGGGGTTTCGCCAAAAATTGATGAAGAATCCGAATATGAAGAATTGGGTTCAATTCAAGATTTACAATCTGTTTTAAGTATTGATCCAGAAAAAGAAGATATTATTAAAGAAACTGATCCAAGAATGCTTAAGTGGATTAAAGAATATCAATTGGCTGAAATTGATAGAAAGGTTTTATTATACCTTTTAAAAAATCCCGCCTACCCTGAAAGATTTGAAGATAGATCTGAAAATTATCCAGATACAATTTACAATGAATCCGATTTTGATGACCCCCCAAGAAATGCTATTGATCTAACTGGCAGGAGTGCCGATGAAATTCGTAAAAATTATGCCGAAAATACTAATAATGATAAACTTAGTGAGATGATACGAGCGATGAATGATCGCCGAAATAAAATGAAAAAAAATTTTGAAATTAGTCCTCGTCCAAGGCATTTATTGGTAACAAATTCGGTAGGCGATCCTAAAAAACAGACCCTATATCCAGAGAGAATGAGTAGGTCAATATTGTGTTCGGAACTAAAATTAGGGGAAGAAAAAAAAGTAATTACGGAGGAAATGATGATAGAAATTTATTTGCAAATAAAATCCGAGACAGTTTATTATCAAAAAAATATGTCAAGTAATAATGCAGTAAGTGGTTCAACTAAATCTGATGAAAATAGCGGTGAAGGTGAAAATGGGAAGGATTGTACAAGAAGAATAATTACTGAAGCTGAAATGATAGCAATGGAAGAAAATAATCATAGTAAGCCCTCAAGAAATTTACCAGCAGTTTTAATTAAAGCTAGATCCAATGAAAGACCTTTGGGGGATATATTCAATATTTTAGGGAATATTCTAAATTTTGGTAGCGAAAATAAGGGAAAATAAAATAAACTCTTCTTTATATTAACCTTAAGAGTTTAAAATAAAATTAAGATTGTTAATAGTTAATTTCTTACCTGAAATATTAAAAATTTCCTCAATCTTTTTTGTTAAGAAAACTACATCCGCACTTTTAGTAACGGATTTTGTAAAAATTAGATCCAATAATTTTTGATTTAAAAAAATTTGTTTGCGAGCTAAAATATTAGCTAAAATAATTTTTAAATTTATTGGACAATAACTTTCAATTTTTGCGTTGGGAATATTTTTAATTCGTGAAATTAAATCTGGAATTTCATATTTGGATGGCTCTCTGTAAATCAATATTAATCTTGCTCCAATTTCATTGGCAGAATTAATAATTTGTAAAATTTTATGCTCATTATCAAACAAAGATAAGTCATCTAAAATGTAAATATGCTTCGATTGAAAATGGTTAAGAGGATTAAAATCATAAAATTGTGAAATATTTAAAATTTCACACATAAATTTATTAGCATAAATATGCAATAAATGAGTTTTGCCAACACAGCTATCGCCATAAATAATAATATTTTTTAACAAATTATTATGAACAGAATCGGTAAAAAAATTATTCAGCAATTGATTGGCATTGCTATTTTCAGGAAGAAAAATGTAGTCTTGTTCTCTAAAGTTATCGATTTGATGAGTTTGGTAGAAATCAAAAAATAATTGACTCACTATTCAATGACTTTGGGAACTGCAAAATATCCAAAAATCTGATTTGGAGCGTTTTTTAAAACTTCTGTGGTAATATTGCCATCATTTACAATATCTGTTTTTAAATCTAGCGATTGGTTGTGGACATTTATCATTGGCTCGATATTATCGGTGTTAACTTCACTGAGTTTTTCCACCCAATTAATTACATTTTCAATTTGGGATGCTAAAATCTCTTTGTCGTCGCCGACCTCAATTTGAGATAGTCTGGCTACTTTTTCAATGTCTTTACTGGTTATTTTTGCCATTTTATGATATATAAAAATAATAATGATTATTTAAAAATCTTACCTATGAAAGGTAGAATTTTGGGCTTGGATATCGGTTCTAAAAATATTGGCCTAGCAGTTTGCGAAGATACGCAAAATATTGCTACTCCTAAAAAAATTTTGCACCGAAAAGGTAATAATAAAGATTTTGCCATATTATTATCAATTATTCAAGAAAATCATTTAGTGGCAATAATTTTTGGATTGCCACTTAAAATGGATGGGTCGGAGAATTTTATGGTAGAATTTGCAATGAAATTTATGCAAAAATTTGATGAATATTTGCTAAATCATAAAATTAATTTGCCATTAATTGCCTTTGATGAAAGGTTAACAAGTTTTGATGCTAGATACCTAACAAATCCAATTTCAAAAAATCATAAAGCTATTGATGACATTTCTGCATATTTAATATTAAGCGATTTTCTTGAATATTTGCATAAAAGCCGAAATTAAATCATCAATCATTTTATCGTTATGCAAAGCACTTGGTGTAATTCGAAGCCTTTCATCGCCCTTGGCTACAGTTGGATAGTTGATGTGTTGTATATAAATATCGAAATCGTTGAGTAATGTTTTTGATATTTCTTTTGCCAGAATTGGGTCGCCAATCATAACGGAAATGATGTGAGAATCATTTGGAAAAATTTTTATATTATTTTTGGTCAGAGCTTTTTTTACTTTAGCAACATTGCTAAACATTTTTTCTCTTTCTATGTTTGAATTTTGTAAATATTTTACACTGCTAATAATTGCTGATAATATTGCTGGGGGCATTGAGGTGCTAAAAATAAAGGGTGAAGCAAAGGAGCGAATTGCTTTAATGATATTTTCCTTGGCGGTTATGTAGCCCCCAATCGCCCCATAGCCCTTGGCAAAAGTACCTTGAATAATATCGATTTGACTTTGCAAATCTAGCTTTTCGCTAAGACCAGCTCCAGTTTTGCCATATAATCCAACGGCATGAACTTCATCGATATAGGTTAGAGCATTAAATTTTTTTGCAATTTCAACAATTTCTTGCAATTTACCGAAATCGCCATCCATCGAATAAACTGATTCAAAAATTATAATTTTTGGTTGATTTAAACTATAATTCGACAATAAATCGGTAAGATTTTGGAGATCATTATGTGCAAAAATATGCTTACTTAAATTGCTATTTCTAATTCCAGAAATTATCGATGCATGATTTTTTTTATCGGAAAAAACGGTTAAGTTGGGAATGATTTTTGCCAAAGCCTGAATGGTTCCATCATTAGCTGAATATCCAGAGCCAAAAACTAGACCCGCCTCTTTTTGGTGATGGCTGGCAATCAAATTTTCTAGCTCCTCAATCAAAGCATTATTGCCGGAAATGTTTCTAGTGCCACCAGCTCCAACTCCATATTGCTCTAAAGCCTTTTTGGCATTACTAATTGCCAAGGAATTCTGACCCATTCCAAGATAATCATTTGAGCACCAAATTACAATTTTTCTGTCATTATTATGATTAATGGCATAAGGGAATTCTCCGCAAATTCGTGAGATATTTACAAATTCACGAAAGCGATTTTCTGCCTTTAAATTATCTAGAGCTTGATTAAAATATTGTTCAAAAAGTAAATTCATAAAAGTCGGTTTTAAAAAATTATAGCGATTTTAAGAGTTATCTTCAAGTCCTTTTTGGAATTTTTTTGACCAATTCTTAACCAGAATAATTAGACTAAAAAGAATAATCAAGGCACCAACCCAAACCCATAAGTCAAATTTTTCAGCAAATATAAAGTAAGCAATAATGCTGGTAAAAATTAAACGAGTAAAATCAAATGGCTGCAAATTGGCTAAATTATTTCGGCAATATGCCTTGGCAATAAGTTTGTATGAAAAATTCGATAGGATTCCAAGTATAAAAAATTCTAAAATATCATTATCTTTAACTGGCTCAAAATAAGGCATTGCAAGTGGAATAGAAATTATAAATTGAAAAAAATTCATATTAGCTACTATTAGTTTTGGACTGCTGGTTTTAGTCATAATTTTGGTTACTAAATTTGAAATTGTCCATAATAAAACAGAGAGAAAAGAAAAAATATATCCCGAATTAAATTCGTTAAAACCTGGACGCAATATTATTAAGACACCTGAAAAACTTAGAATACAAACTAAAAAAATTTTTCTAGAAATTTTTTCTTTAAAAAATAAAGCTGATGCAATTATTGTGGCAATTGGGGTTAAAAAACTTAAAGCAACAGCTTCAGAAAGTGGCAATATACTTACGGCTTTAAACCAACAAAACATTGAAATTGTGCCGTTGGCACTGCGAATAATATGAAGTTTTAAATTAGTGGTTTTAAAAATATTAGTCTTGTCCTTGATAATGCTTGGCATAGTAAGAATTAATCCAAAAAAATTCCGCATCATAACAATAAAGAAAATATTGTAATCAAGACTTAAAATTCTAACCATAGCAATAATAATCGATAAAATTAGGCTTGATAAAATAATGTCCTTTGTTCCATTTTTATTGCGCGTAAGGTGCCTAAATTTTTTTAACATTCCGATTTAATTTTTTTGTAAAAATTAACGGCATTTTTGTCAGCAATTATTTTATTATAATTGATGGATTCAATGAATAATCCGCTTAGAGTTTTAACTCTGGAAATAGCAACGTAAGATTGTCCAGGGCTAAATACATTGGATAAATCGCAAGAAATTTTATCTAAAGTTAGACCTTGTGATTTATGAATGGTAATAGCCCAAGCTAAAATTAATGGAATTTGAGATATCGATGCTTCAATTTTTATAGTTTTAGTATCATGGTCAAATTTTTCGAGGTTCCATTCTTCTGGACTAATTGTTAAAATTTTATTGTTAGCAAATTCAACAATTGGATAATTCTTCTTGGGCGAAAAATCACGAATAATTCCAAGTGAACCGTTAATAACCCCCTCCTTTTGATGAGTGTTTTTAATCATCATCACTTGAGCCCCAATCTTTAATTTTAGGACCTGGTAAGCCAAACAATTTTTCTTCAAAAAATCAATTTTATAGAGATCTCCAGAAAAATCTGCCTTGTATTCAAATTCTTTATTGGCAATATTTTGCATAAATTTTGCATTGATACGTTCTACTCTATCATTATGAGTTGTTAAAATGGTGGGCTTTATTGACTGATTTTGATCGGCAATGTTAACGCGAGAATCTAAGATTTTTTGATCATTTAGATTAACGATTCCAAAGCGAAGATTGTTCAAGATATCTATAAAATCCTTATCGGATTGACGAAAGGCCTTTGTGAGAATAAAGTTTTTAAAATTAAAATCTTCCCAAATTTTAGAATTGAAGCAATAGCTAATTTCTTCATTAAATTTATTAACCGGGGGTAATTGCAAGAAATCTCCAAAAAATAAAACCTGCAAACCGCCAAAAATTTTTTTACTTTGACGAATTTCTCTAAAAACTATGTCAAGAATTTCTAATAATTCTGGAGAAATCATCGAGATTTCATCGATAGCAAGAGTTTTGGTTTTAAGGATTCTTTTGCGTATTTTGCTAAATTTTGTTTGTTTTAAATTAGCTAAAATTTGCTCTATTGGATGATTAGCTAGTCCAATTCCAGCAAATGAATGAATAGTTGACCCACCAATATTGATTGAAGCTATTCCTGTGCTTGCCGTAATTTCTAGACCTAAATGTGAAAAATTTTTCTTTAGGTAATTTAACAAATAAGACTTACCAGTTCCAGCCCCGCCAGAAATAAAAACATTATCGCCATTTAAATAGGATTCGACAATTTTTTGCTGTTGTATTGATAGATTTGCAGTTTCCAATTGATAATAAATAAAACAACCCAAATACCTAGAGATATTTGGGTTGTTTGTTATAAGAAAATTAATTATTTGGTGCGTAAGGCATTAATTTTTTCTTTGAAGGTATTAACATCGACGGCGCCAGGGATCAATTCTTCACCGATAATGAAACCAGGAGTTCCAGAGATACCAACTGAAGAACCTAAAGATAAGTTATCTTGTAAGATTTTTTCAATTTTATCCTTATCATTTTTCAAAGCATCTTCAACTTTTTTAATATCAATTCCAGCAGATTTTGCAGCATTGATAGCAGCTTTTTTTCCTTTGTCGTTGGTTTTCATAAGGGCATCATGAAATTTTCTGAAAGAATTTGGAGCGATTAAATTAACGGCAATCGAAACTTTGGCCATTTCAAACGATGCTTCGCCAAGAATGGGGAAGTCACGATAAATAATACGAAGTTTTGTATCGGATTTGAGGAGTTCATCAACTGTGGCTTGGGCTTTTTTGCAATAACCGCAGGCATAATCATAGAATTCAACGATTGAAACATCATATCCCTGAGGAGCATATTGAGGAGAATTTTCATCATTAAATAACTCATTTTGCTTTTGACCAATATTTTTTTGAGCATTTTTGGTTTGCTCTTCCATCATTTTCTTTTGCATATTTTGAACTGAATTGATGATGGCTTGAGGATTTGCTTCAATCCATTTGGCAATAACTTCTTCAGTGTCTTTGACATTATCTACTGATTTATTTGGATCTAGCCCAGTTGATTTAGTGTCAGATTGAGCGGTTTCTGCCTTATTTTCAACAGAATCTTTGGTTTTTTTTGCATTAAAAGCATAAAAACCGGCTCCAATAACAGAGGCAACGATAATTGTAGCCAAAATTAATTTTAAATTTGAAGGCTTTTGATGTTTTTTTGAAAATGACATGATTGAAAAAATTAAAATTATTAATAAAATTTAACTGAAATAATATCTAAATAATAAAATTAATTTTTTGCAATGCAACCAACTTTTTTAATTGAAAATAATTTTGATACAAAAATAATTTGTGGTATTGACGAAGCGGGTCGAGGCCCGTTAGCGGGTCCAGTTGTTGCTTGTACTTTTTTGGTTAATAGAGAAAAAATTTTACCAAAAATTAATGATTCCAAAAAAATTTCAAAATCAAAACGCCGAAAAATTTTTCAAGACTTAATTGATAATCATAAATATGGAGTTGGAATTGTTGATAATTTTCAAATCGACAAAATTAATATTTTGCAAGCAACAAAATTAGCTATGAAAATTTCTTTTGATAATTTTTGTGAAAAATATGGTTTAAGTGCGGATATATTGCTGGTAGATGGCAATATGGTTCCATTTGAAAAAATCCAAAATTTACAAGAAATTTTGCCTATTATTAAGGGCGACCAAAAATCAATTTCTATAGCCTGTGCATCAATAGTTGCAAAAGAGGTTCGCGATGATATAATGGATAAATATCACCAACAATTTCCTGATTTTGAGTTTAATAAACATTATGGATATGGCACTAAAAAACACATTGAAAATATTAACAAATATGGAATCTCTCCAATTCATCGCAAGTCTTTTGAACCAATAAAATCAATATTAAAACATAAATATGAAAATTGTTAATCAATTCGATAAAAAAGCTATTGAATTAGCCATAAATCACCTAAAAAATGGAGATATTGTATGCTTTCCAACCGATACAATATACGGTTTAGCAGTTGATGCCACTAATGAAAAAGCTGTGGAAAAATTATATAATTTTAAAAATCGGCCAAAAAATAAACCATTTTCAATTTTTTTAAGAGATATTAATATTGCAAAAAAACTTTTTGTTTTTAATAATTTATCAACAAATATTGCTAATAAATATTTTCCTGGACAACTCACTATGATTCTAAAAACCAAGGATCAAGCCAAAAAAATATTAGCAAAAAATATCAATAACGGCATTAATGATTTTGTGGGTTTTAGGATTGTTGATAGTTATTTCGTTAGAAATTTATTTGCAAAATATGACGGAATTTTAGCGGTTTCAAGTGCTAATAAATCTAATGAGGATCCTTGTTTATCGGTTTCGCAAATAAAAAATAACCTTTTTGGTATTGATTTATTAATTGCAGGAAAGAAGGCAAGTGGAGTTGCTTCAACTATTATTAAAATTGATGAAGATAATTTGTCAATAGTAAGAATTGGTAACATAAAATTTTAAAAAATATGGAGTTTATTAATAATTTTTTTAAATCGGGCCCTATTAAAATCTTGATACTTTTTATATTTTTATATTTTGTATATGAAAAATCTAAAAACGATCCAAGATCATTTTCTAATACATTAAAAAACCAAGATTTCAAAAAAAATATATCTGATCTTAAAATAAATTATGAAGTTATTAAAAAAGCTAAGGAGGAAGGGGTCTTTGATAATGATAAAATTCAAAACAACAATGTCGATAATTATGATAATCTTGAAGTTGATATTGTGAGGCAGGGTATTGCGAACACGCAACAAGCCAATTGTAATGATGAAGTTGACATCGAATATGTTTTAATGTCTGAAAGTGGAAATATAGCAAATAAATCAATAATTAAAATTTTTATTGGGGAAAATTTTAATAAAATTATCGAAAAAACATTAATCGGAATGCATGTTGGAGAGATTAGAACGGTAAAAATTCCAAAAACATTTACAACTGGTGATAGCAAATATGATGGATTTATTCAGGATAGAAATATGATATACCAAGTAATGTTAATTCAAGTTAATAAAAGCATCGCTAATAAATATAAATGTGATTAAAATGAGCAAAAACAAAGATTCTTCATCTCTAAAATTTCTATATGATTATTTGCCAATAATTATTTTTTTTATATGTTATAAATTTTCTTTGGTTTATGATAATTTGTTATTTGCAACATTGGCAATGCTTTGGACCTCTTTTGTTGCAATTGCTGCTTGCTTTCTTGTGTCAAGGCAAGTACCAAAAGTAGCAACTTTTTCTGCGGTTTTGCTTGGATTTTTTTGTGGTTTGTCAATTATTTTCAATGATGAATATTTTATCAAAATTAAGCCAACAATTATCAATTTGATGTTCGGATTTATTTTGTTTTATGGATATTATTGTAAAAAGCCAATGCTAGCTTTTATTTTGGGCGAACAAATAAAAATTTCCGATGAGGATTGGTTGACTTTGTCATTAAGATGGGGATGTTTTTTTGTGGGTCTTGCTTTCTTAAACGAGTTAATTTGGAGAAATTTTTCGACAGATTTTTGGGTTAAATTTAAAGTTTTTGGGATGATGACGATATCAATGGCTTTCACGATTTCGCAAATACCTTTTTTAATCAAAGCTCAAACAAAATTTAGTAAAGTTAAATTATAAATATTTGTAAATCACCATCATCAAGCAAATTTTCAAAAATTTTTCCATCAACATCACTAATTTTCTTATTACAAATTTCGATATTATCAATTAAAGTTTGTGATTTTATGAATTGAATATTTTTTTCGACATTTTGTAAAATTTTTGATTGAGATGAGTAGAGTTTGATATTTATTCTGTCGGTGATGTTGAGCATTGCATCTTTTCGATTTTGTTGAATTGCACGAATTACATCACGTGAGATACCCTCGGATTCAAGTTCTGGGGTTATTTCAATATTTAGCATAACCAGATAATCATTGCTTGGTAAACCAATTATTGCAAATTTATTTTCGTCAATATTTTTGGTTGAAAGTTTTATTTCAAAATCATCATTTTCGAGTATTTCATCGCAAATAGAAATTTTATTATTGGCAATTAATTCCCACTTATTTTCTTTAACCGCTTGGGTTATTGCCTTAATTTTTGCTCCAAATATTCCTCCGATTTTTTTAAAATTGAGTTGTAATTTATATTCGGCATATTGATTAATATCGCTTGCTAGAATAATTTTTTTAACATTAACTTCTTCGGCAATAATTTCAAAATATTTAGTGAATTTTTCAGAATTTTTACCAATTATTGTTAGGGTAGAAAGTGGCAATCTAACTCGAAGATTTTTGTGATCTCGAATAGATAAAACTGATGAACAAATATTTCGAACTAAATCCATTTCTTCAATTAATTTGCTGTTGTTTGAAAGAAAGGATGTATCAGGAAAATCTTGTAAATGCAACGAAATATTTCGATTTATCATACTAATTCTCCAATAATTTGAGCAGTTTCATTGTTATTATTAAATGTTTCAACAATATAGTCGGCATCATTTTTGCTAACTACCGCCACCATACCAATTCCACAATTAAATGTTCTATGCATTTCTGCATCATCGATTTTACCAAGTTTTTGTAAAAAATTGAAAATTTCTGGACGGTTCCATGATTTATATTCAATTTTTGCGGTGATATTATCACTCAAAACTCGAGGTAAATTTTCAGTTAATCCGCCGCCAGTTATATGAGCAAGAGCTTTGATTTTTTTGGTTTTAAGAGCGTTAAGACAAGATTTGACATAAATTTTTGTGGGCGTTAATAATTCTTTACCAAGTGATGTATTTTCTGTAAATTTATCAAAAAAATTTAGATTGTTAGTTTTTAAAATGTGTCTGGCCAGTGAAAATCCATTTGAGTGAAGTCCAGATGATGATAAGCCAACCAAAATATCTCCCTTATGAGTTGCTTTTGGCAGAATTTCATCGCGTTCAACGGCTCCAACCGCAAATCCAGCCAAATCATAATCACCCTGATGATACATACTAGGCATCTCCGCAGTTTCACCGCCAATGAGAGAACATCCCGCCATTTTACAGCCTTCAGCAATAGACTTAATAACAATAGAGGCAATATTTACATCAAGTTTTGAGCAAGCAAAATAATCTAAAAAAAATAAAGGTTCGGCTCCCTGAACAACTAAATCATTTACTGACATTGCAACTAAATCAATACCAATAGTATCGTGAAAGTTAGTGTCAATGGCAATACGTAGCTTGGTGCCAACTCCATCGGTTGACGATACCAAAACTGGATCCTTAAAATTACATTTTGCCAAATCAAAAAGTGCTCCAAATCCTCCTAAATCTGCATTACAACCTTTCCTAATGGTGGATTTTGCGAATGGCTTAATTTTATTGACAAGTTCATTTCCAGCGTCAATATCCACTCCTGAATTTTTATAATTTAACGACATTTTTTAATAAATTAGAGGTAATAGTAAATCTTTTGATTGATTAAAATAAATTTTAAGAATATTTTATTATTATCAAATAAATTTTACAATCATGATAAAAATTTTTCAATTCATAATATTTTTGTTTTTTATATTGCTTTCCTTGTTTACGCATTCTTTTGCACAAGATAAAGGAACTAATCCTTATTTAGTCGAGGGAATATATTCAAAAAATACAGGGAAAAATCCAGAATTAGCTAAAAAAAATACAATAAAATATGCTAGGAGAGATGCCCTAACGGTTTTATTGGCAAGAATTTCCAAGCCATTATCAATTTCTGAAGAAGTCTCTGACGATGAAATTACCGAAATGGTCCGCTCCGAACAAATATTGGATGAAAAAATTTCTGGAAATAATTATTCTGCCAATTTCAATTTTGTATTTGCCAAGGATTTTGTTGAACATATTCTTGGTCAAAAAAAATCAAATCTTGAAGCCGATGTCTCGGAGCCAAAGAAAGTGTCTGAAAAATTTACAATTATTCCAGTCAAAATGGCCATAAATAGACCAATGATTTGGGAAGATGAGAATGATTGGAGAATAATATTATCAAGGGTTGTCGAAAAAAATGACTTAGAGAATAAATTTATAATTCCAACGGCCAAAAAAGAAAATATTTTATTATTCAACTCACAAAATATTACAAATCTCTCAACTAGCGAAATTGAAAGTGCAATTGCAAAAAATGAAACACGAGGTATTTATATTTTCAATTTTTCATTTGATGAAATTGACAATAAAGTAATAGTTAAATCCACTTATCTAGAGCCTCAATTTAAGAAAAATTTTAGCCTAGCTTTCACTAATGCAGACAAAATTGAGTATAATGAATTAATAAAAAAAGTAGCGGAAAAGACTTTGGATTTTGTTGAAAAAAACCCAATTACTGTGCAAAGCGACTTCAGCAACAAAAACCCTGAAGTTGATTTTAAAATCTCTAGCTTTAGTGATTGGTTATTTGTGAAAAACAGCTTGGAAAAGGGGAATTTGATTGAAAAAATTGAAATTAAATCAATTTCGCGCGATAATGTTAAAGCTAAACTTCAGGTCGCTGGCTCAAAACTTAATATTGAAGAAATTTTTAATAAATTAAACTTAAAATATTTAAAATTACCCGAAGGGACTTACGAAATCAATGCTGTATCTCAATGAAAACCAAGGATAAAATATTATTTTTTGCAATAATCTGTGTAATTTTAGGCTTGATCATTTATCAAGTTAAGGATGTTTTATTACCCTTTGTTTTGGCGATCATTATTAGTTATTTTCTCAATCCTCTGGTAAATTTTATTGGAAAAAAACTGAAAATTTCTCGAAATATAACGGTAAGTTTAATCGTCTCACTATTTCTAATTTTTTTGGTAGTGTTTTTTTCAGTAATAATGCCAATATTATATACCCAATCCCTTAGCTTTGTTGACTCTATACCTGAATATGTTCAATTTTTTTCTGACAATTTTTATCCAAATATAGTTGATTTTTTGCTTAAATTTAATATCGAAATCGAAAATGATTTCTTTGAGCTTATTAAAAGTAATAAATTTTTTATCGCTAATGAAAATATTTCTGATAAATTAATAACCAACATTGTAAGTTCAACAAACTTTATTATAAATTTATTATCGATAATTTTTATAATGCCAATCTTAGTTTTTTACTTATTAAAAGATTGGAATATATTAATTAAAAAATGCTCAATATTGATGCCGGAAAAATATTCTAGGCAAATAATACTCATATTTAAACAAATCGACGAGGCTATTGCCCATTATCTTCGTGGACAAGCCAATGTTTGTCTAATTCTAGCTTTATATTATTCGATTATGTTATCATTTACTGGTCTGAGTCATGGTTTTTTTATTGGTATCGCAACGGGCATTTTGTCCTTCGTGCCATTTATTGGTTATGGCATTGGAATCTCAATTGCTCTTGTTGTTTCACTATTTCAATGGGGATTTGAATTTAATAGTTTAATGATTATTTTGGCTATTTATATTCTTGGGCAAATTTTAGAATCATATTTTTTAGTTCCATATTTAATTGGTAGCAAAATTCAGATTCATCCACTTGGAATGATTTTTGGAATTTTCTTTTTTGGAGGATTGCTTGGTTTGTTTGGAGTTTTGTTTTCAGTGCCTTTAACCGCAATATCAATGGTTATTATTCGTTATATTTTGAAAAATAATCGAAAAACTGAATAATTATGATCAAAAATAATCTAGAAGATTTTTTAAGAAATCCAGAAGATTTAGAAATTGAGATTGATGATAACGAAGTGTCGGAGCTGAATTTATCAAATATATCGCCACAAACCCCATTTCGCAGTTTTGAAAATATTAAACTATGTGCAATTGACCCAAGAACTAAATATAAAATTCAAGATTTACTTAAACAATGCAATGATGATATTGCCAAAATAAAAAGAATCATAAATCATCACTATTAGCAAAAAAAATTTAACAATAAATTTGATAAAACAAATGGGATTCTCAAGATATAGCACTAAAAAAGAATTGCCAAGACGATATTGGTAATGGGTGGTGCCTAGAGGCGGAATCGAACCACCGACACAAGGATTTTCAGTCCTTTGCTCTACCGACTGAGCTATCTAGGCAACTACTAAATTATGATTTACTTGATTTAAAATTGCAAATACTAATTTAAAAATAATTTAATATTGCAATAATATTAAAAATTAAAATATTTAAGGCATTATCGCCTACTGATTTTAAAACAAAACAACCTTAAAAAATGAATAATTATCAAGAATATATTTATTTATCTTATATATTAACTATATCTACACTATTAATATATCTATTTATAATATATAAAAATTATCGTAAAACTTCGCTGAAATTAGAAAAACTTAATGAAAAAAAATAAATTTAAAAATAAGAGAATATTATTTATACTGGCGACCTCGATATTAACCTGCATAAGTATTGCTATAATTTTGATAAATTTTAAAAGCAATATAGTATTTTTTTATTCGCCATCGGAGATTAATGAAAGTAATTTTATCAATAAGGTTGAAAATAATAAAATAATTCGAGTGGGTGGAATGATAAAAGTAAATTCAGTGATAAAAAAAGATGCTATGAATACCATTTTTACCATTACGGATTATAAGGATGATTTAAAAATTATACATAGAGGAATTCTTCCTGATTTATTTCGAGAAGAGCAGGGAGTTGTCGCAAAAGGAAAATATAATTTTGATGAAAAAATATTTATATCCGATGAATTGTTAGTTAAGCACGATGAAAATTACATGCCTCCAGAAGTTGCTAAAGATTTAAAAATGAATGTTGGAAAATAATATTAATAAATTCTTGCACTTTTTGTTCAATTAATGAAAAATATTTGAAAGAAAAAAATGTATAAATTTAATTTAAATTGTTTTTCACATGAAACAAAAACCCTTAAACTCAAAATTATCCGAACAAAAACTTGGCAGAGGTCTATCTGCATTATTCGGCGAGGCTTCTGTTAATAATTCATTGTTTAATAATAATCAGAAATCTTCACCTACCAACAATGATATTGTGGAAAAAATTTCACTCTCGAAAATTCAGGCCGGATTTTATCAACCAAGAACTAGTTTTGAAAAAAATGAATTAGAAGAATTAGCGGAATCGATAAAAGAACATGGAGTCATTCAGCCGATAATTCTTCGAAAAATCGATGACAACAAATATGAAATCATCGCTGGAGAACGCAGATTTAGAGCTTCAAAAATTGCAAAGTTGCACGAAATACCCGCCATTATCCGTAAAATTGACAATCAAAGTGCTCTAGAAATTGCAATTATTGAAAATGTGCAAAGATCAGATTTATCGGCAAGTCAAGAGGCGCTTGGATATAGTCGTTTAATCGAAGAATTTTCTTATAATCAAGATATGATTGCTAAAAAAGTCGGTAAAAGCAGGAGTCATATTGCTAATCTTCTTAGATTGCTAAACTTGCCCAAAAAAGTGCAGGAATATTTGGATAATAAAGTGATTTCTATGGGTCATGCTCGGGCAATAATTAATGCAACTGATCCTGAAGATTTAGCAGAAAAAATCATTAAAAATTCCTTAAATGTCCGCCAAGCTGAAGATTTAGTGCGAAATGATAAATTTGAAAAATCTAAAAAGAAGCCTGCAATGGTTTTGAATAATTCGAAAATAAAATTTATCAGCCCAAAGCATATTTCAGATATTGAAAATAATCTCAAGGAATTGCTAAAAATGGAAACAAAAATTTTATTTAATCCGGTCAATGGTAATGGTAAAATCACCTTTAAATTTGAAGATTTAGCATCAATTCAAAGTTTGATAAAAAAATTACAAAATTAATTCTTTTTAGCAAAGACAATAATATTATCGCTTCCGCAATTTTCGCAAGTTTTTTTACTGCCAATTCTACGGTAAATGGAATAGATAATTGCTATTGGGGTCGCTACAACCCACCAAAAGATTTCAGTTTTTTTTGAGCCTTTTTGGATTAATTTTGGAAATCCGATGTGATTACAATTTAAGCAAATATATTGCCTTTTTTTGAGCATTAAAAATTATAATTGTTGGTTATGGGATATCTTCGATCCTTATCAAATGACATTGAAGAAATTTTAACTCCAATTGCCGATTGCCTTCTTTTATATTCGCTATTTGAAATTAATTTGGCAATCTTATTTACCAAACCCTCTTCAAAGCCTAATTCAACTGTATCTTTAATAGATTTTTGTTGTTCAATTAATGAATATAAAATTTTATCCAAAATTTCATAAGCAGGCAAGGAATCGGAGTCTTTTTGATTAAATCTTAGCTCGGCAGAAGGCTCTTTAAGTAAAATATTGTTAGGAATAATTTGAGTTTTTTTAAGATAACCAATTGGACAAATATTTTTATTGCGAAAATTTGCCAATTCATAAATTTTAGTTTTGTAAATATCTTTTACGGGGTTAAAAGCTCCATTCATATCGCCATAAAGAGTTGCATAGCCACAGGCCATTTCACTTTTATTGCCAGTGGTTAGGAGTAAGGAATTATCCGAATTAGAAATTGCCATCAAAATACTTCCGCGAATTCTAGATTGAATGTTTTCAAGGGCTAATTCTGTGATTATTTGATGGGATTGCAGAGTTTTGGTAAAATTTTCAAAAATATTTTCAATTTCAATAACTTCTAAAATTAAGCCTAAATTTTTAGCGCATAACTCGGCATCAACTTTTGAAGAAGAGGAGTTAAATCTAGTTGGTAAGGCAATAATTTTGACATTATCAACTCCGAGTGCATCAACGGCAAGAGTGGCCACTAGTGCAGAATCAATGCCACCAGACATTCCAATTAGTGCTTTTGAAAAATTATTTTTAGCAAAATAATCGCGAATCGATAAAATTAATGCGCAATAATCTTGCATTAAATTATCGCTGTAATAAATTTTTTGAGTTTGATTATTAATAAATATTTGTTGGTTTTGTGAAAATTCCAATTCAAAAAAATCTTCACAAAAATTTGCCAATTGTTTAAAGATTTTACCATCACTTGAAATAACAAAGCTAGAGCCATCAAAAACCAAAGAATCCTGACCGCCCACCTGATTTACATAAAAAATTGGCACTTTTAATTGGATTGCAAAATTCTTTACAATATTGATTCTGGTGTTGTTTTTATTTGTTTTGTATGGGGAAGCGTTTATTGAAATTATCCCATCAATATTTTGTTCTTTAAGTAAAAATAAATTTCTTTCATCCCAAATATCTTCGCAAATTAGGACGGCAAAATTAAAACCATTGAAATCAATAATACTTAAATTATTAGCTGGAGAAAAATAGCGCTTTTCGTCAAAAACACCATAATTTGGAAGAGATTTTTTATTGATGACATTTTTAATTTCGCCATTTTCAATCAATAAAGCACAATTTCGCAAAATATTATGATTTTTCTCTAAATATAAAACGGGTGAGCCAATTAAAATTGCACATTTTTGTTTTTTGCTATGGGAAATTAATTCCAAAATTTTATTTTTACAATCCTCAATAAAATGTTTTTTCATCCACAAATCTTCGCAAGGATAACCACAAATCGCTTGTTCAGAGAATATTATTAAATCGCAGTTATTTTTATTGGCAATTTCATATTGCGATAAAATCTTAGATAAATTACCACTTAAATCACCAACAACAAAATTTAGCTGTGCTAAATGAATTTTTAAGGATTTTTGATTATTCATATATAAAAATTATATGGCTTTTTGATTTACAACTTAAAGTTAGATACTTATAATGCCACCAAAAAATTTTAGCAATGATAAAAATTGGAAATATTACCATAAATGATAATGTATTATTGGCACCGATGTCCGGTGTTACCGATTTGCCTTTTCGTAAATTGGTAAAAAGTTTCGGGGCACCTCTAGTTATTTCCGAAATGATTGCTTCAAGGGCAATGATTTTACAAACTCGCGAATCATTAAAAAAATGCCAGAAAGACCAATCGCAATATCCAATGTCAGTGCAATTAGCTGGTTGTGAACCCGAGGTGATGGCAGAGGCTGCAAGACTAAATGAAGAAACGGGAGCGGATATAATCGATATAAATTTTGGCTGTCCCGTAAAAAAAGTGGTGAATGGTTTTGCAGGAAGTGCCTTGATGAAAGACGAGGATTTGGCAACTAGAATTATGGATGCGGTAGTGAAGGCGGTAAAAATTCCAGTGACTATGAAGATGCGATTGGGCTGGAACTCTGAAAATCTTAATGCACCGTCTTTGGCCAAAAAAGCCGAAGATGTTGGTATAAAAATGTTGGTAGTTCATGGAAGAACTCGTTGCCAAATGTATAATGGTAATGCTAATTGGCATGAGATTTCAAAGGTTAAAAATGCAGTAAAAATTCCAGTAATTGCTAATGGCGATATTAAAAATACTCAAAATGCTAAAACCGCTATAGAGTTGTCTGGAGCTGACGGAGTGATGATTGGAAGAGCCTGCTATGGTAAGCCTTGGCTTATCGCTCAAATTGCCGATGAATTGGCTGGTCGTGAAATTTTATCAACCCCAAATCTAGTTCAGCAAAAGCAAATTGTTTTGGCTCATTTCAAAGATATGATATCGCATTATGGCTTGCAAGTTGGCATTTCCTTAGCCAAAAAACATATTGGTTGGTATAGCTCTGGTTTGAACGGATCCGCCGAGTTTAGGGCAACAATAAATGTTTGTGGAAGCTATAATGATAAAATGCCCAATCAAGAAAATTATTATCAAGAATCTGCCGAAAATATCATTGATTTGATTAATCAATTTTATAATAAATTAATATAAAATTGATTTTTAAAATTATTAAGCTAATTAATAATTAGTTTCTGTTTTGATTATTTTCCTTAAATCCAATGGCAACTAAATAAGTTTCGCTCGAGTCTTTTCTTGAAGATTCGGGTTTAAAATATTTTACCAACTCAAAATGTTTGCGTAAAATTTTCAAAATCTCTTCAGAATTGCCGCCTTGAAAAATTTTACCAACAAAAACTCCGTCTTTGCGTAAAATTTCGATGGCCAAATTTAGGGCTTGCTCAAGTAAATCAATGATGCGAAGATGGTCGGTATTATGATCGCCCGTAGTGTTGGCCGCCATATCGCTCAATACAATATCACATTTGCCTTGATTGTTGTTTTTAATTTTAAGCAATTCTTCTTTGATAATTTTTTTACTATTTTCTTCATTAAAATCCAATTGTAAAAAATTTACACCACGAATTGGTAAAATTTCAAGTAAATCAATGGCAATTACCCGATTTTCGCCAACAATTTCAACACAATATTCACTCCATCCACCGGGAGCGCAACCTAAATCTACCACCACCTTATGCTTCTTAATAAATTTAAATTTATCATTGATTTCGATGATTTTATAACTTGCTCTTGAGCGATAACCATCAATTTTTGCTTTTTCGACAAATGGGTCATTAATTTGGCGAAGTAGCCATTTTCGGGAAGATTTTGAGCGAGTTTTATTTTTATGTAAATTTTGAAATTTCTGTGGCATTATAATTTTAAACTAATGTTAAACAAGGCTAAGTTTAATATTTGTTTTTTTAAATAAAACAAATAAAATTTTAAAAAACCTAAAGAAAATTATCATCGATTAATATTTAAAAATGTTTTGATGATGGAAAAATCAGACTCAAAAATTAATTAAAAATTTTTTTATCATGAAAAAAAATAAAATTAGCAAAAAATTAGCAGATAAAAAACCGCAAGATTTATTTTCAAAATATAAATTTATGCCTCAAATCGAGGGTTTTCTTGGTATTGAAGAAAAATATTTAGCCAAGCCAAATGATGCTAAGGCAATAATTATTCCTTTTGGTTTGGAAAAGTCGGTAAGCTATGGTGGTGGCACAAAAAACGGGCCCAAAGCTATAATTAATGCTTCCCACCAAGCTGAGTTATTCGATGAAGAATTTTGGTGCGAACCATTTCGTCAATATGGCGTTCAAACTAT
The DNA here is from genome assembly GCA_964505265.1 of uncultured Rickettsia sp. Classification (GTDB taxonomy): domain Bacteria; phylum Pseudomonadota; class Alphaproteobacteria; order Rickettsiales; family UBA1997; genus CAILUF01. Next base: position 76,438 of record CAZDGN010000002.1, read on the forward strand.
GAAGGCACCAAAAATTGATTATAATAGTGTCTCTAAATCGCTTGACCAGCTTGAAGCAATTACCAGCGATGTTTTGTCGGCAGAAAAATTTCCCTTTATCTTGGGTGGTGAACATTCGATAACCGCTGGTTCAATCCGTCCATTTGTAAAAAAATATCCAGATTTGGCGGTTTTACATTTTGATGCTCATGCTGATTTACGAGATGGTTATGATGGCGAGCATTTTTCGCATGCATCAGCTCTTCGAAGAGTGATGGATCACCCAATTTCTACTTTAATTTCATGTGGCATAAGAAATATTTCGGCTAGTGAAATTCCTTATCTAGAAGCCAATAAAGATAGAATTAAAATTCATTTTGCTAAAGATAAGCATCAATGGAATTATGAAAAAATCGTTTCTCCATTAAAGGGAAGAAATGTATTTCTAACTTTCGATATTGATGGCTTTGATTCAGGAATCATGCAGGCCACAGGCACTCCAGAACCGGGTGGATTGTTGTGGTATGACGCCATTAATATTATCAAAGAGGCCACAAAAATTTGTAATATTGTTGGAGCTGACATTGTTGAGCTAGCGCCAATTAAGGGTTTACATTCATGCGATTTTTTATCGGCAAAATTATGTTATAAAATTTTATCTTTTGCTCTGGCAAAGCCTAAAAAAAACACTTTATAAAATGATTGTAAATCAAAAATCAGATTTTATTAACGATATTAAAATTGAAAAAGCCAAACGTTATCGAATCAATATTGATATCGGCAGAATCCACGATTTCACCGATTTAAAAATGCCCATCGAAGTAATTTCTGGCTACAAAGATGGTCCAACAATTTTTGTTTGCTCAACTATTCACGGCGATGAAATTAATGGTATTGAAATTATTCGTAAATTATTGGCTAACATTGATGAAAATAGATTGTGTGGAAAATTAATCGCCATTCCAATCGTTAATATTTTTGGCTTCAATGATCATTCTAGATATTTACCTGATAGACGCGATTTAAATCGATGTTTTCCGGGCATTAAAAATGGTTCACTTGCTTCGCAATTAGCCTACGTTTTTATGCAAGAAATTGTCTTAAAATCTGATTATGGTATCGATATTCATAGCGCTTCAATGCACCGCATCAATTATCCGCAAATAAGAATTGATACCGATAATCAAATAAATTTGGAGTTAGCAAAAATTTTTTCTCCTCCCGTTATTGTAAATTCAAATCTTCGTGATGGTTCGCTTAGAAGCGTTGGCGCGGATTTGAATATTCCAATTATAGTTTATGAGGGTGGAGAGATTTTGCGCTTTGATAAAAGTGCTGTAAGCATAGGTTTACAAGGGATTTATAATGTTATGCATCACATAAAAATGCTGGAAACTCCGATTATAAGTTTTAAAAATTATGAAAATACATTTTTTGCGAAGTCTAGTTCATGGATTAGAGCTATTCAGAGCGGAATTTTTGTGCCAGAGGTAGAGCTTGGTGAAAGAGTAAAGAAGAATCAAATTATTGCCACTATTTCAAATCCGTTTGGAGATAATAAAATTGCAATTAACTGCCACGAAGATGGGATAATTATTGGATTAACCAAAATTCCCCTAGTAAATAAGGGCGATGCCCTAATACATCTGGGACTGGACAAAAGTTCGGATTATAAAGACGGTAATTATTTTAACATTAATGGCCACGAAAATTCATCACCAAATTTAGATTAAAAAACTTAAATCTCCTCTCTAATACTAATTTCAATGGTTTTGACAATACGCTGATCAGAGTCGATTACTTTGAAGGTTAAGCCATTTTTTTCAATTTTATCGCCAATTTTTGGAATATTTTTAAAGATATACATTGCCAAACCTCCAACGGTTTCAGCATTGCAGTCTTCAAATTTAAGATTAAAAACCTCTTCAAATTTTTTTATTGAAACTCTGCCGCCAAAGCGATAAGTTGAATCATTAATTTTTTTAATTTGAAAGTAAGAGCTTTCAAGTTCGGTATCGTGTTCATCGTCAATTTGACCAACAATTTGTTCAAGTAAATTTTCGATGGTAACTAAGCCATCAACACCACCAAATTCATCTAAAATTATCGCAATATGAACCCTTGAGGAGCGCATTCTTAACAATACTTCCAATAATTTCATTGAATGTGGAATGAAGAGAATTTTGCGAATAATTTTTTTGATATCAAAATCACCGCCGTAATTACAAAAAAACTTGGCCAAATCCTTACTGTGAATAAAGCCAATTATGTGATCGATATTATCGCGATAAACTGGAATTCGAGTATGTTCATCTTCAGTGATAATTTTTTTAATTTCTTCGAAAGAAATATCTTCGCGAATGCAAATTATATCAGAACTTGGAACCATAATGGTGCTAACTTTTTTATCGTTAAAAGAGACCATATTACGAAACATATTTTTTTCTTCATTATTAATTAAACCGTCTTTTTCGTAAGTTTCAGTGATATGATAAATCAAGCTCGAGAAGGATTTTTTATTTTTGCCAGCAAATAAATTAAAGACTAAATGCAAAATTTTTTTAAAGCTTAAGTTTTTTTTGTTTTTCATCGATTGTAAGGATTTTTAATATTTAATTTTTTAAGAATTTTAATTTCAAGATTTTCCATAATTTTCGCTTGTTCATCGCCAATTTCATGATCATAACCAATAATGTGTAAGATGCCATGTAATATTAAGTGAGTAAGGTGATCATTAAAATCTACATTGTGGTCTTGGCAATGTTTTTCGATATATTCAAGACCAAAAATAAGATCTCCAAGTAGGAAAAAACTTTGACCATTAAGAGCATATTTTAATCCTTTTTTGCGAATAACTTCTTCATCTAAATTACTAAATGACAAAATATCGGTTGGGTGGTTTTTGTTTCTGTAAAGATGGTTGATTCTTTTAATTTGTAAATTTGAGGAAAGCGAAAATGATAAAACAAAATTAGTTTTTTTAAAATCATTGAGTGGAAGTAAGTAGCAGATCTTTATTGCGGTGGTTGTTATAAATTTTTCAATATTTATATATTTAAACCACTTTTTTGATTTAACTTCGACTTCAATTGAAAACATTTTTTAGCAACTATTTTGATTGGGGCACAATTTGAAGTTTTTTGGGCAAATTCGCTTTGGATCGTTTCCGCAAAAAATATCAAATTCTTCATTTTTACTTATTGACAAAACTGTGTCGCAAAGCGAATTTATATAAGAACGGTCGATATTCAATGATGAAACTCGGTGGTATTCTTTTATTCCTAGATTATGAGCCAACTCGCGATACTCAATATCAAGCTCCACCAAAGTTTCTGAGTGGTCAGAAACAAAAGCTATGGGGACAATAATTGGAATTTTTTTGTCTAAGGCAACGCTCCTTATCTCTTGATCAAGGCTTGGCGAAGTCCATTCCATCGGACCAACTTTAGATTGATAGCAAATTTTATATTCAAAATGATTTATTTTGTCCTCATTGCAAATATCTGGCAAAATTTCCATAACTTTTTTAACGGTTTCCTCGACCTGAAAAACATAAGGGTCTCCTTTGTTGATAACACTTTTTGGTAAGCCATGTGCTGAAAATAAAATGCGAATATTGCATAAATTTTTAGCGGGGATTTTTTCAATAATTTGCTTTAATTGCAGGGCATGAGATTTAATAAAATCAGGGTGAGTTGGATAACAACACACAACCTTAACAGAGGTTTTGGTGTCATTAAAATTTTCAATAAAATTATTTATTGAAGAGGCGGTAGTGGTTGAAGAGAATTGTGGATAAAGTGGTAATAAAATTATTTGTTGCGGTTGATATTCTTTAATATGTTCAATAGCTTTTTCAACAAATGGATGCCAATATCGCATTGCTACAAAAACCTTAAATTCTCCATAGAAAGATAACTCTCTGTTCAATGAATCAGCTTGTGCTAAGGTTATATCAAGCAAAGGAGACTTACCGCCGATTTCTTTGTAAATGCCCTGAGCTTTTTTTTCACGTCTTGAAGAAATAAATTTAGCTAATAAATATCGAAAAGGGTTTGGAAGTGATATAATTGCCTTGTCATTAAATAAGTTAAACAGGAATGGCTTGACCGAAGATAGTTGGTCTGGACCTCCGAGGTTAAATAAAATAACCGCCGTTTTATGATTATGTTTTGGCATAAAATCTATGATATAAAAGTAAAATTGCAAGCATTATAATATTTAAAAATATTATGGTTGGAGCCGGTGATAAATTCAAGAAATAACTTAAATAAATTGCTAAAATTGAGATAAGGATGGAAAAAGCTCCGCTAAAAAGAATCATATTTCTGGGATTTTTAGCAAGAATTCTAGCGGATGCAGGCGGAATTATCATAAGCGCAGTGACCAAAAATATTCCTGTAATCTTGATAGCAAAAGCTATTAAAATAGATAAAAGGGTTATAAAAATAAATTCGGTTAAGTTGTTATTTATTTTGTTTAATCTGGAAATTTCTGGGCTAAATAGAAACAATAAAAAATTATTCAGAAAAAAAATAGTGAATAAAATTGCTGATATTAATAATGATATAATTATAAAAAGATGATAATAATTTAGTTTATCAATATTTCCGAAAATAAATTCTTCAAATTCATAATTATTGTTGAATTTTTCGTTAAATAAAAAGGCACAGGATATAAAAAAATAAGCCATAATTATAGTAATAGCATCAATTGAAAAAAATTTTGGCATTCTATAACTATGGTTTTTATTAAAATTATTATTGCTAAAAATAACAAAAAAACTAAATGTAAAATTAAAAATAATTATGGCAAAAATATCGTTTATGTTAAAAAAATAAGCAATTGCAATGGCAAAAAGTGAGGAGTGAGAAATGGTATCGCCAAAATATGAAATTTTTTTCCATAAAACAAAATTACCCAAAATCGCACAGGTTAAGGAAGAAAAAATTATAGTTAAAAAAGAAATTAAAGATAAATTCGAAAACATAAATTAATTATTAATCGTCATATTGTTATTTATTTGAGAGTTGTTTATAATAATTTGTGAGAGTTAATTTTAACCAATTTATTGTATGTTAGTAGTAAAAAAACATGAATCATTCTAAATCTTTCAAAAAAAAATCGCAAATAAAAAGCTCGTCAAAAATATCGTTAACAGAAAAAATTAAAAATTTTTTTAGAAACGTAATTTATTATTTTGGCATTGTCTTCTCAATATGTGTGGCTATTTATTCTCTTTATGTTGCAGTTCCAGAAATTTTAAAAATTATAAGAAGTTATGTTATTGATTTAATCACTAAAGACTATATAAATGCTCGAGAATCAGTTAATATAGAATCCCCAAATTTAATTAAAGATAAAAAACCACAATAATTTTGTAAAAACTAACTTTACATTATAAAAATATTATAAATTTGACAATTACTATAAAATTATTTTAAAATATTTGATTAATTATAAAAATTTTTTTGTTTATTTAAATAATTCATTATGATTAAAAAAACTACATCTGAAAAAAAAGATAAACACAATCTGGTTAAAAGCTTTAGTTCAAAAGATTTATTGAATTTATATCAAGAAATGCTACTAATACGTAGATTCGAAGAAAAGGCTGGGCAACTATACGGAATGGGTTTAATTGCTGGTTTTTGTCATCTTTATATTGGTCAAGAAGCAATTGCTTCTGGTATGAGGTATAATATGATTGAAGGCGACAAAGTTATTACTACCTATCGCGATCATGGTCATATGATTGCGGTTGGGTCTGATCCAAAAAAAATAATGGCGGAATTATTAGGAAGAAGAGACGGATCTTCAAAAGGTAAGGGTGGATCAATGCACTTATTTGATACAGAAAAACATTTTTATGGTGGCCATGGTATCGTTGGGGCTTCAGTACCAATTGGTGCTGGCTTGGCTTTTGCCGACAAATATAAGGGAAATAATAATGTAACATTTTGCTACTTCGGCGATGGTGCAGCCCACCAAGGTCAGGTTTACGAAACATTTAATATGGCAAAAATATGGAACCTTCCCGTGTTGTTTATTATCGAAAACAACCATTATGCTATGGGCACTTCGGTATCAAGGGCTTCAAGCGTTGATGAGCTTTACAAAAGAGGAATAGGCTTTAATATTCCTGGAGTAAAAATTAATGGAATGGATATTTTTGAAGTAATAGTTGAGGGAAAAAAATGCATCGATTATGTTCGAGCGGGTAATGGTCCGATGCTTATAGAAATGGATACTTATCGTTATCGTGGTCATTCTATGTCTGACCCAGCAACATACCGTTCCAAGGAGGAGGTTAATTGTAAAAAAGATTTAGATCCAATTGATTCTCTTCGTGCAGAGGTTTTAGATAATAAAATGGCAATTGAAGATGATTTTAAGAAAATCGAAGATTTTATTAAGAATGAAGTTAATATTATTGTTGAATATGCCAAAAATAGTCCTGAGCCTGATGAATCAGAGCTCTTAACCGAGATTTATAGCTAATTATGACACTTAGAAAACTTACAGTTAGAGAAGCACTTCGTGAAGCAATGGCGGAAGAAATGCGAGCACATCCAGAAATTTATGTGATGGGTGAGGAAGTTGCCGAATATAATGGTGCCTACAAGGTAACTCAAGGATTGCTTGCAGAATTTGGTAGTAAGAGAGTTATCGATACTCCAATAACTGAGCAAGGTTTTGCTGGAATTGCGATTGGTTCAGCCTTTGCTGGTCTTCGTCCAATTGTAGAATTTATGACTTTTAACTTCGCAATGCAAGCTATTGACCAAATTGTCAACTCGGCGGGCAAAACAAATTATATGTCAGGTGGACAAGTGCGTTGCCCTATAGTATTTCGTGGTCCAAATGGTGCCGCCTCTAGAGTTGGCGCCCAGCATTCGCAATGTTATGCGGCTTGGTATGGTTCAATTCCTGGTTTAAAGGTGGTTTCTCCCTATAGCTCGGCTGATGCAAAAGGACTTCTTAAGTCGGCAATTCGTGATCCAAATCCAGTAATTTTTTTAGAAAATGAACTAACCTATGGTTATAGTTTTGAAGAAGATTATGATGATGATCATATTGTTGAAATCGGTAAAGCAAAAATTTTAAAAGAAGGTACCGACATAACAATTATTGCATTCTCTTTGGTTGTAAAATATGCGCTTGAAGCCAGCGAGGAATTAGAAAAAATGGGTATTTCTGCTGAAGTAATTGACTTAAGAACGATTCGCCCAATTGATCGCGAAACTATTGTTAATTCGGTTAAAAAAACTTCAAGATGCATAACGGTTGAAGAAGGCTTTCCTTTTGCCTCAATTGGAAGTGAAATTGCTTCAATATTAATTGAAGATGCTTTTGATTATCTCGATGCTCCAATTAAAAAATTAGCCTCGATTGATGCTCCGCTTCCTTACGCGCAAAATCTTGAGAATTTGGCATTACCAAAAACCCGTGATATTGTTCGTGCGAGCTTAGAACTTTGTAATAAAAATAACTAATATGATAATCACAAAATATACATTATATAATTTTGTTAGAAGGCATCGCATCAATAAAATTGCCTTCATCTCATATGGTGTTGCAATTTCCTTAATAATCTACTTTATGTTAGTTTCTATATTTAGTAATAAAGGTTTAATCGAATATTATTCTCTTAAAAAACAGGCTCAAAAAATTGAATTTGAAAAACTTGAATTGCAAAATAAAATAAGAGTTAAAAAGGATTTAATTAAGGGAATGAATTACGAGTCATTAGATTTGGATTTGGTAGATGAACAATCCAGAAAAATATTAGGATATGTTGGTAAAGACGAGTTGGTAATTTATCAAGATCAGGAGCGTAAAACCAATAAAAAATAAACATGACACTAAGTCGAGAAATTTTTAGAAAATTATTTCATTTAATGGCTATCTTGATAGTCATTGCCTTTTATAATCTTGGCAAAGAAAATTTTGCAAAATTATTTGTTCCATTAACAATAATTTTATTAGCAATTGATTGGTCTAGATTCAAATTTGAATTAGTTCACAAGATGTCAGCAAAAATTTTTAGTGTAATTATGCGCAATAAGGAATTGCAAGAACGGAGACTTACAGGTATGTCTTGGCTATTTTTATCAGCAAGTTTTAATTTTGCTCTATTTGAACCGATTATCGCCATTACCGGATTTTGTATTCTAATATTTGCTGATTCAACAGCCGCAGTAGTTGGAAAGTCATTTAAATCAAAGCCGTTTTTTCAAAAAAGTCTTTACGGTTCGATAGCATTTTTTGTTGTATCAATATTAATAGTCTTATCAATCGGTATATTTTTTAAGTGTAGACCATCATTCTTCTTTTTTGCGATTTTGGTTTCAATTTATATAACTTACCTCGAGGCATATCCAGATTTATTTAAAATCGATGATAATTTCTTAATCCCAATAGCATTTGGGATTTTAATGACTATGCTAAATTTTATGTGGCATATTGTTTAATAAAAAACTATGAATTTTTCGCGCGAATTTCCTGAAAAATTAAAAAATCGAATTTTATTGTCAGATGTAATTGGTAAAAAAGTTAAGCTAAAAAAAACCGGCAAAGATTTTCTAGGATTATGTCCATTTCACAATGAAAAATCACCTTCTTTTCATGTCAATGATCTTAAAGGATTTTATCACTGTTTTGGTTGCCAAGCACATGGAGACATAATAACTTTTACTATTGAGCAAGAAAAAATCCCATTCAAAGAGGCGGTTCTAAAGCTAGCCGATGATTATGGAATTGAGGTTCCAAGAGTTGATGCTAACTTAAATGTAAATATTGATTATCAAGCCGGAGATTTTGAAATTGCTGAAAAGATTAACCAATTTTTTGAACAAAATTTATATGATATAATCGGTAAAAATGCCCGTGAATATTTAAAAAAAAGAGGTTTTAATTCAAAGATTGCCAAAAAATTTCACATCGGTTATGCACCAAATTCCTATGACGCATTGCAAAATTACTTAAAAAAACTTGGATTTAGCCATAAATTAATTGAGAATTCTGGTGTAATTGGTAAAAGTGAAAATGGTAGAATTTACGATAAATTTCGAAATCGAATTACCTTTGCGATTACCGACCGCAAAAATCGAATTATTGCTTTTGGTGGTCGATCGCTTGGCGACGATATGCCAAAATATTTAAATTCGGCGGAAACTGATATTTTTAAAAAAAGCCAAACCTTATATAATTATTTCAACGCCAAAAAATCTATTCTAGAGCAGGGATATGCAATTATGGTCGAGGGTTATGTAGATTGTATTATTGTATCATCATCAGGTCAAGAAAATGTTGTAGCTGGTCTTGGAACGGCAATTAGTGAAGATCACATCAAGCAACTTTTTAGCATTACCGACAAAATTATTGTCTGTCTCGATGGTGATAATGCTGGAATTAAGGCTTCAAAGCGAGTATTAGAGTTAGGATTAAGTTTAATTAATTCTAAAAAAAATTTAGAATTCTGCCTGATTCCAAATAAAATGGACCCAGATGAATATATTCGTGACTTTGGAGTTTTAGAATTCAAAAAATTATTACAAAATGCCAAACCAGCATCACAAGCATTGTTGGATTTTGTATGCGACGAACTAAAAATCGATTTGCTTCAGGCAATTTCTCCAGAAAATAAAGCAAGATTAGAATATGAATTGGGTCAAAAAATTTCACAAATAAATGATGTGCCAACCAAAAAATACTTTAATTTATTTGTTCGAGATGCCTTATTTTCTTTGGGTAAAAAAACCAAGAATTATAATATTCCAATTGTAAAAAATTTATCAATTGATAAAAATCCGCAAGAATTTCATATTCAAAATGCATTGATTGGATATTTAATAAAATTTCCTGAATTAATTGACTACCAAGATAATGAATTCAATGTTCGAGAACATATTTTTATTGATGAAAAAATCAATGAAATAAAAGAATTCATTGTTAATTTATTAGATGAGGGTAATAAAAATATTATTGAAGAGCTTGATAAATCAGAATTTAAGATTTATAATGTCAAAATCCGTAAAGTTATTGCTTTGCTAAGTTCAAATAATTTACACAAAAAATTTCGTCTGTTACTTTTAAAAGAATTATTAATTAAAGTTGAAAGACAATATAAAGAAAATTTGAATGAAAATGATGATGACAACGCCCATCAAGCAATGATTTTAAGTCAAAAAACGACTGAATTTTTTAAATACAAACAATCCTTGGAGCTTGAAATTCGGGCAATAAGCCAAGAAATTGAAAAAGAAATTTAACAATCCAAATATTTATGGCAAAAAAAATAAAAAAATCCCCAGCAAAAATTAAAAAAATTTTGCATAAAAAAAATAATTTAAAAAATCAAAAAATTTCTTCAACGAAAATTGCAAAAAAAACTGAAATAAAAAATAAAAAAATCATTGCTAAGCCAGTAGTTAAAAAGCCTCAAGCCAAGGCTAAAAATTTAAATAATAAAAATATTAAGGCAAAAGTTGTTGTAAAAAATCCAAAATCATCAAGCAAAAAACCAGAAAAAAAGATTATCGCTAAAAATATTAATGCTAAAAAAGTAGCTGACAAAAAAGCTAAAACTCAGCTAAACAAAAATAAAATTGTCAAAAAAAATAAAACCAAAACCTTAACCCCTAAAGTCTCGGCTAAAAAACCTGTAAATATCAAGCCAGACCCTAAAGTTAAGGCTCCAAAAAAACCAAAGGCAATTACCAAAAAAGATAAGTTTCAAAAATTAGATAAGGCTAATGACCCTAAAAAATTTGCCCAACAAGCAAGAGCAATGTTGAAAAAAGAGTCGAAGCCTTCGGCAATTTTAAGCGATAGATCGGCAAGAATTGCCGAAAAAATATCACAGATAAACGAGCCAAATGAAAATTTACAAGAAGATGAAAATAAGAGAATTTCTAGCGAGATTGCCAATAAATTAAAAAAACTTATCGCTATTGGTAAAACTCAAGGTTATTTAACCTACGACCAAATTCTCGAAAATATTGAAACCGAACTTGATCCTAAAAAACTTGATAAAATTGTTGATATTTTGGGTGAGTTTAAAATTCAGATTGTAGAAAAAGAAGAGGACTTAGAAAGATTGATTGAAGAGGGCTTAGCTACCAAAGATGATGATAAGAGTCAGAAAAGAAGCGAAGATTCTGTTAAAACCTACTTAAAATCAATGAGCACAGTTAAACTTTTAACTCGCGATGACGAAGTTTCTATTGCCATTAGAATCGAAGAAGGAAGAGTCCGAACCGTTAATTTTTTATATGAAAGCCCGCTAATAATGAGACATTTTATTGAGTGGTATAATGGTCTAGCCAACGGCACTTTGCTTCTTAGAGATATTATTCGTATCGATGAAACCTATAATTCTGAATTAGAAGAAATGATTAAGAGTAATGACAGCAATAATCAAATCTCCGATGGCAATGTTGAGGATGTTGCCTCAATAATTGAACAGGCTGACTCAGTCGAAATTAATGAAGACTCGCTATTTGAAGATGAAGAACTTGAAGAGATTGACGAAAGCGCCGTATCCTTTATTTCGATGGAAAGAATTTTGATGCCGAAAATGTTGGAGCTATTTCAAAAAATTGCCAATATTTGTCAAAAAATTATCGATAAATCAGAAAGCAAAACTCCTCAACAAATAAAAAATGACAAAGATATTAATAAGTTGAAACAGGATTTTGTAAAATTGACCAACGAAGTAAGTTTCAATGATGGATTAATAAAAGCCTTGGTTGACCAGCTTTATGAGGCTGGACAAAAATTATTGTCAATTGAAATGGATTTATTGAAATTATCGCAAAATTATAAAATCGATAAGGTGGATTTTTTAAAGAATTATGCTGGGGTTGAGGATGTAGAAAAATGGTTTAGCAAAATATTGGCAATTAAAGATGAAAAGTGGCAAAAATTTGCCAATGAAAGTGGAGAGCAAATTCAAAATTCGCTTGATAGAATATCCAAATTTACTAAAATTATGGGTTTGTCATTGGCTGATTTTAAAAAGATGATTAGCAATATCAGATATAGCCAAGAAGAGGAGTCAAAAGCCAAAAAAGAAATGATCGAAGCCAATCTTAGATTGGTAGTTTCGATTGCTAAAAAATACACTAATCGCGGCCTTCAATTTTTAGATTTAATTCAAGAAGGCAATATTGGCTTGATGAGAGCGGTTGATAAATTCGAATATCGTCGTGGATATAAATTTTCTACCTATGCTACTTGGTGGATTAGACAGGCAATAACCCGTGCAATTGCTGATCAATCGAGAACCATTCGTATTCCAATTCATATGGTGGAAACCATTAACAAAATTGTTAAAACTTCACGACAACTTACTCAAGAGCTAGGCAGAACGCCTGATGCTCAAGAGATTGCTGATAGATTATTGATGCCAGTTGATAAGGTGCGAAAAGTATTAAGAACATCAAAAGATCCTGTAAGTTTAGAATCGCCAATTTCGGGCGATGATGAAGAAAGTGTGCTTGGAGATTTTATTGAAGATAAAACAGCGGTTTTGCCTTTCGATGCGGCTTCGCATTCTAAATTAAAAGAGCTTACTTCGCAAATTTTATCATCATTAACATCAAGAGAAGAAAGGGTTTTGCGTATGAGATTTGGCATTGGAATGGTTACCGATCACACCCTAGAAGAGGTTGGTAAACAATTCTCCGTAACTCGCGAAAGGATTCGTCAAATTGAGGCAAAAGCCTTGAAGAAATTACAGCATCCAAAGCGAGCCAAATTATTAAAAAGCTTCCTGCAAGACACTTAATGACTACCAAAATTTTACACCACAAACTATCTATTTTACAAAAAAATTGGCAGGAAAAAATTGTTGATGAAAGGCTTGTAAAAGATATTTCACAGCGTTTTTTAATTTCAGAAATCTTAAGCAAATTATTAATTATTCGTGATATTAAAATTGATGAAATCCAAAATTTTCTTGATCCAAAAATCAAAAATATTCTACCCGATCCATTTTTACTAAACTCAATGTTGCAGGCGGTAAATGCCACAATTTCAGCAATAAATAATAACAAAAAAATTGCAATTTTTGGTGATTATGATGTCGATGGAGCAACATCAAGTGCGCTTTTAAAAAGATTTTTTCGATCGCTAAATATATCAACACCAATTTATATACCCGATAGAATTATAGAGGGATATGGTCCAAATTCTAATGCTTTAACCAAGCTAAAAAATGAAGGAACGGATTTGGTAATAATGGTAGATTGCGGAACTGTGGCTTTTGAGCCTTTAAAAATTGCTAGCAAAATCGGCTTAGAAATTATAGTCATCGACCATCATTTAGGGGCATTAGAAAAACCCGATGCTATAGCTGTAATTAATCCTAATCAACTAAACGAAAGTTTTGAACATAAAAATTTATGTGCAGCAGGGGTGGTTTTTTTATTTTTGGTTGCTATTACCAGCCAGCTACGCAAGCAAAATTATTTTACTAAAATTGCCGAACCAAATCTTTATGAATTACTCGATCTAGTTGCGCTTGGAACAGTTTGTGATGTTATGAGTTTAACAGGTTTAAATCGCTGCTTTGTGGCAAATGGTTTAAAAATTATGCAAAAAAGACAAAATTTAGGATTAAAAACTATAATCGATAATGCACAAGTTAATTCAACCTTAAATAGCTATATTTTGGGTTTTGTTATTGGGCCAAGAATCAATGCGGGTGGGAGGGTTGGAAGTTCTCACCTCGGGGCAGAAATTTTATCAACTCAAGATGAAAATTTAGCAAATGAAATTGCTAAAGAATTGGAGGATTTCAATAAAAAACGCAAAGAAATTGAAGCTGAGGTTTTGTCGCAAGCAATTTACAATCTAGAGAATAAATTAGGCGGGTTTAGCAAAGAGGATGCAGTGATTTTTGCGGTTGGTGTTGATTGGCACCAAGGAGTAATTGGCATAATTGCATCGAGATTGAAAGAGATTTATGGTAAGCCTGTTGCGGTGATAACAATTGATCAAAAAACCAAAAAGGCAAAGGGTTCATGCCGTTCAATATCGGGAATTGATTTTGGTGCAGAAATTTTAAATGCCAAAACTTCTTCGCTTATTCAAGATGGAGGTGGGCATGCAATGGCAGGAGGATTTAGCTTATTAGATACTCAAATCAAAGATTTACATAATTTTTTAAACCAAAAATTGCAACAAAAAATAAAAAAAATTCTAGAAAATAATATATTAAATTATGATTTAGAGCTTGATGCACAGCAGTTAAATTTAGATTTAATAAAAGAAATATCAAAGCTAGAGCCATTTGGAGTTGGTAATCCTCGTCCAAAATTTTTAATTAGAAATTTATATAAAATTAAAACCAATTTTGTTGGTAAAAAACAAGAGCATTTAAATGTGATTTTTTCAGCCAAATCAATGCTTGGATTTAATAATCAATTTTCAGCGATTTTGTTTCGACAAAACAGCAATGATTTAGCAAAATATTTGACAGAAATAAAAACGACAACCCCAATTGATATTATTGCAACCATAGAAATTAATAGTTGGATGGGAATTGACAAAATTCAGATTCAAATTGAAGATGTAATTTTAATAAGTCAAAAAAATTAATTAATTTGATTTTTAAATAACAAAAACAATAATTATAAGAAAAATAATTAATAATAATTATGAAATCATTTTATCAAAACTTTATTAATAATTTGGAATATAATTCTGCCGAAGATTTGTTGCATGAAAAACCTTATGTCGAAGTAACCAACAATATCGAGATAAATGTTTGGCCAGAATATATAACCAAAAAATCAACACCTCAAGGCGATATTTTTATATGGGCCTATCACATTTTAATTCACAATAAATCAATTGATATAGTAAAGCTTACCCATCGCTATTGGCGAATTGTTGATGAGGCTGGAAATATTCAAGAAGTAGATGATGAAGGGGTGGTTGGCGAAAAGCCAGAGATAAAGCCCGATTCGTCCTTTCAATATACAAGTGCCGTGCATTTAAAGCTGCCTTCGGGAATTATGATGGGAAAATATAAAATGCAAAAACTAACTAATAATGACAGCAAAATCGAGCAAGAGTTTAGTGCCATAATTCCAGCTTTTTCCTTGGATTTACCTAATAATAAAAAAATTCTTAATTAATGCTGGTTTTAGCTTTTGATTGTTCTTCAAATTCTATGTCAATTGCACTTGGCAAGTGTGGCGAAAAAAATTTGAAAATATTTGAAGAAAAAAATTTTTATGGAGAGCCGAAGCACTCTGAGCTTTTAGTTTCTTCGATTGATGAAATGGTTAAAAATCATAGCATAAATTACTCGGATTTAAATTTGGTAATTGCCACCAATGGTCCAAGTAGCTATACAGCAATTCGTGTTGCATTATCAACTTTAAAAATGTTTGCAATTTCAAAAAAAGTCGAGTGCAATACCTTAACCTCTAGCTCAATTTTAGCATATAAAAATCGAAATAAATCCAATCAAATCGTCACTATTACCAGAGCTAATGGTGATGAATATTACATTGCCAAATATAAAATTAACAATCAACAATTAACACAAACTCATCCAAATGAAATTCAAGATTTTAATTTCATTCAAGAAAGCTTGAATCCAGATGAATATTTATGTGGTTTTGGCAATAAAAATTTTGAGAAACATCAATTTAAATCAAACCAAGATGATTTTATTAAGGCAAGTGATTTAATTGAATATGGGTATCAAGAATATTTGCAAAAAAATTTAAGCAACGATATCGTTGCCAAATATTTGCGTGATCCTAAAATTACCATAAAAAAATGATGATTTTGGAGGCCAGGGCCGGAATCGAACCGGCGCATAGAAGCTTTGCAGGCTTCTGCATTACCACTTTGCTACCTAGCCATTTCAAAATTTGAGAGTGGAAAATAAATTTTACAATTTTAATTCAAAATGGCAATATATTTATAAAATAAATTAAAAACTATCAAATTTATGAACAAAGCAATTTATCAAGAAAATTATAAAAATATTTTTAGCAAAAGCGAATTAAAAAAGGAATATGATTTATGCGAAAAATCAGCGAAAATTCTTCGAGATGAAATTACAAATTCAAAAATTTTGGCATTAAATATTGTTCAAAAAATCGATGATTTTGCTGAATTTGCAAAATTAGCCGAATTGGCTCAGGCCTATAAAAAAATTATTGTGCTTGGAGTTGGTGGTTCAAGCCTTGGAGCCAAAACAATGTGCTCATTAAAATTTCAATCTAAACTTGAATTTATTGAATCAATTGACCCAATATCCATTGAAAACCAAATTAAAAATATTGATTTTAGAAATACATTTTTTTTGGTGATTAGTAAATCAGGTGAAACCATTGAGACTATATGTCAAACCCTAATAATAATTGAAGAATTTAAACATCAAAAAATTAAAAATTTTGCCGAACAATTTATATTTGTAACTGAAAATAAACCAAATTCATTATTTAAAATTGCCAAAAAAATAAATGCAAAAATTGCTTTTCATCCAAATGAAATTGGTGGAAGATTTTCTTGCTTTTCAATAGTTGGAATGTTGCCATCGTTGATTGCGGGGGTGGATATTGCCAAAATTCGCATGGGTGGCAACGTAATTTTACAAGAATTTTTGCATAATGATAAAATTATTTTTTCATCGGCTTTGTTGTTAAAATTATATAAAACTGGTTATATCAACAATGTAGTTATGCCTTATGTTGATGATTTCAAAAATTTTACCGATTGGTATCGTCAATTATGGGCCGAATCGCTTGGAAAAAATTCATTTGGTTCAACGCCAATTAATTCTCTTGGAACCGTTGATCAGCATAGCCAGCTTCAACTTTATCTTGACGGCAATCGTGATAAATTTTTCACTTTTATCATTTCTAAAAATTATAAAAATGATTTTAAAATTAAGGATTTAACTGATTGCGAAACCCTTTTTGGTGGTAAAAAATTATCACAAATTTTAACAATAGAACACCAAACTACAATTGAAGTTTTAAATGAAAAAAAACTTCCAATTAGAATTTTTGAAATAGAAAATGTTAATGAAGAGGTAATGGGTGGGTTGATGATGCAAATGTTTTTAGAAACTATTTTGGTTGCTAAAGCCAACAAAATAAACCCATATGATCAACCAGCGGTTGAGTTTAGAAAAGAAATGGCAAAAAAAATTTTAAAAAATTTTTAATAAAATATGCAGAAAATACTAAATAAATATTTAAAAAATCCAATTATTTTATATTTATTTTTATCAGCCTTTTCATCTTTTTTGGCATTGCTTTTAGCCTATATTTCTGAATTTATTTTTAACTTACAGCCTTGCATTTTATGCTACTATCAGCGTAAACCATATTTCGCAATTTTATTTATCGTGGCTCTGGTTTTTTGGTTAAAAAAATATCAAAAAATTGGTGCAATTTTATGTGCAACCTTGTTTTTAACTAATGCGGTAATAGCTTTTTATCACTCGGGAGTTGAGCAGAAATTTTTTAAAGGTCCAACCACCTGTTCATCGCAAAACCTAAATAACATTACTGATTTGAAAGAATTTGAAATGGCAATTTTATCGACCAGAGCCGTTAGATGCGATGAGCCAGAATTCTATTTCTTAAATTTAACAATGGCTAATTGGAATTTTATTTATTCGTTAATATTATTTTTATTGGTGATAATTATATTTAATAAAAGAATTCACAAATATTAATTTTCTTTAATTATTTTGTTAAAAAAACAATTTTTAGCACCCGTATGGCAAGCATTTCCTGTTTGCAAAACTTCAAGTAAAATACAATCATAATCGCAATCGGTGGTAATTTTTATGACCTCTTGCATATTGCCAGAAGTTTTACCTTTTTGCCATAATTCTTGCCTTGATCGTGAATAATATGTGGCATAACCGCTATCGATTGTAATTTTTAGGCTTTCCAAATTCATCCAAGCTTGCATCAAAATTTCTTTGGTTTTGATTTCTTGGGTGATTACAGGAATTAAGCCATCATTGTTAAATTTAAGTTTGGATAAAATTTCTTGCATTTTTTTGATAGTTGAATTTGATTTTTTTAAATAATATAATTTAAATTATTTAAAATAAATATAAATTTAATGATAACCTGCACTCGACGCCTTGAATTTGATAGTGCTCATCGCATTATGAACCATGAAAGTAAATGTAAATTGCTTCATGGTCACCGTTATGTGGTTGAAGTAACTTTTAGCGCAAAAGAACTCGATAATATTGGCCGGGTTATTGATTTTGGTGTTATCAAGTCAGTACTTGGAGCTTGGATTGATGAATATCTAGACCACAATACTATCTTGTGCATTTATGACAAAAATCTAGGAAGTAATATTTCGGCAATTACTAGTCAAAAAATTTATTATATGGAGCAAAATCCAACCGCTGAAAATATCGCCAAACATCTACTTTACGATATTTGTCCACAATTATTTGCTAATCATCCCATTAAATGCATTGCAATAAAAGTTCACGAAACGCCAAATTGCTCTGCTGAAATTACCGTAAAATATGAATAATTTTCACTATCGCATATATTTTGAAGACACTGACTCCGGAGGAATAGTTTATTATGCTAATTATCTTAAATTTTATGAGCGTGCTAGAACTGATTATTTGCGAATGAATGAAATCTATCAAAAAGAATTAGCTCTAACTCAAAATATTGGCTTTGTGGTTAGAAAAATTGAGGTTGAATATTTATCACCCGCATGTCTTGATGATAAGATTTCCGTGAGCGTGAAGTTTCTTGAAGTTTCAAATGTAAAAGTTAAAATTTATCAAGAAATACAAATTGACAATAAAGTTATTTCAACTGCAAAGGTTGATTTAGTTTGCATAAATACCAACAGCATTAAACCAACAAAAATACCTGAACACATTAAAAATATATTCTATGTTTGATAATTTTTCTAATAAAATTACTAAAATTTTTTCACAAATTTCTGGCAAAAAATTCATTAATGAAGATGATTTAAACGAAACCCTTAGAGAGATTCGTATCGCTCTGCTTGAGGCTGATGTGTCGTTGGTGATCGCCAAAAAATTTATAAGCGATATAAAGGAAGTTGCTATTGGACAAAAGGTTATATCAAGCGTTTCTGCTGGGCAAATGATTGTAAAAATCGTTCATGATGAATTAGTTAAATTGCTTGGAAGTGAAAAGTCGGAGCTAAACATTAAATGCAAACCGCCAGCAGTGATTTTAATAACGGGTCTTCAGGGTGCTGGAAAAACTACATCCTCGGCAAAAATTGCCTTTAGATTGAAACAAAGAAATAAATTAAAAATATTATTGGCATCGCTTGATATTTATCGTCCAGCGGCTTCGGAACAATTAAAAATATTAGCCGATAAAATCCAAGTTGATTTTGCCGATTTTGATAAAAATTTAAGCCCACTTCAATTAGCCAAAAATGCTAAGGCGCATGCAATTTCAGGTAATTATGATTTACTTATTTTGGATAGTGCTGGAAGAACAGCTATCAATGAAGAATTAATGGATGAACTTATTGCGATAAATAAAGAAATTAATCCGCAAGAAGTGCTTTTAGTAGTTGATGCAATGATCGGACAAGATGCGGTAAATGTTGCAGAAAAATTTAAAGAAAATTTATCGATTTCGGGAATTGTTTTAACAAGGCTCGATGGTGATGCAAGAGGCGGTAGCTCCTTGACCATGAAGGCTTCAACTCAATGTCCAATTAAATTTATTGGGGTTGGTGAAAAGTTAGAAGACCTCGATGAGTTCAATCCAGATAGAATTGCTTCGAGGATAGTTGGAATGGGCGACGTAGTTTCTTTGGTGGAAAGAGCCCAAGAAATTTTTGATATGAAAGAAATTGAATCAACCACTAACAAGCTTAAAGATGGTAAGGTTGATTTTAATGATATTTTGTCGCAAATTCGTAATATGCGAAAAATGGGTGGAATGAGTTCGATATTAAATTTATTGCCTGGGGTTGGACAAATTAAAGAACAACTTAAGCAAATGGGTCATTTTGAGAAAGAAATCAAGGTTCAAGAGGCAATTATTTTAGCAATGACACAAAAAGAACGAAAAAATCCAGATTTACTTAATTCATCGCGCAAACATCGTATCGCAAGAGGGGCGGGTTCAAATATTCAAGAAGTAAATCGATTGATAAAAAAATATAAAGTTATGCAAAAAATGCTTGGAAAATTCGGAAAGATTGATCCAAAAAAAATGGAAGAAATGATTAAAAAAGAACAATTTTGATAAAACGATGCCAAAAATTCAAGAATCAAAAAAAATGCAATTTTCTGCTAAGGAAATTTATGATTTGGTGATTGACATAGAAAAATATCCCGAATTTTTACCTTGGTGTAGCAATTCGCATATTACCAAAATAATCAACGAAAATCAACTTCATGCTGATTTAGTGATTAATTTCAAAAGCATTTATGAAAAATACACCTCAGAAGTAGTTTTTAAAAAAATTAGTGAAAACGAATTTTTTGTTGAAGCTAGAGCTATTAAGGGTCCATTCAAAAGTTTAATCAATCAATGGAAAATAATTAAAATTGACAATAATCATTGTTCAGTTAATTTTTATCTTGAATTTGAATTTAATTCTCTTTTACTAAGCAAAATGCTTGGTGCGATATTTTCTTCAGCTACACAAAAAATGATACAAGCCTTTGAAAATAGAGCTATTAAACTTTATAAACAACATAATTAATATATGAAAATTACATTAATGCGAGCCAAAATTCATAGGGCTACAGTAACGCAAGCTGATTTAAATTACGAAGGTTCAATTTCAATTGATGAAGAGTTGCTTGACCAATCAGGAATTTTAAGCCATGAAATGGTTGATGTTTTAAATATTAATAATGGCGAAAGATTTACAACTTATGCAATTAAGGCTCCAAAAAATTCTGGCGAAATTAAAATCAATGGAGCGGCGGCTCGAAAAGTTCAGGTTGGCGACAATGTTATTATCATAGCTTATGGCTCAATGAAATTTGATGAAGCTAGAAATTTTCAACCTAAAGTAATTTTGGTAGATAGCAAAAATCAAATAAAAAAATAAATTAGCTATTGCAAATAAATCGATAATGGTTAAAATTTTACAAAATAGTTATCGAAATATTTAAAATAGTTTGATTAAATAATCCACTTAAATTTCTTAAATTTTATGAAAAGAACTTGGCAACCAAGCAAAATTGTTCGCAAAAGAAGACATGGTTTTAGAGCAAGAATGGCAAGCGCTGGCGGTAGAAAAATATTAGCTAGACGTCGTGCTAAAGGTCGTTCATGCCTCAGTGTTTGATTAATAGTAAATTTTTCTATAATCTAGCATAAATCTTTAATTTGTTAGCTAAATTATAAATCTATACTAAAAATTTCAAAATAATTACATAAAAAAATAACTATTTTGAAAATGAAAATTTTTAAGATTAAAAAATCAGTTGAGTTTAAAAAACTCCAAAATATCTCCAAAAAAATTCATAGTAAATCATTCATATTCCTATATAATTTATCGATTGATAAGGTCAACAATGACAAAAATTTCGCTTTTTGTCGATACGGCATCACGATTTCTAAAAAAACCTGTAAATTAGCTACTAATCGTAATTTAATCAAAAGAAGAGTAAATAATATTTTTATGGAACTATGCCCTAAAAATATCGGCAAAAATTATGATTTTGTAATTATCGCTAAACAACAAATAATTGAGGTTAAGTTCAATGAATTATATGATGAATTTAAAATAATATTTAAAAAATTTTATGAAAAAAAAATTTAATCTAGGAAATTTTAAAATTAACTGGCCATATTATTTGTTTATAATGTTTTTTATTGTTGTTACAGTTAATATTAGCTATATTTTTATTGCTAAAAAAACATGGCGGGGCATTTATACTGCGGGATCTTACCAAAAAACGTCTGACTATAATAAAATTCTTGAAAAAATCCAAGAGCAAAGAAAATTGGGTTATCAAATTAAAAATGATATAAAAAAAATTGGTCATTCTAAATTTCAAATCGAAACTACCTTGACTGACTTAAATAATAATTTGATTTCGGGATTTGAGGTAATTTATAAACTTAAATATTTACCCGATGAAAAATTTGACAAAGCCTTAAGTGGTAATATTGTTGCAAAATCATTTTCATATATTGATTTTGAATTGAAAATGGCCGGAACATGGGAGTTGGAAACCGCAGTTTCTCATAATAATAATGTTATTCAAGATATTTATTATTTTATAATAAAGCCACAGGATATTGATAATAAACAACCTTTTGCTCCATGAAAGAATGTCTTCATTGCAAAAATATTTTACTAGAAAACCAAGTAAATTTTTGTTGCGATGGTTGTGAATATGGCTTTAATATTATTAATAACAATGGATTAAGTAATTATTATTTAAATAGAATTTCGGATTTTAACATTTCCATTAAGCCAGAAAGGTCGCAAGATGATTTTATTATTGAAGATTATTGCAAGATATCGCATACAGACCATAAGACCATTAATTTGGCAATTCCCGCTATTACCTGTGGTGCTTGTGTCTGGCTAATAGAAAGCTTGCTTAAAAAGCAAGAACAAGTAATTTATGCTCGTGTAAACCTAACTCAAAAAATTCTAGAATTAACTTGGCAGGGTGATTTTGCTATCGGTAAAAAATTGATTAATTTAATCAATAATATTGGCTATAAAGCATTGCCAATTGAGGAAGAATATCTTAGAGAAGTTGAGCAAAAATTTGATAATCAAATTTTTAAAGCTTTGGCAGTTGCTGGATTTGGTGTTGGAAATATTATGCTCTTTTCTTTTGCTCTGTGGTTTGATGGCAATAATGAAATATCAGGAATAACCCGTCAATTTTTATATATTTTATCATCAATTATTGCATTGCCTGTCATAATTTATTCGGGTCGGATTTTTTTTACATCCGCATATAAATCGACAATAAAAGGCTTCCCTAATATGGATTTAGCTATTTCTATCGCAATAATTTTGGCAACAATTGTAAGTATAGTTCAAACTTATAGAATTGGAAGCGATGTATATTTTGATTCGGTGGTTATGCTAATTTTTTTTCTGTTGATTGGGCGTTATCTTGATTATAAAGCTCGAAAAAAAATATTTAACATAACTTCAGAATTTTCCTTATTGCAAACCACCATTGGCAAAGTAGAAATTGATGGTAAGATTGTTTTAATTCCAAGTAAAAAATTAAAAAAAGATATGGTTTTGTTGGTAGCAACTGGTGAAAAAATTGCCTGCGATGGTGAGGTTATAGAGGGGGAGGCGGTGGTTAATAACTCCTTGATTTCAGGAGAAATAATACCCGTAAATATCAAGATAGGTCAAGAGGTGTTCGGGGGTAGTATAAATATGGGCGATCCAATCAAAGTAAGAATTTCAAAAAATATTAATGACTCACTATTGTCTAAAATCATTGAGCTTATTGCCAAAATAGAATTTAAGAAAAATACCTATATTAGAATTGCTGATAATTTCTCAAAATATTATACCCCCGCGGTTCATCTTATAGCTTTTTTGACATTTATATACTGGTTTTTTTATCGTAATAACCTATGGGATTTGGCATTAATGAAGGCGACAGCGGTTTTAATTATCACCTGTCCATGTGCACTGGCATTAGCAATTCCTATTGCTCAATCTCTCGCGGTGGCAAACTTTGTAAAAAAAGGCATCATCATAAAAAATGGCGAAGTATTAGAGAAATTAGAAAAAATCGATTATGTTGTTTTTGATAAAACAGGAACTATTACAGTTGGGGAGCCAATTCTGATAGGGATTTATAACATTGTCGACAATCAATATAAAGAGATTTCACTTGATGATATTAGTCATCATAATAATATTGCAATCGCATACAATATTGCTAAATTTAGTTCGCATCCAATTGCAAAATCAATCACAAAATCATTAGATAAATATGTTATAAATAAAAATTATGAATTGAAAACCTCGGCAATTCAAGGTTCAGGAATTTCTGGTAATATTGATGGAAAAGAATATCGGATTGGTAATAAAGAATATTGTAAAATAAATTTTGAATTTGATAAAATTAATATATTATTCGACGAATTTGAAAGTGAATTATCTAGTTTTTTTAGAGGAGAAAATTGTCAATATCTATTCATATTTAAGGATAAAATTAAAAAAAATTGTCGTGAATTAATTGATTTTTTACTGGCAGAAAATAAGAAAATCATTTTGTTGTCGGGAGATAAAAAGCAAGAGGTAGAACGCATTGCCAAAATAACCAGAATAAATCAATTTTACTGGCAAAAAAATCCAATTGAAAAAGCTGAAATTATTCAAAAACTTAAAGATGAAGGCAATAAAATTCTAATGATAGGAGATGGTCTTAACGATGCTCCTTCTCTAGCTTTAGCCGATATATCCTTATCGTTTTCCAAGGCGGTTGATTTATCACAAAATATTGCTGATATATTGATTGAAGGCGATAATTTATCGGCAGCAATTTATTTAATTAAATTTGCTAAAAAAACCTTTAAAATTATGAAGCAAAATTTGGCAATTGCACTTATTTACAATATTTTTGCCGTGCCGTTTGCCATAGCTGGTTATATCGTGCCATTATTCGCAGCAATTGCAATGTCTAGCTCTTCGCTATTGGTTACCATAAACTCGCTAAAATTAAATTATAAAAATAAATTATGAATGTTTTAATTTTTTTAATTCCTTTAACCTTGATAATGAGTCTAGCGGGTTTACTGGCATTTCTTTGGTGCACTAAAAATAAACAATATGATGATTTGGAAGGATCATCAAGAAGAATTCTTTTTGATGATTATGATATAAAAAAACCAAAAAATTAATAAATAAATTGTTTTTTAAATTGCATTAATTTAAAAATATTTTATAACTATATTTAGGCTTTAACTATTCCCATAATTAGCATAAAATTGTTTTATGGTGAAAATAAATTATTATAATTTTATGAAAAATAACTCGAAACAATTTCTAATTTTCTCCCTAGTTCTTTTGTTTGCAGGTTGTCAAAAAACCAATAATGGTCAGCCAACTGAAGTAAGATTTGTTGATTTGCAAGGTAAGCCTAAGCCTATTAAAACAAGAGTTCCAGAGGCCAATGCCAAAATAATGTCTGGGCAAATGAGTCATAGTGATAATTTGGAAGCAAATACTGCAAATATTAAAAATAAATCAAGTGATTTTAGCTTGGAAAACTATAAAAGGAATTTTGCCAATTCTAGTAATTCTCAAAATAAGGTTGGGGTTATTGAAAACGAAAATAGCTCTAGTGCAGAGCAGACTGTGGAATATGATTTGGGGTTAGAAACTAATGTCAAAAAAACTGAAAAAAACGATTATGAAAACGAAAAAAATGAATTGAATCAAGATAGTTCAATTGTAAAAAATAACAATAAATCTGAAATTTTTGAAGAAGATTTGGAAAATTCTCAATCTAGTAAAGTTGCTTCCTCAAAAAATCTTTATAAAAAAAATGCAACCGATGTAAATCAAGATGAAGATGGAAATAAAATAATTACCTATTCAACAAAAAAATATAAAAAAACCTCTAGAGCTGACAGCAAAGAGTTTGCGGCTGAAAATAATCAAGATTTTAATGACTCTAGCATCGAAGAAGAGGAAGAAAATGGGTATAAAAACAAAAATAAAAAATTTGCTAAAATCTCAAAATATTCAACTGGCATAAGAGGTCGTTATTATGTTCAAGTTGGAGCATTCAATAATTCTTCTGGAGCAAGAGAAAAGCTAGGTTTAATCGCCAATCAAAAAAATGGTAAAGTAATAATTGCCAATATTAATGATCGTAAAATTTATCGTTCAGTTTTTGGACCTTACTTATCAAAAAATCAGGCATTAAAAGTTAAAAAATCCATAGAAAATA
This sequence comes from uncultured Rickettsia sp., assembly GCA_964505265.1. GTDB lineage: Bacteria > Pseudomonadota > Alphaproteobacteria > Rickettsiales > UBA1997 > CAILUF01. Next base: position 102,350 of record CAZDGN010000002.1, read on the forward strand.
ACGGCAATGAAGCAATAATAATTAGAAATTAATTACAATGAATATTGTTTTTAAAAAAACAGTAATTGGTTTTGTTTTGGTTTTAAATTTAGCATCTTGTTCAAATAATTTATCTAATTTTTCATCAAATGATTTATTTGAGGCAAGATTTAAAAGTGATACCGATAAAATTAATAAAATAAGAACATTAAATGAAGAAAAATCAGTTTTTGGTTTTTTGGGTTCGGATTCAGACATCGATTATAAAAATCCAAGTAATTTTCAAACTCCTGATCGACAAAATTTACCTTCGAAAACTTTAGCAAATAAATATAATTATGTGGATATATCTTATCTGGGTAGCAAAAATGCTCAGCATTTTCCTGATCTTGAAACTTATCAACAAGGCATTGCCAACAATCCAGATAGCGGCTTAGACCCGAATGTTTTTGAGATTTCATATAGCACCTATCTAAATAAGCCCTTCAATAATTTAGGTGAAGATTTTGACAAAATTAATATTCCAATTCAAGATGGATATGGGATAAAATCTTCGGCATCGGATAAAAACTATAATTTAGTGCCGATTGCAAGTTTACAAAATGCTATTAAAACTATTATTGAATCGAGATCACAGGTGGATCTAGAAATTACTAGAAAATTAATTGTTGAAAGAAAAAATTTGCTTCGAAAAAAGCAGTTGGAATATTATAAAGAAAAAAACGATTATGTTAAATTCTTTGAGAATAACTTATCGGGATAATTTATAATATTTTTCAAATAAAATTCTACCAAGATACTTATTTAGCAATTAGTTATATCAGGCTTTAGGGTAAAGACACAGGATTAAGATTTTAAAGTATTATTTAAAAAGTTAATGCAAAATTTTGTTAAAATACAATATATTTTAAGGCATATTATTGCTATTTTTTTAGCAATAATATTACTAAACCATAAAGTTAACAATGCTTTTGCCAGCATTGCTTATCAATATCTAGAAAATGCAAGCTATTATTTGTTAATTGATGCAGACACTTCGGAAATTCTTAAATCTCGCAATATAAATGAAAAAATTTCTCCATCATCAATGACCAAATTAATGACTGCTTATGTGGTTTTTGATCAAGTTAAAAAAGGTAATGTAAATTTACAAAATCGTTGCCTAATTGGCAAAGATGCTTGGCGTAAAAGTGGCTCCTCGATGTTTTTAAATTATGGTGATGTGGTTTCGGTTGATGATTTGCTTAAAGGGCTATTAGCAGTTTCGGCAAATGATGCGGCGATTGCACTAGCCCAAACCACCGCAAATAGTTATGAGCATTTTATTAATTTGATGAATATAAAAGCCAAAGAGTTAAATATGAATAATTCGCACTTTATGAACCCCCATGGACTTCATCAAGATGGCCATTATATGACGTTAAAAGATTTGGCGACCCTAATAATAAGGCTTTATAATGATTTTCCACAATATGCACAATATTTGAGTATTCCTGAATTTACCTATCGCAACATTACCCAAAAAAATCGAAACCCGTTGATTAAAAATCACTACGAAGGAATTGTAGGTGGCAAAACTGGTCATACCAATCAAGGGGGATATGGCTTGGTTACTTTGGTTAAAAGAGATAATCGTAGATTGGTTGCAGTTGTTAATAAGGCACCAACTCCAAAAATTCGTGAAAATATTATTACTGAATTATTGGATTATGGATTTAATAATTTTAAAAAAATTTACATATTTGAAAAAGGGGATGAGGTTACTAAAATCAATGTTTGGTTAGGAAATAAAAAGCAAATTAAGGGGATAATAAATCAATCAATTAATTTTAATGTTAACAGAGAAATAAATATCGATGATATTAAAGTAGAGATAAAATATAAATCACCACTATATGCACCAATTAAAAAAAATGATGTTATAGGAACAATGCAAATTAATATCAACGGTTATGAAACAAAAAATTTCGACATTTTTGCAAAAGAAAATATTGACAAGGTTGGATTTATAAGAAAAATTAAAAGAATATTAGAATATAAAATTAAAAATTATTTCCCTTGGCTTATAAAACTAAGTGATTCACAAAACTCTTAAATTAATTTAAACTAAAAAAATTATGGATATCCAAAGACTAATGCAACAAGCACAAAAAGTGCAGGAAAAAATGAAAAAAATTGAGGCAGAAATTGCCGAAAAAGAATTTGAAGGCTCTGCAGGCGGTGGAATGGTAAAAGCAATATTGACTGGGAATGGCATTGCCAAGAAAATTATTATTGACCTAAAATTAATCTCCGTTGATGAAAAAGAAATTTTGGAGGATTTAATTGTTGCTGCGTTCAATGATGCCAAGAAAAAATCTGATGAAGGGTCAAGCGAGGCAATAAAATCAGCAACCTCTGGAATTCCATTGCCCCCTGGATTTAAATTTTAAAAAATGAAAATCAAGCTATGCGGGTTTAATGATATTAATTCATTAAATTGTGCAATTGAAAGTCATTGTGATTTTTTGGGTTTTGTTTTTGTCAAAAATTCAATTCGAAATATTAGCTATAATCAAGCCAATATTTTTTCCAAAATCATTCCAAAAAATATTTCTAAAGTAGCGGTTGTGGTCAATGCCTCTATAAATGAAATCGAAAAAATAAATCATTCATTGCAGCCAGATTTTTTCCAATTTCATGGCAAAGAAAATATACAATATATTCAAGGTTTCAAAAAGAAATATCCTAATATTAAAATAATCAAAGCCTTTTCAATTCAAGAAAATAAAGACCTTGAATCGATTGAAATATTTGAAAATGCCGTTGATTATTTTTTGTTTGACAATAAATCGCCCGGAAGTGGCAATAAATTTGATTGGGATTTGTTGAAAAATATTTACATTCAAAAACCATGGTTTTTATCAGGCGGCATTAATATCGAAAATATCGATGACGCCTCAAAAAAAACTAATGCAAAATTTTTTGATATTTCGTCAGGAATTGAAAAAGTAAGAGGACAAAAATCACCTGAATTAATAAGAAAATTAATGGAAAAATTTTATTCTTTAAAAAATCAATTATAAAATGTTGAATTGGAAATATTTTTAAATTATAATATTTCCTTGTTCTAAGATTAAAATATTTATGCTTACAAAACTTCGAAATTTTATATTTGGAAATCCTCGCGATTTTTTTGATAAAGAAACCCGTAAAAGCCTTACTTTAGTAGCTTTTTTGGCTTGGGTTGGGCTTGGAGCTGACGGCATTTCATCATCATGCTACGGTCCAGAAGAGGCATTTGTAGCACTTGGCTCCCACGAAGAATTGGCAATCTATCTTGCTATCGCCACCGCATTCACAATATTTATAATTTCATTTGCTTATACTCAAGTTATTGAACTATTTCCAAATGGTGGAGGTGGCTATAGAGTTGCCACAAGATTGCTTGGTAAATATGCGGGATTGGTTTCGGGTTCGGCATTAATAGTTGATTATGTATTAACCATTTCAATTTCAATTGCTAGCGGTGTTGATGCAATTTTTAGTTTTTTGCCAAAAGATATGCAAAGTATTAAAATGTTAGTGGCAATTTTAATGATATGTTTTTTGGCTTTTCTTAATCTTCGGGGCATGAAAGAGTCGATTAAATTTTTATTGCCGATTTTTTTAGGATTTATTTTTACTCATTTTTTTTTAATAATTCACGGAATAGTTGCTCATGGTTTTGGGCTTCCAGCATTGATCCCTCATGCGGTTCAAGAGACAAGCGAAATGAAAAATACTATGGGTTGGGTTTTCGTTTTGTCGATTTTTTTAAAGGCCTTTTCGATGGGAGGAGGAACATATACTGGATTGGAAGCGGTATCAAATAATGTTAACACTTTATCGGAGCCAAGAGTAAGAACCGCAAAAATCACAATGTTTTTGGTGGCAACATCATTAGCTTTTATGGCGGCAGGAATTATCATTTTATACTTACTTTGGGGTGTTTCTAAAACACCGGGTCAAACCTTAAATGCTACCACTTTTTATGCTATAACTGAAGGCTGGTATTATAAAGATATTAGTCTTGGAAAATTTATTGTACCAATTGTATTGATTTTTGAGGCTGGCTTATTAATAGTTGCGGCCAATGCTGGATTTTTGGCGGGTCCGAATGTTATTGCCAATATGGCCAATGATGAATGGATGCCTAAATCATTTAGCTCATTATCAAGTAGATTGGTGGTAAAAAATGGCATTTTATTTATGACAATTTGTGCTATTGCCACTCTGATAATTACTGGTGGGTCGGTGCATATATTGGTAGTTTTATATTCAATTAATGTGTTTATAACCTTTTCATTGTCGCTTCTGGGTTTAACAATTTATTGGATCCGTCATCGTAAGCGCCAAAAGACTTGGCTTCGCAAATTAATCGTTTCATCAAGTGGTTTTGTGGTGTGTTTTTCGATTTTATTAATTACAATAATTGAAAAATTTTACGAAGGCGGTTGGATTACGCTTTTAATCACCTCATTATTTATTTCAATTGGCTGGATAATCAAAAATATCTATGTGCGATTTAAGAAAAATTTAAGCCTTAAGGAAATGGACTTCATCTCTTGTCAGGAGCAATGTTTAAGCCCATCATCGATTCTTGAGGCTCCAGATAAAAAAGCCCCAACTGCAGCGATTATTGTCGACCAAACTTTTGGAAGTGGGATGAATTGTTTGTTGCAAATTAAAAAATTATTTCCCGGTATTTTTAAAAATTTTATCTTTGTAACCGTTGGAGAGGTTGACTCAAATACATTGCGCGAAGAGCATAAATGGAGAGATATGAGGCGCAAAACCAAATCAGTCGTTAGCAAATATAAAAATTATTGCAACGCCAATGGTCGCTTTGCTAAGGCTTATGTTGGATATGATACTGATATTGTAGAAAAACTTACGCAATTAACGGATAGGGTTGCCAAAGATTACGAAAATGTGATATTTTTTGGCACCAAATTTATATTTGATAATGAGAATATTTTTACACAATTATTATTTAACCATGTGCCTTATATTATGCAAAGAAGACTTCATGTTAAGGGCTTGAATATGGTTATTTTGCCCATGAAAATAGATGATAACAAAACCAAAAACCAATTAACTAAATGAGTATAATTGAATTCGAAATAATCATAATTCTGGGATTATTGGTAATGGCTGGTTTAATTTCATGTTTTGAAACTTCTATTACCGCTTCGTCTCGTGCCAAAATTAATCGCCTTGAAAATGAGGGCAATCTAAAGGCAAAAAGAATATTAAAATTATTAAAAAATCGCGAAAAAATAGTTAGTGTTATGCTTCTTGCTAATAATGCTACCAACATAATTGCATCGGCACTTACAACTAAATTATTATTGGAATTATTTGGCGAAATTGGTGTGGTTTACGCCACTTTTTTTCTAACCATAATAGTTATAGTTTTTGGCGAAATATTGCCAAAAACTTTAGCCATTCAATTTCCTGAAAAATGTGCAATTCTATTTTGTCCTTTAATTGAAATTTTATATAAAATTTTTTCACCAATCGTTGAAATAATTCAAAAAATAATTGATTTTTGTATTAATATTCTACACTTTAAAAAAAACATTAAAACCAAAGAATCAGAGCTTGAAGAAATCCGCGATACCCTTGATTTAAAGGCTAAAGAGGGAACAATTTATAAATATGATAAGGATTTGCTTGACGGAGTTCTTGATTTAGCTGATACCGAAATTAGCGAAATTATGGTTCATCGTAAAGATGTGGAGTCGATTAATCGAGATTTAAAAAATTCTGAAATTTTTAAAAAAGCCATTGATATTGGTTTCACAAGAATTCCACTGTGGAGAGGAAGCAAAGATAATATTGTTGGAATTTTAAATGTCAGAAAATTATTGAAAGCATTATATTTCTTTAAAGATGATATTGAAAAATTTAGCTTAGATATTGCCAGTTCGCAACCATTTTTTTCACCAAAAAGCAACAACTTGCGTTCACAACTTTTTGCATTTAGAAAAAATAAAAGACGATTGGCAGTTGTTATTGATGAATACGGTGTTTTTCAAGGAATTGTGACCCTTGAAGATATATTGGAAGAAATAGTTGGGGAAATCAAGGAGCAAGATGAAAATAACGAAATTAATATCATTAAAACTAAATCTGGAACTTTTAAAATTACTGGCAAAACTCTGGTTCGAGATATTAATAAAAAACTGGATTTAAATATTGCAGAAAATGACGAAGCCCACAATATTTCGGCCTATATCATAAATTATTTAGGCAGAATACCTGAAGAGCGCGAAAGTTTTATCATCAACAAAATTGGTTTTGAAATTTTGAAAAAAAGAGATAATAATTTAGTGTTAATTAAAGTTAAAAAAATCCGAGAATAATTATGAATACAAAAGTTAGATTTGCCCCTTCGCCAACTGGTTTTTTACATGTTGGCAACATTCGCATCGCTATAATTAATTATCTATTTGCTAAAAAAACCAATGGGGAATTTATTCTTAGATTTGATGATACCGACTCAGCAAGAGTAGAGACCGAGTATAGTGAAATGATTTTTACTGATATGAAATGGCTTGGCTTAAAATATGATAATTTTTTTAAAGAGTCCGACCGATTAGCTCGCTATGAGCAGGCTAAAAATCAACTAATTGCCAGTGGAAGACTTTACGAATGTTTTGAGACTACCGAAGAGTTAAATCTTCAGCGTAAATCGCAAAATGCTTCTGGAGTTGCCCCAATTTATAATCGAGCTAGCCTAAAATTATCTAAGGAACAAAAACAAGAATTGCGTTCAAAAGGTCTAAAACCACATTACCGTTTTTTACTTAGCGATAACTCAACGACTTGGGATGATAAAATTAAAGGCAAAATAACCTATGAAGGTCGGCATTTTTCTGATCCAATTTTGATTCGTCAAGAAGATGAAAATGGCTTTGGAATACCGACCTATACATTTTGTTCTGTGGTTGATGATATAGATTACGAAATCACTGATATTGTAAGAGGAGAGGATCATATTACCAATACCGCCATTCAAATTCAAATTTTTGAAGCTCTAAATGCAAAGGCTCCAAATTTTGGCCATCTGGCTTTGGTAAAGGCTTCGGAAGGAAAAATTTCAAAAAGAGAGGGGGGGTTTGATATTAAGTCACTTAGAAATCAGGGATATGAAGCTATGTCAATCATAAGTTTATTATCACAAATTGGGACTTCGCAAAATATCGATATAACTAATAATATCAATGATTTGGTGGCAAATTTTGGTTTTGAAAAATTTTCAAAATCTTCAACAAATTATGATATTTTAGAATTAAATCATATTAATCAAAAATTACTACAAATTGTTGATTTCGAATATATTCAGAAAAGAATTAAAGAACTTAATTTAAAATATAACATTTCTAAAGAATTATGGGAAATGTGTAAGTCTAATATTAGCTTTATTCACGAAATTGAAAGTTGGGTAAAAATTTTTGATGAAAAATTTCGTTATAAAAATGCCGAAAATCACAAGGAATTTTTGGAAAATTGTATAAAAGTTTTGCCTAGCGAAACCAATAATGATAACTCTTGGCAAATTTGGCTTGATGAAATTAAAAAAATTTGCGATAAAAAAGGCAAGGAACTATTTATGCCAATTCGTTTGGCATTAACGGGTAAAGAAAATGGCCCCGAATTAAAATATGTAATCAAATATTTAAGTAGATCTGAAATAATTCAGCGACTAAGTTTTTAAATGATTTGCCAAAATTTCTGCTAGTTTATTTTTAGAAATATTATTAAATTCAACTATCCTTTGACTTGCATTGATAATAAATCCAGAGGTAAAATTACTTCCGAAAATTTTGCCGTTATCAATGTGGTTGGCAACTATAATATCACATTTTTTATTAACTAATTTTTGTTTAGCATTTTCTAGGAGATTTTCGCTCTCTGCACAAAATCCAACAACAATTTTTGGACGCTTTTCGCAACTGCCAACATATTGCAAAATATCTTGGTTTTTTTCTAGATACAAAATTGGCTCTTGGTTTTGAGATTTTTTGATTTTTTGTTGACTATAATTTTTTACTTTAAAATCGCTAACTGCTGAACAAGAAATAAAAATATCAACATCATCTAAGTTATTTTTGACTTCTTCAAACATTTCTGAAGCACTTTGAACATGAATTACTGAATTATGTGGTAAGTTTATTCGTTGAGTGACATTGCCAGCAATAATATTTACCCTAGCTCCAGCTTGGGCGAAATATTTGGCAATTTCAAGCCCTTGCTTGCCAGAAGATTTATTGCCAATAAAACGGACGGGGTCAATCATTTCAATGGTTCCGCCAACGGTGATTAAAATGTTTTTTTGACTAAAATCCTCTTTATTTTGGAAATATTGAGAAATTTTTTCGAAAATAATGGCGATTTCTGCCAATTTACCGACACCTTCCTCACCGCAAGCTAGAACATCTTTTTGTGGCTCGATAATTTCATGTCCGAATTTTTCAATTTTAGAAATATTTTCAATGGTAGTAGGATTATTCCACATTTTCTCATTCATGGCTGGAGCTACAATAATTTTTTTGTTGCAAGCTAAAATCGCGGCACTGGCTAGATCATCGCTATAACCATTGGCAATTTTGGCAATAAAATCAGCACTAGCGGGGGCAACAACCACTAAATCATTGGCTCTGGATAAGTTAATATGACCCATCTTTACTTCATCATCATTATCAAATAAGTCATCATAGGTTTTTGTGCCAGAAAGTGCGGAGACCAAGAGTGGGGTAATAAATTCTTTGGCTCCTTTAGATAAGACGCAATTTACTTCAAAGTTATTTTTTCTTAAAAGTCGGATAAGTTCTAATGATTTGTAACAGGCAACACTTCCTGTAATAATTAGTAATATTTTTTGGCTCATAATTTTTCTAAAATTTTCCAAGTTTTTTCGGTGATAACTCGTCCTCTTGGGGTTTTTTCAATCAAGCCTTGTTGAATTAAATATGGCTCAATCGAATCTTCGACGGTGTCCTTTTCTTCGCTAATTGCTGAAGCGATGGTTTCAATGCCAACTGGACCACCTCGATAATTTTCGGCAATAAATCGAAGATAGCGGTGGTCTGAAGAATCAAGACCATTTTGGTCAATTTCAAGTTGGGTTAAAGCGAAATTGGCAATATCCTGACTTACAATTGTTAAATTAGCATTAATGGCAAAATCCCTAACTCTTTTTAAGAGGCGAATGGCAATTCTTGGAGTGCCTCTCGAGCGTTTGGCAATCTCTCTGCTAGCATAATCTTCGATACCGATATTTAATATTTTACTATCGCGTATAATAATTTGCTCTAATTCTGAAATGTCATAAAAATTAATTCTAAGCGGAATACCAAAACGATCTTTAAGTGGATTGGCAATGGCTCCAAGACGAGTTGTTGCTCCAACTAAGGTAAATTTTGGTAAATCAATTTTTATCGCTCGGGCTGATGGTCCCTCGCCAATTATAATATCCAACTTGAAATCTTCCATTGCTGAATATAAAACCTCTTCAACATTTTTGTTAAGACGATGAATTTCATCAATAAATAACACATCGCCAGCTTGTAAGTTGGTTAAAATTGCCGCCAAATCTCCAGATTTCGAAATTACTGGTCCAGAAGTGCTTTTAAAACCAACACCCATTTCATGGGAAATAATTTGTGCTAAAGTGGTTTTACCAAGTCCTGGGGGACCATAAAATAAAGTGTGATCAAGAGAATCACCGCGACTTTTTGCGGAATTCAAAAAAATTTCTAAATTTTCTTTAAGTTTTCTTTGACCGATAAAATCGCCGAGAAAATTTGGGCGTAAGAAATTTTCATGGCTTTCTTCTTGAATTTTATTAGGATTAAGATTTAGATTTTCTGTATTCATTAGGGTTTAAATATAATTTATTTAACAATTCTAACATTATAATTTTAATAATAAATTATATTTTAATTCCCCATTTTTGGGATAAATATTTATTAATTAAATTGATTTGGGAATCATTTAAAGCTAAATCATAAATAATTAATTCGCCAAAGTAGAATTTGGTTGCAAGAGCGCCACCTGGATTGATTCCTAAATGAAAATAGGCTAGAGATGAGGTAGGAATATTGATATTGTTGACCTGTGATTGTTGAAGTAGAGAATTTATAAAAATTTTCTGATTAACATTGTCGGCGGTTGCGGTGACAATAACATTTTTTTTATTTACAATTGATGTTGAGTAAACTGAAATATTATATGTTGGAAAATCAAAACGCAATTTACCGCTATTAATTTCAAGACCTATTCTATAGGAACCTAATTCATGTTTAAAAGCAACTGCAGTTTCGTTTCCTCCAAGAAAATTCATTACCATAAAAATTGTAATTTGATTATTGGGAAAAATATTTGATCGAAAAGAATCGTTTGATAACATATAATCGTCAGACCCATCAAAATAAAGTGCCGGTAAATCATTTATTGCTCTTGTTTGATATAATGGTTTATACAAATCGTTATTTTGAAAAAAATCAATTTTAATATTATTTCGAAAATTTAAATCTTTTATTAAACTAACTTTGCTATTTTCTGAGGGTGTTGAACTAAAACTTTCGGTGGAAGTGGTTTCAATCCAAGTTAATAAACCTTCAATCCTTTGAACGGGAGAGTTTTTTGTTAATAATCTGGCATTTGATATTTTGTAGTCATAGTACAAATCTAATCCTTTAGATATTCCAGAAATTAATATGCCAATAATCAAAATAACAACCGAAATTTCAATTAAGGAAAATGCTTTATGTTGATTTATCATTTGCGGTTGCGAGGTTTCTTATACAATACATTTTAATGTAATTCTAAATTTATATTTTAAAAGTAAAATTTGGATAAGGGGTTTTAATCAAGAGTTCTTTACCGAAATATTGATTAATTTTAATTTGATAAGAGTGCAAGCAAAGTCTTGGATATTTATCTTTCATTGCAACTTTCTTTCCGCCATATTTGTAATCATTAATTATTGGATGACCTATTTCTTTGCAATGAACTCTAAGTTGATGTGTTCTGCCCGTGATTGGCTTTAGCTCTAACTCTGTGATGTTATGAAATTTATTTAATGTTCGAAATTTGGTGACCGCTTTCTTTCCAAATTCAATGTCGGCTTGCACAATTTCATTTTTACCAATATTTTGCTTCAATAGAGGAATATCAATAATTCCAGACTCCTTTTTAACGATGCCATCAACTAAGGCAATATAAGTTTTCTCAATTGCTTTATTTTTAAATAAATTTCCAAGAAAATCTGCAATCTCATTGTTCTTAGCAATTAATAACAACCCGCTAGTATCTTTATCCAAGCGATGAACTAATTGAAATTTTCTTTCTTTTACAAAATCATCTACCGAAATTTCTATTCCAGATCCACCTTGAGAAGCAAGTCCGGAAGGCTTATTGATGGCAATTAGATTTTCATCTTCATAAATTATATTTTGCCAAAATTTTTTAATTTTATCCAAGGAAATTTTGGGGGTTACTTGTTGATTTCTGAAGGATAGTTTATCATTGATAATAATTTGGTCGCCAACTAGAACTTTATTATTAATTTGGGCAATTTTTTGATTAATCAAAATCTTTTTTTCACGGATAATTTTTTGTGATAAAGAAAATGAAATATCAAATTTATGGCATAAGAATTTATCAATTCTTCCTAGTTTGTCGCTAGAATTAACCAAAATTACAATCATTAGAAAATCGCTTTTGTTATATTAAATCCTGCAAAAAAAAACAAAATTGAAAAGAGAACCGAAAGAAAAATATAAATAAAAAATAAGGTGTAGTTATTGGAATTTAAAAGTCTAAAGCTATCGAGTGAAAAACTAGAAAAAGTGGTGAAGCTACCTAAAATTCCAATTAAAACAAAATGTTTTAGATTAGAAGAAGTATCGTTAGTCGTGCTGATGATGAAAAAATAAACAATACCTGCAAAAAATGAACCGATAATATTTACGGTGAAAGTTGAAATCGGAAATTTGCCAATATAGCCGACAATATCTTTACAAGAATTAATATAAATTTCACTTATGAAAAATCGCAAGGTGGAGCCAATAACCCCACCAAGTGCCACTAAAAGAATATTGTTAATCATTACAAATATTTTTTTAATTTTAAAATTAAGTCAGTATTTTCCCACGAAAAACTACCATCAATTTCAGGTGACCTGCCAAAATGACCGTATGAAGCAGTTTTTTTATAAATTGGACGATTTAAATTAAGATGATTCCTAATTCCTCTAGGGGATAAATCAACCAACTCATTAATTATTTTAACCAAATCTTCGCTATTAACTCCCGTATCGTGTGTATTAACATAAAGTGATAATGGTTTTGAAATTCCAATTGCATAAGAAATTTGAATTGTGCATTTTTCAGCTAATTTGCTGGCGACAATATTTTTTGCTAAATACCTTGCCATGTAAGCTGCCGAGCGGTCTACCTTGGTGGGGTCTTTACCCGAAAATGCACCACCGCCATGAGGAGAGGCTCCGCCATAGGTATCGACAATGATTTTTCGACCAGTTAGACCGGCATCACCATCGGGTCCACCAATCACAAAATTTCCAGTGGGGTTGACTAAAAATTTATCGGTACTACACATCCAACCATCGGGCATAGTTTGGGCAACGATAGGTAAAATAATTTCTTTAATTTGATTAGCATTATAACCTTCTGGATGTTGAATTGAAACTAAAATATTATCGGCACTAACTGGTTTGCCATCGATATATTTTAGAGTTACCTGGCTTTTGGCATCTGGTCCAAAATTGGGGATTTTTTTTTCACGTACTGCATTAATAATATTCTGTAAAATACGATGAGCATAGAAAATTGGAGCAGGCATTAATTCAGCGGTTTCGTTGCAGGCGAAGCCAAACATAATTCCTTGATCGCCAGCACCTTCATCTTTGTTGATATTGGCATCAACACCTATTGCAATGTCTGGAGATTGCCCGTGAATCAAATTGGTGATTTCGAGTTTTTGCCAATCAAATCCTTTTTGATTGTAGCCGATATCTTTAACGGTTTGGCGAATAATGTTTTCTATGTCAGGTTTGGAGATTTCGGGAGCTCTAATTTCTCCGCCAATAATTACTCGATTGGTAGTTGCAAAAGTTTCGATTGCAAGCCTTGATTGGTTATCAAGTTTTAGATAAGCATCAACCAAACTATCGGAAATTTGGTCGCAGACCTTGTCGGGATGACCTTCTGATACGGATTCAGAGGTAAATAAATAATTTTTAAGCATTGTTAGTAATTTAGGAATTATGGAAGGCTTTCCAAAATTTTTCAAAAATTATTTTAATAAAGACAATTTAAAATAAAACATTAATTTAAAATGACTTTAAATATCCTAAGCGAATTTGAGTGTAATTACTATCTAGAAGTCCAATTTTTCCAGCAAATTTATGAACTGAAAAGCGGATATAATCGCCACCAAAAGGCGAAACCTGAAGACCAATTCCACCTAAGGCTAAAAATTCACGATCTTTTTTCTCGTATTTAGTGCCATTGGCAAGGCTATAATTAAGTTTGTTTCCGATGCTTGCAACTCCCGCCTCAAAAAATATTTCTGCTCTGGTTGGAATTAAAGTTATATAATATAAGCCAGAATAATTTATTTGATCAGCTTTATATTTTGCGGAACTTGATAAATTATTTACCCCTTCAACTCTATCATTTTTGAGTGAAGTTTTTGACCAATTAACATTTATTCCAAATTTTTTTAAAAAGCGAATATTACCACCAATGGCAATATCTTCAAATTGACGAATTGCTTCAATTGCTCCGCTTGTATTGCTAAAATCAGATTTAACAGAATCTCTTGACATTACCGCCTTGCCTAGCTCTACAGAAACGAATGTATCGGCTATCGGGCTAAGTATTCCAGCAAAAGCTGGCTTGATTAGAAACAAAACTAGGGGTAAAATGGCAAAATGTTTTTTCATAAGAAAGATAATTATGGATTGTTGATTTTTTAATTTTTAATTAATTAATTTTAAACTACAAGATTTATTCTTTTTAAAACTTCTTGCTTTCCTAAAATTTCAATAATCTCAAAAATCCCTCCTGCAGAAGCCGAAGAAAAGGTTAAGGCAATTCTTAAAACCGGGGCAAAATCTTTTATTTTAAAGTTATTTTTTTGACAATATTCGTCAATTTTTAATTTAATGTTGTCGTGATCCCATATGTTAATTTCTAAAAGAATATTCTTTAAATCCTTTATTATATTAATTTTTAAATTAAGATTTTGCAGATCATTTTCCGAAATATTATGGCGATAATTTTCACTAAAAATTTGGCAAATCTTGCCTAAATCAATAATATTTTCAATCTTTTCTTTGGAAAAATTTATAACTTTTAAATATTTTTGTGAATTGTCTTTTAAGTCCGCAAATCCTGAAGAGCAAGAGGCGATTAAATCAAGCAAAATTTCGTTTGTGGAGTTTTTCAAATAAAATTTGTTGATATGATTTAATTTGGCAAAATCAAATCTTGATGGCGATTTTCCAATGTTTTTTAAATTAAATAATTTTATTGCCATTTCGTCGGAAATGATTTCGTCATCACCATTTGACCAGCCCAAACGTAGAAGATAATTGCGAAGAGATTGTGGTAAATAACCCAAATTTTTATATTCAATTACCGAAGTTGCTCCATGTCGCTTTGACATCTTACTGCCGTCGGAACCATGAATTAAAGGGATATGAGCAAATTCTGGAATTTGCCATTGCATAGATTGGTAAATAATTTTTTGGCGAAAGGCATTGGTTAAATGGTCATCGCCTCGAATAATGTGTGAAATTTGCATATCGTGATCATCAACAACTACAGCAAGCATATAGGTTGGTGTTAGGTCGCTACGAAGCATAACCAAATCGTCAATTTCAGAATTAGCAACTGAAATTTCGCCCTGAACCAAATCTTTGATAACGGTATATCCATCTCTAGGGGATTTTAGGCGAATTACTGGTTTAACTGAACTTTGTTGGGACATATTTTTGTGGCGCCACGGGCTTTGGAAGCGAAAAATCTCGCCCTTGGCTTGAGCTTGATTTCTCATTTCTTCTAATTCTTCAGATGATGTGTAGCATAAATATGCTTTATCATTTTCTAGAAGTTTGTAGGCAATTTCTTGATGTCTCTTTTGATTTTTTGATTGATAAACAACATCTTCATCAGCATTGATACCAAGCCAATTTAAGCCTTCAAAAATTGCTTCAATTGCTTTAGTGGTTGATCTTTCAAAATCAGTATCTTCAATGCGAAGTAAAAATTTACCGCCATTATGTTTGGCGAACAAATAGTTGAAAAGGGCGGTTCTTGCCCCTCCTATGTGCAAATCTCCAGTTGGGGAAGGTGCAAATCTTACTCTTACGGACATAAATAATAAATTAATTAAATTTTTGATGTAATAAAATTACTTAAAAATAAAATAATTGATACAAAAATTTTTAATTTGTTGACATTGCTATAAATTAATAGCAAATTATTTAGTAATATAAAAATTCTTTTATAAAAAATTAATATGCAACCAAATCAGGCGCCAAATTCAGCTCAATTAAATCAAAATGCAAGCGGAGATATTGGTAGTAAATTATTAGAAAAGAAGGTTATCTCTGAAGATCAGTTGAATGTTGCAATTAAAGAACGCGAAAAGCTAGGCAATTCTAAGAGCTTAGGGGTAATTTTAGTGGATTTTGGTTTTATTTCTGAAGGGGCACTGGGTGAGGTTTTAAATGAATCAGCTGGTATTAAAAAATTTGATTTAAAATCAACAATCGTTGATCCAAAATTAGTCAAAAGAATTCCAAAAGATTTTGCGGTTCACAATAAATTGATGCCAGTTTCTTCAGAGAATGATACTATCATTGTAGCAATGGTTGATGTGTTTGATATAATTGCCATTGACCAAATGCGTAGATTTTTTCCACCAAATTATCGAATCGATCCAGTATTCGTCGCTGAAACTGAAATAATGCAAGCCATAGATCAATATTATGATTATGAGATGTCAATCGAAGGTATCTTAAAAGAGATTGAAAGTGGTGGTGCTAGTAAAATTAATGACGAATCTCAGCTTAGAGGAGATTACAAAAGTCCAATGGTACGATTAGTGGATGCGATTTTGAATGATGCAGTTCACCATGGAGCCTCGGATTTACACTTTGAGCCAGAGGATTATTTTTTACGTATTCGCTATAGAATTGATGGAAAGATGGTGCAAATCAGAAGTGTGCACAAAGAATATTGGTCGGCAATTGTGGTGCGTATTAAAATTATGTCGGGAATGAATATTGCTGAAACTAGAAAGCCTCAAGATGGTAGAATTGAGTCGGAAATTGTCGGAAGAAAAATCGATTTTCGTGTGTCGACTCAACCAACAATAAATGGCGAAAATATTGTTATGCGTATTTTAGATGAAAAGCAATCAGTTATGAGTCTGGATAAGCTGGGCTTCTCTAATCATTGTATTGAGATTTTGAAGAAAATGGTTAAAAGACCAGAAGGGGTAGTTATTTTGACTGGTCCAACAGGATCTGGTAAGACCACAACGCTGTATACGGTTTTAAACTATATCAACTCAATTGACAAAAATATTAT
This sequence comes from uncultured Rickettsia sp., assembly GCA_964505265.1. GTDB lineage: Bacteria > Pseudomonadota > Alphaproteobacteria > Rickettsiales > UBA1997 > CAILUF01. The sequence goes on from CAZDGN010000002.1 coordinate 118,984, forward strand.
GACTCTCGAGGATCCAGTAGAATATCATATTCCTCTGATCCGTCAGTCAAATATCAAAAATGATATTGGAATGGATTTTGCCACTGGCATTAAGGCTATCTTGCGTCAAGATCCTGATGTTATATTGGTTGGGGAGATTCGTGATAAAGAGACTGCAATAACAGCAATTCAAGCTGCGATGACTGGTCACCAAGTATATAGCTCATTGCACACAAACGATGCGCTAAGTGCTATTCCTCGTTTGATGAATATTGGTGTTCCTAATTATTTAATGTCGGGTTCTTTAATTGGAATTATTGCTCAAAGGCTTGCTCGTAAATTATGTATTCATTGCAAAATTGAATATCAAATTAATGATGAAGAAAAAAAATTATTAGGAAAGAGATTTAATGCGATAACCAAGTTATATAAAGCGATTGGCTGTCCAAAATGCCAAGGAACTGGATATAAAGGACGAATGGCAATTGCAGAAATTATCCCTTTTGATCGCGAGCTTGATGAAATGGTGGTTCAAGGCAAAAGTCGTAAAGAGATGTTTAAATATATAATAGAAAATAATTTTGTACCAATGGTAGAAGATGGTTTAGAAAAAGTTGTTGAGGGTTATATTGATTTGAAAGAATTAATTCGAGTTGTCGATTTAACCGATAGAATGTAATATCTTTTACAAAAAGAGGCAAATAAAAGAAATTTTTTATAAATAAATCAAAAAAAGATTAAAGGTACAAATTCCCTTCAAATAAAATTTACCGCAAAAAATAATTTTAATTATTTTAAAAAATATATTTGACAAAAATTATTTTAAATGGTTAAATGTGTGCCCCTTGTGAAAATTTAAAAAAATTATTTTAATTTTAATTATAAGTTTGGTTAAATTTCATAAGATTTTTGTTGACTTTAGATGTTGAATTTGCACCTAAATTAAACTCATATTTGATAATATAATTGTTTTAGATTTATGAACAAAACATATGTTGCTAAGCCCAAAGATATCGTAAAAAAATGGTGGTTAATTGACGCCGAAGATTTGGTAGTTGGAAGATTATCAACTATTATTGCTAACTTGCTTCGTGGCAAACACAAAACAACCTTCACTCCAAACATCGATTGCGGAGATAATGTTATTGTTATTAATGCTGACAAAATTAAGTTCACTGGCAAAAAATATGCCGAAAAACTTTATTATTGGCACACTGGCTTTCCTGGTGGAATTAAAGATCGCACCGCACGCGAAATTCTTGAAGGAAAACACCCAGAACGCATTCTTGAATATGCTGTATCTAGAATGATTTCTCGCGGTCCATTACAAAGAGATTTAATGGTTAAATTACATATTTACAAAGGAAGCGAGCATCGTCATCAGGCACAACAGCCCGAGCTTCTAGATGTTGGCTCTTTAAATCGTAAAAATAAAAAAACAAATTAATTTTATATGAGTTCATTAAAAGAAAAAATTTTAGAAGTTAATCAACAAGATTCAAACTTAAAAACTTACGAAAAGGTTCAAGATGTTCTCGGTAGATCATATGCTACGGGTAAAAGAAAAAATGCAATTGCAAAAGTTTGGATTAAAAAAGGTAATGGCAAAATCACCGTTAACAAAAGAGAAGTAAAAAATTATTTTGGAAGAGAAATTTTAGTTAATATCGCTAAAGCCCCTCTTGGCAACACTAAAAATGAAAATAAATTCGATGTTGTTGCAACTATCGTTGGTGGCGGTAAAAGCGGACAAGCAGGTGCTTTATCTCACGGCATTAGTAAGGCCTTGATTTTGTTTGATCCATCATTACAACCAACACTTAGAACTCAAGGTTTCTTAACTCGTGACCCAAGAGTTGTTGAAAGAAAAAAATATGGCTTGAAAAAAGCTAGAAAAGGTAGAACTTATCGTAAGAGATAATTTATTCATCCTCCGCATTTTAACCTCTTAATTAAAAGTTTTATTTACTTGCTAATTAAGAGGTTTTTTTATGTCAAATTTTAAATAACAAAAATCACTAGATATAAGAATATCAAGCCCTAAAAAACTAATATTATCAATATTTAACAAATTTAATATTTTGATTTAACAAAAAAACTTAAATTAAATAAAAATTTATTAAATTTTAAATTTTTTGACTAGATTGGTTTTGATATAAAAAAATAGCTAATTAAAATTGCTAAATATTAATTAACTTTTAAAATATTTTAAATATCAATAAAACTAATTTTATATGCGTTGCCCCTTTTGTGGAAATGACGAAACTCAGGTTAAAGATAGTAGAATTTCCGACGATGGAGAATCTATTAAAAGAAGACGATATTGCTCTGCATGCGATTCAAGATTTACAACATTTGAAAGGGTACAACTCAAAGAAGTCACTGTTATTAAAAAAAATGGTGAAAGGAAAATCTTTGATATGGAGAAATTAAGAAAATCAGTAGAAATGGCGGTAAGAAAACGCCCCGTAACACCTCTTCAGGTTGATAGATTGGTTAGTCATATTATTAGAGAGTTAGAAATTGAAAATGAAAGCGAAGTGCCTTCGTCAAGGATAGGGGAAATGGTAATGGAGGCTTTAAAAAATTTAGATAAGGTTGCATTTGTCCGCTTTGCTTCAGTCTATAAAAATTTTGAAAACACCGATGATTTTCAAAAATTTATCAAAAAAATTTTATAAAATGTCAGTTAATACAAAAATTTTAAAATCCTTACAATTTTATCAAGATAATGATATGAATGAGTTGTATGGCACTAAAGATGATATAGAGTTGCAAAAAAAATTGAAGCTATCAATAAATTTATCAGCCAAAAAAATTCCGCCAATAAAAAATTTAACAGAAAAAACTTCATCTGCAATAAATTCTTTTAAAAAAAATCCCATAGAAAGAATAGAGCACCAAGAATCTAAAAATGCCCCAAACGATACAGCACATCAATATCCAATTCAAAAGACTCTAAATAATTCCCAACCAATTATTTTGAATACCGATCAGGCTATTTTTAAGTTAGCGAATCTTAATAAAAATAATCAGCAAAGTTCAGAAAAATTCATAGCAATAAATGATATTATAAGCGAGGCAAAAAAACTAGCAAATAGCGCCAAAAATATCGAAGAATTAAGAAAAATTGTTGAAAATTTTGATGGCTGCAACCTTAAAAAAATGGCTACCAATACAGTTTTTTCTGATGGTAATGTCAATTCTAAAATTATGATAATTGGTGAAGCTCCCGGAAATCAAGAAGATTTGGAAGGTATTCCTTTTTGTGGTGATTCAGGTGAAATGCTTACAGCAATGCTTGCAGGAATAAATTTATTTCGCCACAAAGATTATTACATCACCAATGTAATTTTTTGGCGACCACCCGGAAATAGAAAGCCAACAAGCGAAGAATTGGCAATTTGTCGACCATTTCTAGAAAGACATATAGAGTTATTTGATCCTAAAATTATCATATTAATTGGGGCAACAGCAATGGGGGCTTTAATTGAAACCAAAGAAACTATATCAAACTTACGTGGTAAAATTATTGATTATAAATTGAATTTTATGGATAGTAAAGTTAAGATTTTAACAATTTTTCACCCATCTTTTTTAATGAGGCAACCCCTCAAAAAGAAAATTGCATGGCTTGATATGCAAAGTTTAAAAAAATTTACAAATGAAATAAATGAATAATTCTAAAAGAAATTTACCGTCAGGATTCTATGATTTAGAAAATCAAGAAGCCGAGTTAAATCATCGTTATACACTTGATGCAATAAATAATTTTATGAATAAGGGGTATAAATTAATCAAAACCTCTTTAATTGAATTTGAAAGTAATTTATTAGAAAATGATCAAAATCATTTTAAAATTTTGGATCCCGTTTCGCAAAAAAACATTGTTATTCGCAACGATATTACATCGCAGATTGCCAAATTAATTGCTGTAAAAAAACAACATCAACCTGATTTTTTACAGCAAGAACCGCTAAAATTATGTTATTATGGAGATGTAATTAATTTTTTAAGCGATGAGTTTTTTGGTGAAAGGCAAAAAACTCAGGTTGGATGCGAAATCATAGGAACTAGCACCGTAAATGATTTTTTAACAATACTAAATGATTGCTTAAAATCAATTGCGGAATTTAAAAATCTTAACATCTCGGTTTCTTTTCCTGACCTTGCAAAATCTATTGTAAAAAAATATTATTCAAATCAATCCGCTGATACTTTAGAGGCGATCTATAATAAAAAAATCTATCTTTTTGATAATCAAAATAACAAATTAAATCAAATTATTAAAGAAATTATTTCTAATAATTCAGATTTGAATTCTAATTTGGAGCTATTAAAAAATAATATTTCTGATGTTGATGAAATTTTATTTGCTTCGAAGCAGATCATTGAATTTGTAGAGAAAAAATATCCAAATATTAAATTAAATTTTGATTTTTTTGGCGATAACAAATATTTTTACCACAATAAAATTATTTTCGATATTTTTGTTGATGATTTTCGATATGCAATTGCTAAAGGTGGGTGTTATCGAATTAATTGTAATGATAGTTTTGTTGATGCAGTTGGCTCCACAATTTACATAAATTATTTAAGAAAACTTTCAAAATAAAATCTTATGAATCAGAATAAAAACCAAAAATTAGCTAAAATTTATGCAATTGTAAATCAAAAAGGAGGAGTTGGCAAAACCACTACTGCAATCAATCTAGCAACAGCTTTATCAGCTTTGAATAAAAAAATTTTAATTATTGATATGGATCCACAAGGCAATGCTTCAACTGGTCTTGGCATTGATGTTGCTGATAGAAAATTCAACACTTATGATTTAATAATAGGCAACAAAACTGTCGAGGAAGTAATTGTTAAAACTAAAATTCCAAACCTAAAAATTATTACTTCGACCGTTGATTTATCTGCTTGTGAAATTGAATTGGTAGAAGTTGAAAATCGAGAATATTTGCTGAAAAATGCACTTAATACCGTTCAAAATGATTTCGATGCTATTATTATTGATTGCCCGCCCTCACTTGGATTACTGACTATTAATGCACTTTGTGCATGCAATGCAATATTTATTCCAATGCAATGTGAATTTTTTTCCTTAGAGGGTTTAAGTCATTTGTTAAATACAATAGGCTTAGTTAAAAATAATTTGAATCCAGAAATTCAAATTGCAGGGGTAATTTTAACAATGCATGACAAAAGAAATAAATTAACCGAACAAGTAGAAAAAGATGTTAGGGATTATTTGGGTGATAAGGTTTATAACAATCATATACCGCGAAATATTAGAATGTCGGAGGCCCCATCTTACGGGTTGCCTGGAATAATTTACGACCCAAGATGCTTGGGTTCAATTGCTTATATAAATTTAGCAAAAGAAGTTATTGAAAAAGAAAATATTTAAATTTATTATAAAATATAATAATAATTAATTATAAAAAATAATGAATAATTTTTTAAAAACTATAATTTTTTTAGCTCTGTATTTATTTAGCTATAATGCTTTTGCTGGAGATAGAACGGTTATTTCTTCTTCGATTTGCGGAACTGGTGTAGGAGAAATTTGTGCATCTGGTGGTGCCGTGGCATTGGGTACAAATAATATATGTGATTTGAATACACAATCTGCCAACAATTGCACATCTGGATTTAGGTTTAAAGAGTCATATAGTTGTGCCGCAGCAGCAGATACTGATTGTAATAATAAATGCATATCAGCTTGTAATAAAATTAAGTCTTTTATATTAAATCCTGGAATTGCTGATGTTTCAGCTAGTACCAGCTCGAACTCATTTACAAGGTCAATATGTAATGCATTAAGAGTGGTGACTGGGTCCGCAGGTAAGACATTTGCCTCATTTGCCATAATTGCAGTTGGTATCGGTTTCTTTTCAGGAAAGGTGTCTTGGGGTTTGATGATTGGTGTGGCCGCAGGTATTGCTGCAATGTTTGGAGCTCCATCGGTTGTTGCTGCAATTTCTGGCCAAAACACTGATATGATGTGCAATATTAATTAATTATAAATGAGTTGAAAAGCAATAAATTATTTATTAAACTATTAAAATAATTTTATTGAATTTTTTTGCCGAATGAATTTTTCCAAAATTTTAAAAAATATTTTAATATTTCCAACAATAATTGCTTTAAATTCATGTTATAACCCAGATTACCAGACACTAGGCAAATTAACCTTTCATGCCACTAATAAAGATGAATTTTTTATTTATAATGTTGATGAAAAATTTTATCAAAAATATAAAAATTCTGCTAATAATAAAGAACATCCAAGACTTAGCGACGAAGAAACCAAAATGTTAAAATATTTATTAAGAAAGAATAAATATTGTGTTAAAAATTCATTTAATCCAAAATTTGAAATATTATCTAGGCAAGAAAAAATTTACGATGCAACTTTTGCAAAATTAATTGCTCAAAATTATAATGCTAAGCCTTTAACTCCAGTATCATATTACGGAAAATGTTATTAAAATGATAAAAAAATTTATAAAAAACACCATTTATATTGCTTCAGATCACGCGGGTTTTACCTTAAAAAAATATTTAATTCTTAATTTAAAAAAAAACAATCTTGAAATTATTGACCTTGGCACTGAAAGTAAAGAAGTTTCGGTAGATTACCCTGATTTTGCAGAAAAATTGGCCAAAAAAATTGACGAAAATTCCTTTGGGATTTTAATTTGTGGAAGCGGTATTGGCATTGCAATTTCCGCTAATAGAAATAAAAATATTCGTGCCGCTCTTTGTCATAATAAAATTAGTGCTAGTCTGGCTCGAGCTCATAATGATGCCAATGTAATTTGTTTGGGGGCTAGATTTATAAAACAAAAATATGCCTTGGCAATTTGTAAAACTTTTTTAACCAAAAAATTTGATGGTAAACGACATATCGCCAGAGTTGAAAAACTCGGAAAATAAATCAAGATTAATTCGTAGTTTTGGCAGAATTAAAAGTAGAAAAATTTCTGATGCAAAAAATTTGCTTTATAAAAATTCTTTTGAAAAATATCGAATCGACTTTGCCAATCTTTCAACACAAAATAATGTTTTAGAAATCGGTTTCGGCTTCGGTGATTTTTTCTTTGCCAATGCCAAAAATAATCAATCGCAAAATTTTTATGGTTGCGAACCGCATATTAACGGCATAATTAGCCTTTTTCAAAAATTACAATTGCAACCATTAACTAATATTAAAATTACGAATGAAGATGTAAGGTTGGTAATAAATAAATTTCCTGATAATTTCTTTGAAAAAATATATATTTTATTTCCTGACCCGTGGCCAAAGCAAAAACAACAAAAAAGAAGGTTAATAAACACTGAATTTCTTGATGAAATATTAGCAAAAAAAATAAAATTAAATCATAAAATTATCATTGCCACCGATGATAACTCTTATAAAACATCGATATTGGTGCATATTTTAAAGTCGAAAAAATTTATTTGGACCGCTAAAAATCCCGATTCATGGCAGAATTTTCCTGAAAATTGGATAATTTCTAAATATCATCAAAAAGCTTTAAATGAAAATAGAGAGCCAATTTTAATTGAAATTGAAAAAATAAATGACTAAGAATATTAATTTACCAAAAGTTAAGGGCGAATATAAATTTGATGCCAAAATCATAAATTGGTTTGATTTAAAGGGCAGGGCGGAGATTTTGTTTAGACCATTTGATATAGAGGATTTATCTTTTTTCTTAAAAAATATTGATAAAAAAATTCGGGTGCAGGTAATTGGTGCAGGTTCAAATGTAATTATTGCCGATGAAGGGGTGGGTGGGGTTTTAATTAAATTATCTAACAATTTTTTAAATTTCGATTATCACGAAGGTGTCCTTGTTATTGGCGCTTCAGTGCCTTGTCAAAATGTTGCTAAATATTGTCAAGAATATGGTTTTGAAGGTTTAGAATTTTTAAGCGGAATTCCCGGAAATATTGGCGGGGCAATCGCCATGAATGCGGGTTGCTATGAAAATGACATTAGCAATAATTTAATTTCAGCAAAAGCAGTTGATTATGATGGCAATATTGTAGAAATTAAAAATCAGGATTTTGAATTTTATTATCGCGGAAGTAAGATTTCTAAAAAGTTTATTTTTTGTCAAGGGGCATTTAAGGTGCAAAAATCAACTACTCTTGAGGTTGGAAATAAAATTATCGAGCTACAAAATAAAAGAGAATTAGCTCAGCCAATTCGAGCCAAAACTGGCGGTAGCACTTTTAAAAATCCATCACATATTAAGGCATGGCAATTAATTGATGATATTGGATTTCGTGGCAAAATTCTTGGCGGAGCTCAATTTTCAGAAAAGCATTGTAATTTCTTAATTAACATTAACAACGCTACCGCTAAAGATTTAATTGACCTAGGAAATCAGGCTAAAGCCAGAGTTTTGTCAAAGCATAATATTGATTTGGAATGGGAAATAAAATATTTAAAATAATCGGTTGAATATAAATTTTGAATTTTTTAATATAAATTTATGCAAATAGTTAAAATCATAAAAACATCCTCTGGAATTATCAAAAGCATCACTCTTGGTGCTGTCTGTTGTTGTAGATAATTAATATCCAAATTTTTACTATCCCATTTTTTAAATTTATTTTATATTTTATGACATTTCAAGACGACACAATTTTACTTCATGGTGGACAAACTCCAGATCCAGCAACTGGATCAAGAGCGGTTCCAATTTATCAAACAACTTCATATAATTTTAAAAATTCTCAACATGCTGGAGATTTATTTGCTTTAAAAGAATTTGGCAATATTTACACCAGATTGATGAATCCAACCACTGATGTTTTTGAAAAACGCATCGCCGAACTTGAGGGCGGAGTTGGAGCTTTAGCCTTAGCTTCAGGTCAATCGGCAATCACATTGGCAATTTTGAATATTGCCCAAGCTGGTGATGAAATTATTGCTTTCGATAATTTATATGGCGGAACCTATAATTTATTTAAACATACCCTTGCCAAGCTGGGCATCAAAACTCACTTTGTTGACTCAAACAAACCTGAAGATATCAGCAAATATGTAAATGCTAAAACTAAATTAGTTTATGGTGAATCAATTGGTAATCCAAAGCTAAATATCACCGATTTTGAGTTGGTTGCCAAAATCGCCCACTTACATCAATTGCCTTTTATCGTTGATAACACTTTAAGCCCGTATATTTTTAAACCATTTCATCATGGGGTAGATATTATCGTTTATTCGGCAACAAAATTTATTGGCGGTCATGGCACTTCAATTGGCGGGCTTGTGGTCGATTCTGGCAAGTTTGATTGGACTGTTAAAATTGATGGAAAAAGTAAATTTCCATTAATTGCCGAACCTGACCAAAGTTATCATGGCATTAATTTTATTGAAGCACTGAAGCCGCTTGGCAATATTGCATATATCATTAAGGCACGAGTCACATTGCTTCGTGATTTAGGTTTTGCGGTTTCGCCTTTTAATTCTTTTTTATTTTTACAAGGTCTAGAAACTTTACATCTTCGTATTGCTAGACATTGCGAAAATGCTTTGAAAGTGGCAGAATTTTTAGAAAATCATCCAAAAGTTTCATGGGTTAATTATCCAAATTTAAAATCCAGTCCTCAATATCAAAAAGCCAAAAAATATATGCCAAAAGGCACTAGTTCAATAATTGGCTTTGGAATTAAGGGGGGCAAGGAAGCTGGGATTAAATTTATCGATAATTTAAAATTATTTTCTCATGTTGCCAATGTTGGTGATGCTAAATCTTTAGTTATTCACCCAGCCTCAACCACTCATCAACAACTTAGTGATTATGAACAAGAGGCAACTGGAGTTAGTCCTGATTATATTAGGTTATCAATTGGAATTGAAGATTTTGAAGATATTAAGGCTGATCTAGAAAATGCCTTGGGTCTATCCTAAATTTAATCTAGGCTCGCAAATATTTTTTATTTGCGAGTTAAATTATTTTTAAACTATTTATTGGCAGGCAAGACACTCTTCGTATTTTTCGCCACCAGCTGAATTTTGATTAAAATCAATATCTTCTCTTTGAGTTTTATTGGAAACCTTATCCGCTCTTTGAATAGAGGTAGAGCGACAATAATAAAGGCTTTTTAGGCCTTTTTGCCAAGCTCTAAAATGTATTTCATGTAAATATTTTTTAGAAACATTACCAGGAATAAAAATGTTCAAGCTTTGGGCTTGGCAAATATATTCTTGTCTTTCTGCTCCTAAATCAATAATCCATCTTTGATCAATTTCTTGGGCAGTTTTGAAAACTAATTTTTCGTGATCATCAAGAAAATCCAGATGCTGAACCGAACCCTCATTGATAGTAATTGAAGACCAAATATCTTCCGAATTCTTTCCTTTTGATTCAAGTAATTTCACTAAATTTTTATTACGAACATTAAAAGATCCAGTTAAAGTTTTTTGGGTAAAAGAATTAGCGGCAAATGGCTCAATTCCCGGTGAAGAATTGCCAGCAATAATCGAAATTGAAGCGGTTGGAGCAATTGCTAATTTATTGGAAAAGCGTTCTTCAATGCCAGCATCTTTGGCATCAGGACAAGCTCCTCGCTCCTTAGCTAAGGTTTTTGAAGCACGATCAACGCCTTGTTTGATATGCATGAAAATTTTCTTATTCCAAACTTTACTCATTGCTGATTCCATCGGCACATTCTTGCTTTGTAAGAAAGAGTGAAAGCCCATAACACCAAGTCCAACACTACGCTCTCTCATTGCTGAATATTTGGCTTTATTCATACCTTCTGGAGCTTTGTCAATGAAGTCTTGCAAGACATTATCTAGAAATCTCATAACATCTTCGAGAATTTCAGGATTGTCTTTCCATTCATCATAATATTCTAAATTTAGTGATGATAAGCAACAAACCGCAGTGCGATCATTACCGAGATGGTCAGTACCAGTTGGTAAAGTAATTTCACTACATAAATTTGAAGTTTTAACGGTTAAATTTAATTTTTGCTGATGAGTTGGTCTAGCTCTATTGACGGCATCAATAAATAAAATATAGGGTTCACCAGTTTCAATTCTAGCGGTCAGAAGCTTTATCCATAATGCTCGAGCCTTAACAACTTCAAGAGTCTGTCCACTATGTGGACTTTTTAATTCAAAATCACCATCTTTTTCTACGGCCTTCATAAATTCATCAGTAACTACTACACCATGGTGAAGATTTAAAGAGCGACGATTTGGGTCGCCACCAGTAGGACGGCGCAAGTCGATGAATTCTTCAATTTCTGGGTGATTTATCGGAAGATAAACCGCAGCCGAACCTCGACGCAAACTGCCTTGGGAGATTGCTAGGGTTTGTGAATCCATTACTTTAATAAAAGGAATGATTCCAGAAGTTTTGCCGTTGCCACGAACAGTTTCGCCAATGGAACGTAAATTACCCCAGAAGCTACCAATGCCACCTCCTCTTGACGCTAGCAAAACATTTTCGTTCCATAAATCAACAATGCCACTTAAGGAATCAGATGACTCATTTAAAAAACATGAAATCGGCAAACCTCTTTCAGTTCCGCCATTGCTTAATACTGGAGTAGCAGGCATGAACCATAAATTAGAAATATAGTTGTAAATCCGATTGGCATGTTCTTGATCGTCAGCGTAATATGAAGCGACACGAGCAAATAATTCCTGATAATTTTCATTTGGCATTAAATAGCGGTCTTTTAAAACTGCCTTACCAAAATTACTAAGTCTTTCATCTTTTTTTAAATCAATATTGATTTTGAAATTAGATTTTACATTAAGTTTTGAGGTATCGTTATTAATCAAAATCGTGGTATGTTTGATTGCTTTATTTTTAGTCATGATATGTTATTATTTGATGTTTCTTAAAGTAGATTAAAACAAAAGATGAAACTATATTTAGTATTATAGAGACAAAAATTACACTAAATATAGGAATATTTTAAAATGATAATTTAAAAAAATCTAGATATTTTTTTTAAAAAATTGCAAAAAAATTAGTTGCCATTTAAATTTACAGATAACAAAAAAATATTTTTTTAAAATAAATTGAAAATAGTCAATATTTTCAAGTGTTAATAAATATTAATTAATAAAATAATTAAAATAAACTCTAAAAAAATCTAGGTTATAAATCTTATAAAAATTTTATTGTTTATAAATGAGAAATTCAAAATAGATGCAGAATTTTATTGGTGATTTTGAGTTTTTTTAAGCGAAATAAGGAAAAATAAAAAAACCCTTAAAAAAATTTAGTTTTATTATAACTAAGATTTTAAGGGTCATTGCTTAAAAAAAGGAAATAAAATTATTCCTCGGTACCAACTCGAACTTTAAGCATAGAATCAGGATTAGAAACTTTTCCATTTGGTCCATCGCCAACTTTAATTTTGTCAACAAATTCCATTCCTTTAATTACACGACCAAAAACTGTATATTGATTGTCTAAAAATCTTGAATCTTTGGTAACAATAAAGAATTGACTATTGCCACTATTTGGGTCAGAGGCTCTGGCCATTGAGACTGCCCCGCGAATATGAGGTTCATCAGAAAATTCAGCTTTTAAATCTGGTAATTTACTTCCACCCATTCCAGTTCCAGTTGGGTCGCCAGTTTGAGCCATAAAACCTGGAATCACACGGTGAAAGAAAATGCCATCATAAAATTTTTGACGAGCTAATGTTTTAATGCGATTGACATGGTTTGGAGCAATATTTGGAAGAAGTTGAATCACAACCCTGCCTTGCTTTAGATCAATATAAAGTATGTTTTCGGGGTCTTGATATTTTTGATTTTGGGCATTTGCTTGAGAGTTTGAATTTGTCATAAGGCAAAAAATTAAATTAATAATTGCAAAAAATTGAAATAGTTTTTTTAAGGAGTTTTTCATGAGTAATTAATTAAAAAATTTAAAAAGATTAACAAATTTATTAATTTTAAAAGATAGTTTTATTTATTCAATTATTTATTTTATAATCTAAAATTATCTCTAGTTTTTAAATTTTTATGATGTAAAATTATTTAATGCAACCTCGATATTAATTTAATTAAATCAAATATGTCACTAAATAAAGTAACCTTAATTGGAAATTTGGGTCAAGACCCCGAAGTGCGCTCAACACAAAATGGCGGAGAGATTGCAACATTTTCTATTGCCACCACAGAAAGCTGGAAAGATAAAAACACCGGCGAAAGAAAGGATAAAACCGAATGGCATCGCATCGTTATTTATTCTCAAGGTTTGGTTGGAATTGCCAAGAATTATTTAAAAAAAGGTTCAAAAATTTACATCGAAGGATCTTTACAAACCCGTAAATGGACTGATAACCAAGGCATTGAGCGTTATACAACCGAAGTAGTTTTGCAGAATTATAATTCTAATTTGCAAATGTTGGATAGTCGCGATCGTGCTGGTGGTTCAATGTCTGACAATGGCTATAATCAATCATCATCTGGCAAAAAAAACAATGATGTTATGATTGAAGAAAATGACGATGAAATTCCTTTTTAGTTTTAATATTATATAATTTAACATGGTTAAAATTTCTATTAACGGTGCAAATCACGAAGTTCCAAATGGAATTACTATAATACAAGCTTGCGAAATTGCTGGCATTGAAATCCCGCGTTTTTGCTATCACGAAAGATTAGCAATTGCAGGAAATTGCCGTATGTGTTTAGTTGAAGTGGCAGGTGGTCCGCCAAAACCAGTAGCTTCTTGTGCTATGCCCGTTAATGAAAATATGCAAATCTTCACCGATACGCCGATGGTAAAAAAAGCTCGTGAAGGAGTAATGGAATTTTTGCTTGCCAATCACCCGCTAGATTGTCCAATTTGCGATCAAGCTGGCGAGTGCGATTTGCAAGACCAAGCTTACCAATATGGCAAGGGTGAGGGTGAATATGATGAATTTAAGAGAGCGGTTAAAGACAAAGAAATGGGACCGCTAATTAAAACACAAATGACAAGATGTATTCATTGCACTAGATGTGTTAGGTTTATTGAAGATGTCGCTGGAACTACTGAAATTGGTGCGGTTAATCGAGGCGAGCATATGGAAATTACCACTTACCTCGAAAAAAATGTAACCTCCGAATTATCTGGTAATGTCATTGATTTATGTCCAGTTGGAGCCTTAACTTCAAAGCCTTACGCCTTTAAAGCCAGAAGTTGGGAATTAAAAAAGACCGAAACTATCGATGTTATGGACGGTCTTGGCTCGAATATCAGGGTTGATTCTCGTGGTCTTGAAGTTTTAAGAATTTTACCGCGTTTAAATGAAGAGATTAACGAAGAATGGCTTGGCGATAAGTCAAGATTTTGCTATGATGGCTTTAAATATCAAAGATTGGATAAGCCATATTTAAAAATCGACGGCAAATTTAAGGAAGTAAGTTTTGATGAATCATATCAAAAAATTGCTGAATTAATTTCTAGTTTAAAACCATCTGAAATTGGGGCTTTAAGTAGCTCTCTCTCGTCGCTCAATGATATTTTTGCTTTAAAAAACTTGCTTGATAATTTAGGTTCAAAAAACTATGAATGTCGTTTAGCAAATCAAAAATTAAATTCAAAAAATTTAAACGAAGCATTGTTTAACACCAAAATTTCTGGAATTGACAATGCCGATACTTGCTTATTAATTGGCATTAATCCAAAGAAAGATGCTCCCGTTTTAAATGCTCGCATAAGAAAAAGAACATTAAACAAAAAATTTGTCGTGGCTAGTATTGGCGATGATTTGGATTTAACTTATAAACATCAAAATTTAGGCGATGATTTAAAAATTTTGCAAGAAATTTTAGATGGTAATCACGATTATTGCAAAATTCTTGATTCCAATAAAAATCATATGTTAATAATTGGCGAAGATGTAGCGAGTCATGAAGATGGCGAACAAATTATTAAAATTTGTAAAGCTATTGCTACAAAATATAATTTTATCAAAGATGGTTGGAATGGATTTAATTTCTTAGCAAAATCCACAGGTCTAATTAATGGTTTAAGTCTTGGATTTACTTGCGATAATGGCATCAATAATATTTTAGAAAAAGTGCAATCTAATGAAATTAAATTAGTTTTCTTGCATAATGTCGATGATGAAATTGAGTTGTCGAAACTTGAGAAAGCCTTTGTAGTTTATATTGGAACTAATGGTGATAAAGCGGTTAACATTGCTAATTTGATTTTACCTGCTTCAAATTATGTTGAAAAAGATGGCTATTACATAAATATTGAAGGTAGAATTCAAAAGGCCAGAAGAGCGGTTTTTGCTCCAAATTTGGCTAAAAACGATATAGATATTTTTATCGATATTGCCAAAAAAATTGGTCTTGAATTATGTTTTTCAAATGAAGATGAATTATGTCATGAGATGAATAAAATTCACGGATTTGGCAATTATCATAACTTTCTTGAATATATTCAAAATGAAGGTGGGAAGTTAAAAATTTCTAATGATAATAAATTTAATTTAGGTTCGCAAAAACTGAAAATTAAGGATTATGACTATTATCTTACCAACGCCATAACCAGATCTTCAAGAACACTTAATAAATGCAGTTTGGAAAATAAATAATCTATTCAAAATTTGCCTTTATAAAACTAAATCAAAATTTTTTAAAAAAATTTGATTTAAAAATATAAAAAACCACCTTGCTTTTGAATTTAAAACCATTAAAATTAAAAAAATACATATCAAATTATTAATCTTTTGAATTAAATTTTTAATATTTTAAAAATTTTGATCAACAGATGGTAGTTTGATTTTACAATATCAACATTAAACAATTTTTTAATAATTTTAAAATGATTAAAATTCGTCTCTCCCGTGGCGGTAGAAAAAACCTCCCTTATTATCGTATTTTGGCAACTAACAGCACTTCGCCACGCGATTCTAAATTTCTTGAAAAACTCGGTACATATAATCCACTATTAGGCGATACCGATGAAAAAAGAGTTACTATCGATAAGGATAGAGCTGAATATTGGCTATCTGTTGGTGCTAAACCAACTGAAAAAGTTGCCAAATTTTTAATTAATCTTGGAGTTAAAGGGGCAGAAAAATATAAACCTGCCTTCAAAAATAAACCAAAGGGTTCAAATCTTAAAAAGAAAGCTCAAGAAAAACTAGCTAAAGAATTAGAAGCTAAGAAAGAACAAGCATAATTATAGTCATCGAAATGATCAAACTAAAAAGCCGATATCCAAAATATCGGTTTTTTTTAAATTAGAATCAGCAAAATATAACGGCTCAAGAATAGAATCCATCAATTAAATATTACAAATCAAATTTTGCCTTTTGGGCAAAAAATCTAAAAAAAGCCTTAAATCATATTGGTATATTATTTTATTTCTAGATTTTATTCCAAAATCAAGGCTTTTCAAGGTTATAGCAATGCCGAAGAAAGATAATTTTGCTAAAAACTGTCAATATTTGTAAAAATTTGTAAACTATATAACTATAAAATGCAAACCAAAATTCATAATAATAGGACTCAAAAACATCTCGGATATGATGAGTCATTGTTTATATGTAAGCAATATCAAGATAATGCAGCAAAACAACAACCAAGCATATTAGATGTTTTGAATTCGGATAAGGCTATTAATCCGGCATATAAATTGCAAAGCTTTAGGGATATTTATAATGAACAGATTAATGCTCCTTTTTAACATTGTAAGCAATATGCTAATTTCTTGAATGAAAGAAATGATTTAAGTTTTGATAGATTATTAAATAGCATTTTTAAAATTACGATTAGTGTTTGTGCATTTGGTGCAGCTATGTACTTTATGAGACCAGGCTCAGATGCATTAGAACCAACATTGCAACCAGTTAGATTAACAACTTTACATAGAAGCTAATAAGAGATTAGCCCAGAACCCCTTACTGCAATATGGTTTTTTACAGCGTAAAGGGTATATAAATCTTTTAACACAATGTCGTAATTAGTGAGGATTTTTTCAGAGTTGGGTGTGTCGTAATGTATAACTTCTACATCAAAATCTTTAAGATAAATTTGTACATAATTAAAAACTTTAGGGTTAAAATAGCTTGGCATATCATTTGGCATTAGGGTGAAACTTTTATAGACATCCTCGCTTAGCTGATTTTTCCATTTTACAAAAATTCTACCAAAAAAATCATCTTGGTTTTGGGTTGTAAAAGATTGACCCCGAGTTAGTCCTGGTTCAAGACTTTCTAGTCTTAAAACATATTTTGGAAATTTAATTTGAATATTGTCGATTTTATGACTAGATAGGTTGCTGATATAAATTGTCGGACTTTCTGTTCTTGTATTTGTGTTGCAAGAGGTAATGAAAATTAATAAAAATAGGTGTAATAATATTTTTTTATTCATAATTATTCTTAAATTTAATTGCCTCAAATTCCTCACGAATTTTAACCATCTTCAAGAATCTAGAGAAAGCGTAAAGATAGCTGTAAATTATTCCATTGAAACCATAAATAAAATATCTTCTAACAAAAAATGCCTTAAAAAAAGCCAAAGTTGGAGCCAATAAAATTTTAAAAAAACTTACATTTTTATTTTTAAGAACTGCGTCTTTAGACTGCATTGTTGAGTAAGAATTGATTTTATCAACCCAATGCGAAAAATCCCGAAAAGATTGATGATAGATTATGTTATGAAGCTGTAAAATTTTATAGTTGGAATCTTTAAGTATCACCGAGTCATGAACTGATGAATTTTTGAATCCAGCAAAATTTTTATTGTAAAGACGCAGCTGATTATAATAATAAGCTAATCGATGAGGTTTGAGTTCAAAACGAAATTTATTAACAATCTTAACCCTAAATCCCGCAACTTCTGGTTGAATTTCTTGGTTAAAAATTTCCTTAATTTCATTTGCAAGCTCAGGCGAAACCTCTTCATCGGCATCAATATTTAACAGCCATTGATTTTTACAAATATTTTCACCAAATATTTTTTGCGGTCCATAGCCTTGCCAAGGGTTAAATATAAATTTTACTTGTAATTCATCGCAAATTTTTTTGGTATTATCGGTGCTTCCAGAGTCTATTATTATGATTTCGTCGGCAAAACTTTTGACTGATTGAATTATTTTGCCAATTCTATCGGCTTCATTTTTGGTGATAATAAAAACTGAAATTGGTGTCATAAAGATATTGATTTAATTTTAAATATTCTTAAATTATTATAATGTAAAGAATAAAATAATTTTTTGTAAAAAATCCATAAATTAATTTACCTTTATTAAATTATTACTCAAATTAAAATATGAAAAAAAATCACAAAAAAAAACTGGCATTAATCATTATTGCTGTCGTTATTATTGGATTTGTGGCTCTTGTAATCCATAATTATAAAACCAAAACCTCGTTCAAATATAATAGCACGGCAAATGCATCTGCTCCCGTCCAAAATTCTCAAGATCCTGTTAATCAGGCTATAGTCGAAGATTCTAAAGCTCAAGAAGAATCCAGAAAAAATAGCGAATTATTAAAAATTCTACCCGAAGATTATGTTTTAGGCGATAGAAATGCTAAAGTTTTAATGATCGAATATGCATCGCTTTCTTGCCCGCACTGTGCTACATTTGTTCGCGAATCATTCGATAAATTAAAAACCGAATATATCGAAAATGGCAAAATAGCATTTGTCTTTAGAAATTTTCCACTAAATCACCCTGCGCTCGCTGGCGCAATGGTTTCAAATTGTCAAGCTCAAATGCAAGACTCAATAGAAAAAGCCTCGGAAAAATATTACAGCGCTACCAAAATTTTATTTAGAACCCAAGATAGCTGGGCATTTGACCAAAAATTTATTGAAAAACTCGAATCAATTTTTGTGCTTGATGGCATGAGTAGTGAAAAATTTAAAGAATGTATCAACAACAAAGATTTACAAGAAAAAATCTTGAAACATCGTATGGAAGTTGCCAAAAATCTTATGCTAAAATCAACCCCAAGTTTTTTCATCAATGGGGAGCT
Organism: uncultured Rickettsia sp.; assembly: GCA_964505265.1. GTDB lineage: Bacteria > Pseudomonadota > Alphaproteobacteria > Rickettsiales > UBA1997 > CAILUF01. The sequence goes on from CAZDGN010000002.1 coordinate 137,959, forward strand.
TTCCGAAGGTTATGTTGATTATTTAACCCTCAAAAAAATTATTGATAAAAAATTAGCCGAGGCAAATTAATTGATGTCTAATAAAATTGTAATTTCTAATTTATGCAAAAATTTTGGTTCAAAAGAAGTTTTGCAAGGAATTAATATTTCCATTGAAAAAGGTAAATCTTTGGTGATTTTAGGTGGCTCTGGCAGTGGCAAGTCGGTGATGATAAAGCTAATTTCTTCTCTGATGGAGCCGAGTTCTGGTTCAATTAAAATTGATGATATCGAGGTTGCCAACATTAAAAATAAAGACCGAGATAAATTGATGTCAAAATTTGGTTTTTTGTTTCAAGGAGGCGCGTTATTTGACTCACTTTCGATTTGGGAAAATGTGGCTTTTCGTTTGATCCATCAAAATAAAATGTCAAAAATTGAAGCCAAAAAAATCGCTATTAATAAATTAAATTCAGTTGGACTAAGCTCAAAAGTTATAGATTTATTGCCATCGGAGCTTTCTGGTGGTATGCAAAAAAGAGTTTCGTTGGCACGGGCAATTGCGAGCAATCCAGAAATAATTTTCTTTGATGAGCCCACAACTGGTCTTGACCCAATTATGGCCGATGTTATCAATAATTTGATTATCGCTAATTCTAAAGAGTTAGGCGCAACAACCATTACAATTACCCACGATATGCAATCCGCTAAAAAAATCGCTGATAAGGTTGCTATGCTTTATCAAGGCAAAATTATTTGGCATAATGATGTCAAGAATTTAGAAAACTCTGGCAATGATTTTGTTGACCAATTCATCAATGGCCGAGCAGAAGGACCTATCAATTTTTTAAGCAATTAATTTATTTTAAAAAACTAAAAAATCCTTTATTTCAAAAAAATCGTAAATTTTGAAATAACTAAGCAAAATCCCATTGTTATTTCAAAAATCCTCGCTAAACTGAAATAAGAAATAATTCGATATAAATATTATATAAATTTTATGAAAGTTTCATAAAAAACTTTGCGAAGAAAGATGATTTAAAATCAAGCGGGTTAAGCTTTATCATTGAAGAGAAGTGGATTTATTATTTTAGTGCCAACTAATTTAAAATCTGAAAAACTGGCAATGTTTTTTAAAAAATGTTGTTTAAAAGCATAATTTCATAAATTCTTAAATTCCAAAATTCACAAAAGATGAAAAATAATAAAAATATTGCAATTATTGGTGGCGGGCCCAGCGGTTTGATGGCTGCTGAAATTATTGCAAGTGCTGGTCTAAAGGTCACGATTTATGACGCAATGCCAACGGTTGGTCGTAAATTTTTGCTGGCTGGAAGAGGGGGTTTAAATCTTACTCACAGCGAAGATTTGGAAAAATTTACCTCCCGTTATTTTGCGAGTTCAAATTGGCTCAAGCCCTATATTGAAGGTTTCAATCCGCAAAAATTACGAAAATGGTGCGAAGAATTGGGCGAAGAAACTTTCGTTGGCACCAGTGGCAGAGTATTTCCACGCAATATGAAGGCTTCAGTATTGCTTCGAGCTTGGCTTAAAAGGTTGGATAATCTTGGTGTCAATTTTTGTCTTCGTCATTCTTGGCAAGGTTTTGATAAGGATGATTTGATATTTAGCGATTCGCAAGAAAAAATAATTAAAGTAAAGACAGACGCAACCCTGCTAGCACTTGGTGGAGCCTCTTGGCCACATCTTGGCTCAAATGGCTCATGGGTTGGTATTCTTGCAAAATATGGAGTAAAAATTGCCGAATTGCGCCCATCAAATTGTGGTTTTGTGACTAATTGGTCGCAATATTTGATAGATAAATTTGCGGGAACTCCTTTAAAATCGGTGGCAATTAGGCATCAAGAATTTTCTCAAAAAGGCGAAATAATTTTAACTAAACAAGGAATTGAAGGAGGTGCAGTTTATGCCTTATCTTCTAGCCTGCGCGAGGCAATCAAAAGCGAAGGCAAGGCGGTTTTATATTTAGATTTGCGACCAGAAATGTCCATCGCCAATTTAGCGCAAAAACTGCAAATTCGTAGTAAAAAATCGCTCAGCAATTATTTACGCAAAGCAGGATTTTCTGAAGTGGCAAGCGTTTTGCTCAATGAATTAATTCCAAAAAACCAACTTGCAAATGCCGATTCTGAAATGTTGGCGAATTATCTAAAAAATTTACCAATCACATTAATTTCAACTACCGATATTGCCCGAGCCATTTCAACAGCTGGTGGGGTGAAGCACGAATCTGTCGATGAAAATTTTATGTTAAAAGCCAAAAGCGGAGTTTTTGTGGCAGGGGAAATGCTTGACTGGGAAGCGCCAACGGGAGGATATTTATTGCAAGGATGCTTTAGCACAGGTGTTGGAGCCGCAAAAGGACTGTTAGATTATATTAAGTAAAACTATCGAAATATCGGATAACTTGCTCTTAAACCAGCTTACCTGATTTAAAATTAGTAATACTCATAACTTGCATAAAATTGATTTAATGCAAGTTATAAATATGCTTAATTGCATTTCAAGTGGTTTTCTGCAATTAAAATAAAATTTACTTGCATATTAAGCAAAATACGAAAATTTTATCCTCTAATGCGAGGGGCTTACAACCATTCATTGTTTTTTGAGTAATTTTTGAAAAATACCATTGTTGAAATATGCTCGAAATGCAATCGGTTCTAAGTTCCCCCGCTTTACGGGGGAGCGGACGAAAAGAATTTAACGGTAGTTAAATTCTTTGAGTCGTGGGGGGTCAAAAAAATTATCAAAAAAAGCGGTGTTATCACCCTCCCGCAAGGGGAGGGTGATAACACCGCTAATTTTGCCAGAGGAAAATTTTACCCTCTTAAGCCAAGGGAGGG
>CAZDGN010000003.1:0-28892 GCA_964505265.1 uncultured Rickettsia sp.
AAAAGTTGTGGCTAAAAAAGCTCCAACTAAAAAAGTTGTGGCTAAAAAAGCTCCAACTAAAAAAGTTGTGGCTAAAAAAGCTCCAGCTAAAAAAGTTGTGGCTAAAAAGAAATAGTTATTGATTTTTTTTATAAACGCAGGATATTAAATTATCCTGCGTTTTTTTATGCATGAAATAAAACTCCACCTACTGAATCATTATTGCAACCAGTGGTATTTTTAAAACTTATTGGTAAATTCAAATACGATCTAACCGCTAAAAAAGCAAATGCTTCAGCTTCAATAAAATCAACACTTAAACCTAAATCTTTCGCCGTAATTATTTCTATATTTGGCAATTTATTTTTTATGTAATTTATGAGAGTTAAATTATATGCTCCTCCTCCACAAATAATAATTTTTTTGGGATTATAATTTTTCTGAATTTTATTTTGTAAATTTCTGGCAAAAATTTCGCAATAATTTGCCAAAATATCTTTTACCTCTAAATTATTTAGTGGATTTAAGACTTCATCAAAATCATTTCGAGAAAATGAAATTGGTGGATTTATTTTAAAAATTTGATGTTCCAAAACTTGATTAACTAAATCATTATTTACAACCCCCATAGATGCTAAGAATCCATTTTCATCATAGTTTTTATGATAAAATTTTTGCATTTTATCATTAAAAACCGCATTACCAAAACTTAAATCACTAGCAAATAAATTTTCAATATCATCTTCAAAATAGGTGTAATTTGCAACACCGCCAATATTTAAAATCATTAAATTTTTAGCAAATTTTTTAAATAAATGATAATGATAAATTGGCACTAAAGGGGCACCCTGCCCGCCCAAACAAACATCTTTTGAACGAAAATTTCCAACAACTTTAATTTTAGTTTTTATTGCTAAATTTTGTGCATTTCCAATTTGCCAGCTAATATTTAAATTTGGGTTATGATAAATGGTGAGGCCATGAAAGCCAATTAAATCGATGTCGGATGATTTTAAATTATTTTTCTTCAAGAAATTATTAACTAACTCAATATGATGATTAGTGATTATATTTTCTAGTTCACAAATTTCATTTACCAAAATTTTTTCAAAAAATATTTTTTTAATTTGATTTTGTATGTTATTTTCAAAGACATAATAATCGGTTTTTTGCACCTTTATATAATCCATGCCGTCAGTTTCAATTAACGCCAAATCAATGCCATCAAGCGAAGTTCCGCTCATTAAGCCAATTGCCTTGAATATTTTAGCCATAAATTATTTGATTGAAAATATTGGTAAAATTAATTTTTTTATCAAGATTGGATTTGTTAACAAAATACAATTTTTGATATATATCGTTGGTAATATCAAGAAAATTTTTTGCCGAATATTTAGCAAAAATCATTTGAAAAACCTCTTGCTCATGATAATAAAAATTAACATTTTTGCTAAGAGTTGTTTTGCAAATTTTATTACAAAAATATTTTAAAATTAATTCAATATTAAAATAGGAAAAATTTTTTTCGCCAATTTTTTTTAATATTGATGAATTAATTTCCATTTCTAAAAAAGAATTTAATAAATCTTGATAAATTGCAATTATTTCTTCACCATTAGTGATGGCAAGAGCTGGTGAGTTATCTGTAATTTCGCTCAAAAATTCATAATCTATATTGCTTAAATTTATTTTTTTACTATGCAAAATTTCAGTAAAAATTGACACTGAAAATTCATTAATTTTTTCAATATGGCAACGAGATTTAATAGTTGGTAAAACTTTAGACAAATTATGAGCAATTAAAATAATATAAACTCCATTTTTAGGTTCTTCTAGATTTTTTAACAAATTATTAGCGGAATTTCTGTTCATTTCACATACCGCATCAATTATTAAAAATCTCGGCTTATCAATGGCAGGAGTGTGATTAAAAAAACTAACCAAATCCTGAATCTGACCGATAGCAATTTCTTTTTTTTCTGGAAGTTTTTCAATAATTTTAATATTTGAAAAATTTGGATCATCAATTATTTCTGCACAAAATCCTTTAACAAAACTAGCTTTACCGATACCTTTTTTGCCAGATAAAATTATGGCGTGATGTAATTTGTTGGATTGAAATAAATTAGTCCATTTTGTTGAAATATTTTCAAATCCTATCATATTATAATTTACCTTGAAGATAATGAATTAACAGGTTTTGCTTAATTTTTTGTTCTTTGGAGGTTTTAAAATCTTTTACAACAGCATCTTGATTTTTCATTTCCTCTTCACCAATTATAACTACGAATCGAGAATTATTTTGTGAGGATTTTTTCATTTGTTTTTTAAAATTTCCATCATAGAGAAAATCAACTTCAAACCCTACTCTTCTTAACTTATTGGCAATTTCAAAGGCGCATGATTTTTCATTTGCAGAAATATAATTTACACTAATGGAAATTTTATTTTCTTCTGGTAAATTTGAAAGCAGCATTAATCGCTCAATTCCTCCAGCAAAACCAATAGCAGGGACCATCTTTTGCGACATTTTTTCAACAAAATTATCATATCTTCCGCCTGCCAAAACCGCATTTTGTGCACCATCATTATCCATTACAAATTCAAAGACAGTTGAAGTATAGTAATCAAGACCCCTTACTAATTTTTGATTATGGGTATATTTTATAGAAAATTTTTCGAGTAAATTTAAAATATTTTCAAAGGATTTTTTAGCATCATCACTATAAAATTTTTCAATAGTTGGAGCATCTTGCATTATCTCAATATCAGCTTCATCCTTGGAATCTAATATACGAAGTGGATTTTTTTGCAAACGATTTTTCGAGTCTTGCGACAAATCATTTACAAATTTAGTGAAATAATTTTGTAAGGCTTGGCTATATTTTTGCTTAGTTTCGTTGCATCCAAGAGAATTAATTTGTAATTCAACATTATTTAAAACTCCCAAATCTTTTAAAATATTTCTTGCCAAAATTATCATATCTACATCGCAGAGATAATTTTCTTCGCCAAAAAATTCAAAATTAATTTGATGAAACTGGCGTTGGCGTCCTTTTTGCGGGCGGTCATAACGAAAAACTGGTCCGTACGAAAAGAATTTTCTTGGCATAATTTGCATTAATTCGCCATTAGAAATCAAGGCTCGAACTATACCAGCAGTAAATTCAGGACGAAGAGTAATAAAATTATCCGAACGATCTTGAAATTTGTAAACTTCTTTTGAAATAATATCAGATGCTTCGCCTAAATTTCGTTCAAAAATTTCGCTAAACTCAAAAATTGGGGTTTGAAGCTCTTCAAAGCCAAATGTTAAAGAATTTTTACGAGCAATATCAATTATAAAATTAAATTTTTTTATATCAGTTCCAAACAAGTCTTTTGTTCCGCGAACTGGCTGAAGTTTAAAATTTGACATCAATTAAATTGTTTTTTTATTAAATTTTATGGTTTAAGATAAATATTACAAAATTAATATTTTAAATAAAGATTTTATTTCAACTTTTTACAATTTCGATTTTTTCATGACCAACTTAATCAAACATATTCGCAACTTTTCTATCGTTGCCCATATTGACCACGGAAAATCCACCCTATCGGATCGTTTAATTCAAGAATGCGGTGCCATTGAAGAACGCGAAATGACTTCGCAAATATTAGATTCAATGGATATTGAAAAAGAACGAGGCATCACCATTAAAGCACAAACTGTGCGTTTAAACTATAAAGCCGAAGATGGAAAAGATTATATGCTTAATTTAATGGATACTCCAGGCCATGTTGATTTTGGCTACGAAGTTAGTAGATGTTTGTCAGCTTGTGAAGGCTCAATTTTAGTGGTGGATTCCACTCAAGGAGTCGAAGCCCAGACCTTGGCAAATGTTTATCAGGCCATCGATAATAATCATGAAATTGTTCCAGTTTTAAATAAAATTGATTTACCCGCTTCCGACCCACAAAAAGTAAAAAAACAAATCGAGGATGTTATCGGAATTGATGCGAGCGAGGCAATTTTAGTTTCCGCCAAAACCGGTATTGGAATTCACGAAACTCTTGAGGCTGTTGTTAAAAAATTACCTCCACCAAAAGGCAATATTGATGGTGATTTTAAGGCACTTTTAATCGATAGTTGGTATGACCAATATATGGGTGTAATTGTTTTAGTTCGTGTTATTGATGGCGTTTTAAAGAAAGGTCAAAAAATTAAAATGATGGCAACCAATGCAGTTTATCAAGTCGATTCAGTTGGCTTTTTTACTCCAAAAAAAATTTTTTGCGATGAATTAAAAGCAGGTGAAGTTGGCTTTATCAATGCCCAAATCAAACAAGTGGCAGATTGTAGAGTTGGCGATACTTTAGTATTGTCAAACAATGATAACGCTAAAGCATTACCTGGATTTAAACAAAATCAGCCCGTAGTTTTTTGCGGAATTTATCCAATTGATGCTTCGGAATTTGAGAAATTTCGCGATGCTTTGGCAAAACTTCATTTAAATGATGCCAGCTTTGAATACGAACCCGAAACTTCTTCTGCCCTTGGTTATGGCTTTCGATGTGGATTTTTAGGTCTACTTCATCTTGAAATTGTTCAAGAAAGATTAGAAAGAGAATTTGATTTAGATTTAATAACTACCGCACCTTCAGTGGTTTATAAAATTCATTTGCGCGATAATTCTATGGTTGAAATTCACAGTGCTCACGAAATGCCCGACCCAACCAAAATTGAAAAAATGGAAGAACCTTGGATTAAAGCCACAATTATGACCCCAGACGAATATTTAGGTGCGGTTTTGGATTTATGCACCCAAAAACGCGGTATACAAAAAGAACTAACTTATGTTGGCGAAAGAGCAATGTTAATTTATCGCCTACCCTTAAATGAAATTGTTTATGATTTTTATGACCGCTTAAAATCTTGCTCAAGAGGTTATGCTAGCTTTGATTGGCAGATGGATGGCTATGAAGAAAGTCAACTCGTAAAACTTACCATTATGGTTAATGCCGAGAGCGTTGATGCCTTATCTTTCATTACCCACAAAACTCGGGCTGAAAGTAGAGGTCGAGCGATTTGTGCCAAACTTAAAGATTTAATTCCAAGACAAATGTTTGCAATTGCCATTCAGGCAGCAATTGGCGGAAAAATTATCGCCCGCGAAACAGTTTCTGCAATGAGAAAAGATGTAACTGCCAAATGTTATGGGGGCGATATTTCGCGTAAGAGAAAATTACTAGATAAACAAAAAAAAGGTAAGAAAAAAATGCGTGAAATTGGCAATGTAGAAATTCCGCAAAGTGCTTTTTTAGCGGCATTAAAACTTGATGAATAATATTAAATTGTATAGCTTTATATTTGTTTAAACAAGATTTGCAAATTAATTATTATAATAAAATTTAAAATTTTAAAAAATTGTTAACAAATAATATTTTATTGAAGTTTTTTAGATTTTTAATTATTGACTAAATAAATAAATAACAATAAAATTTTTTACTATTAATCAAATCTAAAGCCTTTAAATCTTTAACTAATTTCTTAAGTATGTCATCAATTGCAACTTTCTTTTATATAGTATCCGCCATATTATTTATCTTATCTCTTTATGGCTTATCCTCACCAAAAACTTCACGTAAAGGAAATTACCTTGGGATTGCAGGAATGTCTTTAGCGATTGTTACTACATTATTTTTACCGCAAATTCATAATTTGTTTTTTATAATTTTAGCAATAATTATTGGTGGTGGTATTGGCTATCTAGTCGCCAACAAAGTAAAAATGACTTCAATGCCTCAACTAGTAGCTGGGTTTCACTCTTTTGTTGGATTATGTGCGGTTCTTATTGCAATTTCAGCCCTTTATATGCCTGATTCCTTTAACATTTTATATGATGGCAAAATCAAATTAGCAAGTAAAATTGAAATGGGTCTTGGAGTTATTATTGGCGCCATAACTTTCACTGGCTCAATCATTGCTTTTTTAAAGCTAAATGGCAATATGTCTTCCAAATTTTCTTTTTTCAAAAACCCAAAAAAATCTTCAAAAATTATTGGGGTTAGCCTTCTAGTTTTACTAATTGCATTTTGTATTTTTGGTTCTAAATTCTTATTTATTGTTTTAACCTTATTATCTTTTTTTATCGGCTTTATTTTAATCGCTGGAGTTGGTGGTGCCGATATGCCCGTTGTTGTATCGATGCTTAACTCATATTCTGGATGGGCTGCTAGCGGAATTGGCTTTACTTTAAACAATCCATTGCTAATTATTACTGGAGCATTAGTTGGAGCTAGTGGAGCAATATTAAGCTATATTATGTGCAAAGCAATGAATAGGTCAATTTTAAATGTATTATTTTCAGGCTTTCTTGATAATAGCAACTCAACACAAGCTCAAATCAAAGAACAAAAACCGATCAAGATAGCTAGTGCCGAAGATGCTTCACAAATCATGCAGGGCTGTTCATCAATTATTATAGTTCCGGGTTATGGTATGGCTGTTGCTGGAGCTCAACATGCAGTTTCGGAGATGACTCAAGCCCTAGAAAAATCTGGTGCATCGGTTAAATTTGCAATTCACCCAGTTGCAGGCAGAATGCCTGGACATATGAATGTGCTTTTGGCTGAAGCTAATATCGATTACGATAAAGTTTTTGAACTTGAAGAAATTAATTCTGATTTTCGCAATGCCGATGTAGCTTTTGTGATTGGTGCAAATGATGTAACCAATCCAGCTGCTAAAACTGATAAAACTAGCCCAATTTATGGTATGCCAATTCTTGAAGTTGCCAATGCCAAAACTGTATTTTTTATCAAAAGGTCAATGGCTCCAGGATATGCTGGGGTTGAAAATGAATTGTTTTTTAACGACAATACTATGATGATATTTGGCGATGCCAAAAAAGTTGTTGAAGAGATTGTTAAAAATCTAACTCACTAAATTGTGAAAACTAATTAATTTTAAATATTACATGAATTCTGTTTTTTTTAATAATCAAAATCATAAAAATTCTAAACTAAATTTAATTTTCTTTAGTTTTTTTTTAATTCTTCAATTTTTGCTCTACAATATACAAGCCAAAGGACAAAATACAAATAATAATATTTACCAAGTTCCGCAACCATCAAATAAACCAACTCCATCCGTCCCAAATGCAAATTACGCTCCCATTCCAACAACAAATCCACAAAATCCAACACCACAACCAACATATAACCAACCCTCTCCAGTAGTTCAAGTAGCTAAAACCACAAACAAATCAACAACACAAGAAACAAATCCAATTAATCCATCTCCAGTTATTGATGGAGAAATAAAAAATTTACCAAAAAATGATTATTTTGGACCAAAAATTGGAAAACCAAAAGCACAAAAAAAAATAATAAAAAAAATACCTAAATTACCAAAAAATAACGATTCAAAAAACATAAATTATCCTGATTTAGATCCTTTAAAAAGACCAAACAAAGATAACAAAAAAATTGACTCTTATTACCCTGAAGAAAACCCAAAAAATCAATTGAGATACGACAACAAGCCTACAAAAAAAAATTTAGAAATTGAATCAAAGAAATACGATATAAATCCAGATAGTTATTATTATAGAGACGAAAAAAACGCTAATTGGCTTTCTTATGAAAAAGAAAATATTTCCGATGATAAATTTATCATTATCGATAAAAACCCAGTTCAAGATGATTTTAATAAAAAATATCACGATGATTTAATCATCGACAATTCTAAAAATCAGAATCAACCAATTCCATCAAAAAATAAGGAAAAGGTTAATAATAATCAAATCAAATTAGGCTTAGAAAATCTTAATGGCGAGTATATTTATAATTATTACAACAAATCTAAATTAACAAACACTAGCAAAAATCAAATTAAAAATCTTTTGATGTCAAAAATTGAACTTGAAAATCATTTTTTTTCTAGATTATTAAGAACCAATTTGAGTTTTTCAAAGTCCTTAAATTCCGCTAATAAGTCAAAATTTTATCAATATAATAATGCTAATATCAACAATCCTCAACAAATTACTGAGAAATATTTTTCAACCACTTCGAATAATTACAAAGAATTCAATTTTCTTTCTTCCGTCCAAGTCTTTAAAGACTATATTAGATTAAATTTAGGATATAGATATAATCAATTAATCTTCAACGAATATAATTTTCAAACTATATCTTCTAGTAATATCAATAATGGAAGTTTTCTTGATGTAATTACCAACAAAAACCCAGTAAAAAGAAATGGTAATTTTAATACCAAATATAAAATTCCTTTTGTTGGACTTGAAATTAAGTTTCCAATAATTGCCAAAATCACTAATTTCAAAATATCGTCAGCCTATTCAAATAGGGCATCAATTGTTAATAGATTAGTTGATAGAAATTCTAATACTACCGATAATGCTAATTTTAGAAATGCCAAATATCTAAATTTTGGTCTAGAGTTGGAAAATATAATTTCTAAAAACTTAACTATAAACTTGAATTATAATTTCCAAAATATTAATTTGCCAAAATCGAAAGCAAAATTAATTCTTGAATTACCAAAAAATAATGGAATTTCTTCAAAATTTTCTAGTTATGGAATAAATCTCGGTTATAAACTTTAATTAAAATTAATTATGTATAAAATTAACATTATTAAACACTTCACAATCGCATCTTTGGTATTTTTTTTAATTCCATTAAAAAATATTGAAGCAAAAACCAAAAATTCCAAAACCATTAACACATCTGATAGCAAAACAAAGATTAAAGATTCAAATAACATAAAAAACTCCTATAAAACCCAAAACTCAAATCAAATATTAAGTCCAGAATCACAAAATGATTTAGTAAAAAAATTTCATAACTCATTTGAAATAGGTATTGGTAAATTAAATGGTAAAGCTCAAGAAATTGTTTTTGACGGCAATAAAAAACTTAGTCAACTTGATTGGGCTCTTCGTGATGTTAAGATGCTTTCATTTAACTTTGATAGAAGATTAAGTGATATTTTTAACATTGGATTCAAATATTCAAATAATATTGATCATGGAAGTGAAAGAGGATTAATGTATGATTATGACTGGCTTGGAAAAGGCTATGATGGCAATATTAACGAACATAACTGGACTGACCGCTCAATTTCAAAATTAAAGGTTCAAAAAATTCAACAATTTAAATTAACATCATCATTCAATATTTTTCAGGATATATTATTTGCCAATATCGGCTATAATTACGACCGTTTTAAATTCCGCGATTATGCTCAAAGCTACATATACTCTGACTATAACACCAACACCAATACCTCATCAAATTTTCGGCAATATCAAGGAAGTTTAAATGGGGTTAGAGCCATCTCCTACGAACAAAATTTTTATACACCCTTCATTGGCTTCGCCGTTAAAAAAACTTTTCTTGAAAAAAAACTGGCATTCGATTTTTATGCTAACTATTCTCCAGTTGCTAGAGCCATTGATTATGACAACCACCACTTAACAGGAGTTAAATATAAGGAAAAATTCAAGCAAATGAAATATTATAATTATGGTTTTAATTTTGGCGGTAAAATTTATGAAAATCTTTATGCTAGCTTAGCTTATGATTTTACTTATTATCCGTTAAAAAGAGGTGATACCTATATCTACTACAATTCAAAAATCTATTACAATCCAGATTCAGCAGGCATTCGCAACAAATCCCAAACCTTATCTTTTAATTTAAAATATAACTTCACTTCAAATTATTAACTATGAAAACAAATGCAAATTCTATTCGTATCGGCAATGTCATTGAATTCCAAAATCAACTTTGGAAAGTAATTAAACGCGAACATGTCAAGCCCGGTAAAGGTGGCGCCTATATTCAAGTCGAAATGAAAAATATTGTCACCAATAACAAAACCAATACCCGCTTTGCCTCAAGCGCAGATGTAGAAATCGCTTTTGTTGAACAAAAAAATATGCAATTTCAATATTTTGACCAAGACGAAATTGTTGCTATGGATATGGATAATTTTGAAAGCTTCAATTTTTCTAAAGATTTAGTTGGTGAAGCCCTACCATTTTTAACTGAAGGGATGAATATACGCATTGAATATTGCAATTCCAAAGCTATTTCCATTTTTTTACCAGAACAAGTTAATGCAATTATTTCACAAGCCGATGCCGTGGTAAAAGGACAAACTGCTTCAGCCTCATATAAACCTGCGATTCTTGAAAATGGTGTACGCATTATGGTTCCGCAATTTATTGAATCTGGAGAAGAGGTTATTGTTAATACCGAAGATTTTAGCTATGTTAGTCGAGCAAAATCAAATAATTAAGATGTTAAAATTTACAAAAATGAATGCTCTTGGTAATGATTTTATTATCATTGACCAGCGTTTTAAGAATAATTTAATTGAGATTTCACCAGCCTCAATTAAAAAGCTATGCGATAGAAAAAACATTGGTTGCGACCAACTAATAATTATAAAAAATACCGATGAAATTGATACTATATGTCAGATGTTGATATATAATCAAGATGGAACTGAAAGTGCTACCTGCGGTAATGCAACAAGGTGTGTAGCGGGTTTAATTTTTTTACAAAACCCGAATTTAAATTCTATCAAAATTCAAACCAAAGCTGGCATTTTAGACGCCAAAAAAATTTCAAATAAAATTATTAAAGTCAATCTGGGTTCACCAAAAATGCTGAAAGAAAACCTTAATCTTGAAGGATTTAATTTTTATCATTGCGATATTGGAAATCCGCATAGTGTAACCTTCGTTTCTGAACTTCCAAACGATGAAATATTTTTTCAAACTGCCCCAAAAATTGAAGCTAATACTTTAATTTTTCCACATAAAACTAATGTTGAGTTTGCCAAAATTATTGATGATTCCAAAATTGAAGTTCGAGTTTTTGAACGCGGAGTTGGCGAAACCTTGGCTTGCGGATCTGGGGCTTGCGCCGTTGCATTTATCGCTATGTTTTTACAAAAAATTAATACCAAAATCACCACAATCTCCTTTAAAGGCGGAGATTTACAAATTGAATTTGATGGAAAAAATATTTTTATGATTGGTGATTATAATCAAATATTTGAAGGAACAATTGATGAAAATTTTTTATAGGATTTTTTTCCTAATTTTCTTTTTTATTCAAAATTCTTTCGCCTTATCAACTGAATCACGCCTAACCGACCCTCGACTTGAAGCAAGAGCTATGAACCTGTTTTTAATAGTCAAATGTATGGTTTGTAATGGGCAGGTAATTGAAAATTCAGACACTAAATTTGCCCATGATTTACGCCAATATATTCGGCAAAAAATCATCGTAGGCTTATCAGATGAAGAAATTAAAAATGATTTAGCTGAAAAATTTGGTGACGATATTTTAATGGAACCAAAAACCATAGATTTTTTAATTATAACTTTATTTTCAGTTATTTCTTCCTCGCTAATGTTTTTTTGGTTTTTTAAAAATAAAAAAGCTCCAAAAAAAACCATAAATTAAAATAATAAACATTTAATTGCACAAATTTAATTTTTGATCAGAAAGATTGTTTTCTGATTTGATTCTAGCACAACCCAAAATTGTATGAAAAAAATGATCATGCTTTACTTTTAATTTTCCTTGGCGATTTAGTTCGTTATTTTTCTTAATTTTAGTAAATTCATTTGGATTATTTTTGATAAATTTATCCGACATCCACACCATCATCGGAACGTTTCTTTGCTCATTTGGGGCATTCTCAATTGGGGCTCCATGTAAAAAAACTCCATTTTCTCCAAGCGATTCTCCATGGTCGGAAACATAAAAAATTACAGCATTATTATCCCTTAATTTTTCAATCATTTTACTTAAAAAATTATCAAAATATAAAACCGTATTATCATATGAATTTTGCACCTCTTCTAATGAATGACCTAGATCTGGGGTGAATATAGCAAACTCTCTTGGATAATTCATATAATATTCTCGATGACTACCTCTTGTTCCCAGAATGTATAGAGAGTTTTTTGAAATATTATTATTCAACTCTTCAAGCAAAATTATATCTCCAAAATCATTATATTTTGATAAATATTTTTTACGAAGTTCGCTTGCCATAACAATTTTATCTGGAGCATGAAAATCTTTGTAGATATAGATTCCTGAATCTTTATTAGCAGAACTTAAGACTGTTATTTCAAATCCCAAATCCTTAAAAACCTTAGCGACTGAATATTTCTTTTGATGTCTTGATTGACTAAATTTTTCCATCCATTTATCTTGATTTTCGTCAGTTAGCATACAAAGTAGTGAGGCCGAGGTTGAAGTAGCACAAGACAAAACGTCTTTAAAACTAAATAGATTAGGAATTTTACTTAGATTAGGAGTAGTTTCGCGGTGATAACCATTAATAGAAAGGCGGTTGGAACGCAATGATTCCCCAATTAGAATTACCGCCAATAAAGGTTCGTTAGTTTTACCATAATTCTTGAATCGATAATTTTCATAGCCCTCAAGATAAAAATTTCTTGAACTTTTATGCATTAGCTTAATTTCTTTATATTGGACAAATAAATAAGACGGCATCATAGATTCGCTAAAAGTTTTTAATTTATAAGTTGCCACAGCCAAATGGGTATTTAATGCCACAACAATAATTAAAACCAAAATCACATTATAGGTAATTTTAAAAACAATATTTTGTAAATATTTTAAAATAAATAATTTATTAAAAGAAAATTTGGTTTTTATAGCTAATTTTTTTTCTAGCAAAAAAATTAAAAAACTTGTTAAGATAAATAATGGCAAAACATAAATATAAATCCACGAGTCAAAAGCTGAAGAAACATCATTACCTTCGCCATAAAATAGTGCTGATATAATAATTTGTTCATTTATT
This sequence comes from uncultured Rickettsia sp., assembly GCA_964505265.1. Classification (GTDB taxonomy): domain Bacteria; phylum Pseudomonadota; class Alphaproteobacteria; order Rickettsiales; family UBA1997; genus CAILUF01. The sequence continues at coordinate 12,848 of CAZDGN010000003.1, forward strand.
ATTATGCCCAAATGAACTACAAAATAGCTATAAATTAGTGCCACAAAATTTGTCAATAAAACCAAAATTTTGGTGACAATATAATTCAGTGAAAATAAAAAATTAATTGCAATTGCAATAATTATTGTCGAAATAATTATATCAAATAATACCGAAAAAAAATTCCCTTTTTGACTTAAAATAAAATTGTAAATACCACCAAAATTACAAATAAAGATGTGAATAAAGGTGCAAGCAAATGATAAAATTAAAGTATTTAGGAATGGCTTTATATTATGTTGTGCAAAAAATTTCATGAAGATTTAATAGCGATCTAACTCTTTAGACATTGAATTTAAAAGCATCAAGGAAAAATTTGAAGCTCTCTCCTGAAAATGATTAATTCTTGCCGAAAAAATATTGTAAAAAAATACCGCAGGAATTGCTGCAAACAATCCAATTGCTGTAGCCAAAAGACTTTCTGCAATACCTGGGGCAACCACAGCGAGGCTGGTATTTTTACTTACTGCAATACTTTGAAATGAATTCATAATTCCCCAAACCGTTCCAAATAAACCTACAAAAGGTGCCGATGAACCGATAATGGCAAGTAGATTTAATCCAGATTCAAGCTTTATCATAGCCCGATTAGAGACAATTTGCATATTATTGACCAACCTTTCTTTTAAAGAATTTTTTGCATCATTGCCTGCACTAGCGATTTGCTTGATATTATTCGACTTCCATTCACGAAGACATGATAAAAAAATTCGAGCTAATGGATGATTATCGTTGCTTTTAGCTTGATTAAAAATCTCTTCGAGGGGAACATTATTTTCAAAAGCATCTTCGAAGCGATCGCTTCGATGAATTAAAATTTTAAATTTGATGAATTTATCAAAAATTATTGCCCATGATATCATCGAGGCAGAAATCATAAGTAAAATGACAAATTGCACGATTATATCAGCTTGAACAATTAAATTTACTAACGAAACTGAAGATTTATCCATATTTATTTATAAAGATTGTTAACTTAATTATATTAATTATTGTAAAATTATTCTTCAATAACTTCCCTTTTTCCCGATATATTTGGGGGAGTTATTATGCCATTTTCCTCCATTTTTTCAATTAAAGTTGCCGCACGATTATAACCAATCCTTAGTTGGCGCTGAACATAACTAATAGAAGGCTTACGATCGCGCTTTACAATCATTACAGCCTTACTATACAAATCTTCATCACTTCCAGCCTCAAAGTTTCCATCATCGTCAGAACCAACCGATGATTGGTTTGGAAGCGGAACATCAAAAGAGATTTTTTCTGATTCTTCAAATTCCGATAAATCTTGGTTTTTAATGTAATTAACAATATTTTCAATCTCTGTATCCGAACAAAAGGGACCATGAACCCTAGTCATTTTGCTTCCGCCCGACATATAAATCATATCACCCTGACCCAAAAGCTGTTCAGCTCCCTGCACTCCCAAAATTGTTCTAGAATCAATTCTAGAAGTTACCTGAAAGGAAATTCTGGTTGGAAAATTTGCCTTAATTACACCAGTAATTACATCAACCGAAGGTCGTTGTGTTGCCATAATAATGTGAATACCTGCTGCCCTCGCCATTTGTGCTAAACGTTGAACTGAATTTTCGATTTCCTTGCCCGCAACCAACATTAAATCCGCCATCTCATCAACAATAACGACAATAAAAGGAAGCTTTTTTGGTTCAAATTCAATTTCTTCGATGATTGGTTTGCCGTTTGATGGATCATAGCCCGTTTGTACCTTTCGCATTAATTTTTCACCGCTAAATGAAGCTTTTTCTGCCTTTTCATTGTAACCTGCAATATTACGAACTGCAAAACTAGACATCAGGCGATATCTCTCCTCCATTTCAGCAACCACCCATTTTAATGCAATTACCGCCTTGCCTGGTTCAGTTACTACTGGCGAAAGCAAATGCGGAATGCCATCATAAATTGAAAGCTCTAGCATTTTTGGATCAATCATAATAAATTTACATTCATCAGGTCTTAACTTAAAAAGTAAAGATAAAATCATCACATTCAAGCCCACCGATTTGCCCGAACCAGTTGTCCCAGCAATTAATAAGTGAGGCATTTTAGCTAAATCCGCGATCATAATTTCGCCACCAATATCTTTACCCAAAATCATTGGCAAGAAAAATTGTGAAAATTTGTAATCACGAGACTCTAACATTTCGCGAAGAAAAATCATCTCTCGCTTTGGATTTGGAAGTTCAATTCCAATTGAGGTTTTACCCGAAACCACTGCAATTCTTGCTGATACTGCACTCATCGAGCGAGCAATATCATCTGACAAGGAGATTACCCTAGATGCTTTTGTTCCAGCTTCTGGCTCAAATTCATGCAAAGTAATAACTGGTCCAACCCTAGCTCCAACCGCAGTTCCTCTAACTCCAAAATCATCAAGCACCTTCAAAAGCATTCTTGATTGATTTTCTACCAATTCTTTTGGAATTTTTTTATCTTTATTCTCACTAGATCTATCAGTTAATAAATCTGAAGTTGGCAACACATAGGTACTGAATTTTCGTTTTGGTTTTTTAATTTTACTAGCTTTAAGCTCTTGTTTTAATTGATTTTTTTCAGTGACTTTATTATTTTCATTACCTTCTGAATCCTCTTCTGCTTCGGCTTCCGCCTCCTCATCATCAAAAAATTGCTCTACCGATTTCTCTTCTTTAAATTGATTTTTTTTAATTAAATTTATTTGTTGATTAGATTTTATTTTTTTTGGTAAAAGATATTTTTCTAGTATATATCTGCTATAAACAAAACCATATCTAAATGCATAAATCCAGTCATAAAACTTAACTTCAATAATAATTGAAAATAAAACTAATCCCAAAACTAAACTTAAGGCGAATAGCAATGGGAGTGGAACAAAATTTAATTTCATCAATAAAAAAGCTCCATTAAGCCCACCGAGCGATAAAAATTCAAAAGAACTTGGCTTTGGAAGCATGGAAAATGTAAGACAAAATGATAATAAACAAAACGGTATAAAAAAAATTTTTATAAGAAATAATTTTAATGGTCTATTTGATAAACATTGTATGCCGATACTCAAAAAAATTATAACCACAAAGAATGCCGAGAAACCTATAAATTGGAAAGACAGATCTGCTATTTTTGCTCCGAAATTTCCACCGATATTTTGAACCTCCTTAGAAGTAGTAAAAGTGTTAAATGAAGGGTCATCGCCATTAAAACTTAAGAGAATTAAGGCATAAAAAACTGCATAGATAATCATTAAGATTCCTGTGAGTTTTTTTATTAAAAATGTTAAAATTTTATTAATTTTATTCATTTAATTTTCAAATTGAGGAATATTTGCCGTATTTTCTATTATATTTCTATTGGCAAAATCCTGCTCTCCATTTTGTTGCTTAATGTAAAGAGGTGGAATTTCAACATAAGAATTATCATTGTCATTAAGATTATTTTTTAGAATATTATTTGCAACATCATTTAGGTTTTGTAAATAATCTTTTGGTTTTACAGATTCTTTAACAAAATTAGAGCGTTGAACATTTACTTTTTGTGGTTCTTTATCATTGTTATTGACAATCAAATTATCAACTGGAATTGGCATTTCTTGATTTTGATTTTCGACATTATTTTCATTTTTCCCGCCAGTTTCGATTAAGTCAGATAATATGTTTGATTTGGTAATTTCATTGGTTTTTTTAGATTTTTTACTCAAAACTTTCGAATCTTTTTCGTGCTCATCAATATTTACTTCTTTTAACTCAGCTATTACTTTTAATTTCGATTTTTCTTCATTAATTTTTTTAATTAATTCCTCTTTTTCAGCTATAGATTTTTCTTGATCCTCTTTAACTTTATTTAATTCTTCATCATATTTTTTATTTAATTCCGCAGTTCTTTCATTCTTTTTTTTGATAATTTCATTATAAATTAACAAACGGTTAGTATTTTTAAATTCATTTTGTGCTAAAGGTCTAGGTTGCCTTGGATAATTATGAATATAATTTGGATCTTGACCAAAAATTCCAGCTAATTTATTGATGTAATTATTTTGAAATTTTCGTAGAGCATTTTTCCTTTTAACTTTATATTCATTGGAAATTTTTTCCTCTTCGACTAATTTTTGTTCATGTATTTTTATATATTCAGAAATTAAAATACATTTATCTTCATGATAACAACGATTTGCTCCGCAATCACAACCAAAAGTGATTGCATAAGAGCAAACGGCGAATTTATCGAGCTTTGACTCGCATTTTCCAACACAACTATTCCCAAAATCTCTCCACATACCATTAGATTTTTCGCAGTTTGGACGCTCATCGAAAGTTGTTGGACGCAAGATATCTGCATAAACATTATTAACTATAAGACCAAAAATTAGAATTAGGGTTTTGATTATTTTGGTCATATTAAAAAATTAATATTTTAGTATAGTTTTTGCAGTTCTTTTAAAACATTTTCACCCATATCGCTACAAGATACGATTTGAGAATTAGAATTAGCAATATCTTGGGTGCGAATATTTTTTTCTAAAACCTTTTGCACCGATAATTCAAGTTTATCAGCGTCTTCAAGAAAATTAAATGAATATCTTAACATCATTGCAAGGCTTAAAATGGTTGCCAGTGGATTGGCAATATTTTTACCCGCAATATCGGGAGCTGAGCCGTGAACAGGTTCGTATAAAGCATATTGCTTGCCATTTTTTTGTTTTTCTCCAAGCGAAGCCGATGGCAACATTCCAAGGGAACCAGTTAACATTGAGGCAGTATCAGATAAAATATCGCCAAACATATTACCCGTAACAATAACATCAAATTGCTTTGGATTTCTAACTAATTGCATCGAGGCATTATCAACATACATGTGGCTTAAAAAAACTTCCGGATAATATTTTGCCCCAACTTCACTAACAACTTCGCGCCACATTTCTGTAGTTTCAATAACATTAGCTTTGTCAACCGAGCATAATTTATTACCACGAACCTTGGCTAATTCAAAAGAAACTTTAGCTATTCTTTCAACTTCTTTAGAATTATAGGTCATAGTATTTACACCTTGCTTAGAGCCATCTTCAAGGGTTTTGACATATCTTGGTTCGCCAAAATATAAATCTCCAGTAAGCTCACGAACAATCATAATATCAAGCCCACCAACAATTTCTTTTTTTAAAGAAGAGCTATCGGCAAGAGCATCAAAAACTTTAGCAGGACGAAGATTAGCAAATAATCCTAACTCTTTGCGAATTCCAAGCAATCCTCTTTCAGGACGATGTTTATATTCTAAACTTTCCCACTTTAAACCTCCTACCGCTCCAAGCAAGATAGCATCAGATTTTTTCGCTAACTCTAAAGTTTCTTCTGGAAATGGAGTTCCAACCTTATCATATGCGATTCCACCAAGTAATGCATTTTCGGTTTCGAATTTTAAATCGGTATTTTTAGTATAAAAATCGATGATTTTTTTGGTTTGCAAAACCACCTCTGGACCAATTCCATCACCTTCTATTAATAAAATTTTTTTCATAAATTCAGATAATTATTAGTTAAAATATTCTTGTAATTCGCTCATTAATTTTTGAGTTAATTCAATCTTTTTTGCATTTATCCATTGCCTAGCAACCTCATCAAAAGCGAAGTAATCTGCACCCGTAAAAGGTGAAGAATACCAGATTTTTTGATTGCCAGAGTTGCGATTAATCACAAACACTTTGGAATTTTTTAAAATTTTTATATTTAAAATTCCATCTAGATATTCAGTTTCAAGATTAGAGTTGATATCTTTTTTTTCAATAACAATTGATAATTCTTGTAAAAAATCTTCACATAATTTAGAAAAATTCATAGATATTTAAGGGTATAATTTATTAACAATCCATTGAATTTTTGAGGCTTCATTTGATTTTTCAAAAACCACTCTTTGGTGAATTCTAAAATCACCTTCTTGCCAAAATTCAATTTTATTTGGAACCACTCTAAAGCCAGACCAATTCTGTGGTCTTGGTACATCAGAATTTTCAAATTTTTTGGTAAAAAAAGAAATTGCATCTAAAAATTCTTGCCATTTTTTCATAATTGAAGATTGTTTGGAAGCCCAAGCTCCAATTCGACTTTCTCTGCGACGGGTAGCAAAATAATCATCGGCTTCGACAGAGCTTACTTCAATTGCCTTTCCTTCAATTCTAACTTGCTTTCCAATGACACCCCAATAAAAACATAAAGCAACATTACTGTTTTTAAAAATTTGTTCACCCTTATTGCTATTAAAATTGGTAAAAAAACAAAATCCCGATTCATCAAATTTTTTTAATAACACCATCCTTGAACTTACAATATTATCTATACTGGTGGCAAGACACATAGCAGTTGGCTCAATAATTTGTTTATTTTGTTTTGCTTCGTCAAGCCAAAGAGAAAAAATTGCAAAAGGTTCTTGAAAATTGCAATTAATTGGAGTTTCATTGGTAAAATATTTATCAATCATTTTAGTTTTATGAATTATTTAATAAAAAATTTTTTAAGAGTTTTAGTTATTATTTTCTTGGGAGTAATTTATTTTAATTATCGAAATAATCAATGTATATTAAAACAAAACTGTAAACCAATTTTTTTAAATGATTTATTTAATAATAAAAAAGATTTTGAAACCGCTGGAGCGGTTTATTTTAAATATAGTTTTAATGCCAATAAAATTGAATTTAAAGCTGATAAAAATTATAATTTAAACAATTCAAATTATAATTTTCTTGATGAAACTAGCAAGTCAAATGTAAATTATATAGGTCAATTATTTCAACCAAGTGGTTATGTTGACTTCATTGCAAAGCTGGACAATTCTGTAACTGTAGCAAAATTTACCATTACAAATAATAACTCTAAACCAAAGAAAATTGCCTTAACTATGACAGATACCAGCAAATTATTATACAACAAATCACCAAAATCAGATAATTCAATAACCATTTTTAATTGTTTTTGCAATCAAGAGATAATTTTGAATGAATTTGAAAGTAAAGATTTATATATTTATTTTAGAATTAATAATTATGGTTTTTACACTTACGATATTAATATTCGCGAAAAGTTGTTAATAAGATAATAAAAAATTTGTTAGGAAAAGATATGAAGTAATCTATAGTAGGACATTTACAGATTATTTAATATCGGGAGCCACCACCACGCAAACCCAGCGTGTGTATTCATATTCACTGTAAAAGTTTTTATATTCTGATACACTCCCGACATTAATATTATTAAACATAATTTTTTTACTTGCAAGTAATTTTTTTAAAAATTTTAAGAAAAGTTATTTAAAATTAAAAAAAATGTTTTAAATAAATAATTTAAATATTTTTCTTAATGCTATTTATTCAAGGTTTTAAACGGATGTTAAATATAATTAAATTGGTTTTTTTAAGTGGTTTATTTTTTTATTTTTTTACCTTTGATGTTTTTGCAAATAAAAACTTTATCGATAAAACCTATTCAATTTTATCAGTAAGGTATGTAATTAATGACGCAGTTGCCAACAGAATAGATTCCAATTATCAGTGCAAATTATCATTTCGTGATGATTATAAGGAAAAGGTGGAAGTTATTGAAGATGCAGAAAGTAATTATATAATTCTAGCAAGTAATCCAGGTAAAATTTTTTTGGAATATGTCAACTGTAACTCTCATAATATTCCTTTTATTTATGGAAGATCTCGAAAAAAATATATTGAAGATTGGGGTTTTGTAGCTCATAGCAATTTCTTAAATTATGCTGGAGAAATAACCATAAATTTTGATGTCTCTTCATTTCAATTTTTAGATTTTATCAACTTCTCAAACCTTCTTGAAGATTCGGGTAAAATAAGGTTTGATGTCCTTGACAATTCTACACAAATTCTTAATTTTATTAATTTTAAATATACACAATTCAATAATTATCAATTGATTAAATCTTTATTTACCGAAAATAGAAAATTACAACCAAATGATTTAAACAAAGACAACATAATTCAAAATTCATCAAAATATATTCATATTCCTAACAAAAATGAAAATAATTACACCAACAATGTTTCAAAAAATGATAATATTAAAATCAATCTAAAGAAATTAAATGTTCAAAATGAAGTAGGAGATAAAATTTTTAAAAAACCCATTCATCCATATCTAGCTCATATTTATTCGGATATTTATAATCCAATTTTTAATCCATACAATTTGGTTAACAACCCAGTTAATTCTTATTTCTCTAATTCGAGTGAAATTCAAGACCCTGCAATTGATAGATATTATTTTGATGATGAAATAAAAAATCTTGATTTAAAATAAATTGAATTTTATAATTTTAAAACATCATTTCTAATTATTAATAATCCTATATATTAAAAATAACTTTAACTACAACAATCAATAATTATGGCTAGCAACTTTACTATAATGGGTAACAAAGAAATTCTTTTAGTAGCAGAAAATATTGCTCATGAAAAAGGTATCACTTTACAAGAGGTTGTTGAGGCAATGGAAGAAGGTATCAAACTTGCCGCCAAGAAAAAATATGGTGGTCATCTCGACATAGAATGCAAAATTGATAAAAAATCTGGCTTAATAAAGCTTTATAACAAGTTACTAGTTGTTGATAATGATGTCGAAGATTTTGATGTAAGAACTAAAATAACAATTAAACATGCTAAAAAAGACAATCCAAATCTTGAAATTGGCGATGTTTTAATGCAAGAATTGCCTCCGATTGATTTAAATCGAGTAGTTGCTCAAGTTGCTAGGAATGAAATTATCCGCAAAGTTAAAGAAGCTGAAAAAAATAAAGAATATAATGAGTTTAAAGACAGAATTGGTGATGTAGTTAGTGCCTCTGTCAAAAAGGTTGGACTTAAAAATATTGTTATGGACATTGACGGTTTCGAAGCTGTAATTCATGAGAGTGGTTTAATTGCTAGAGAAAATTTTCGTGTTGGCGACCGCATTCGTTGTTACATCGAAGATGTTCGCAAAGAAGCTTTTGGTGCCCAAATTTTTCTTTCCAGAACTCATCCTCAATTTTTAGTTAAACTATTTGAACAAGAAGTTCCGGAACTCAATGATGGCAATATCGAAGTTAAGGCAGTTGCCCGCGATGCTGGTTCTCGCTCAAAAATTGCTATTTATTCTCGTCGTGACGATATCGATATTATCGGATCTTTCATTGGCATCAGAGGAAACAGAGTTCAATCGGTAAGTTCAGAACTTAGAGGAGAAAAAATTGACATTATCAAATGGTCATCAAATATTGCTGAACTTGTCATTAGCTCACTCACTCCCGCTAAGGTTAGCAAAGTTGTCGTTGATGAAGAAAATAATCTAATTGAAGTTGTTGTTGCTGAAGACCAGCTCAGCTTAGCAATTGGTAGAGGTGGACAAAATGTTAAACTAGCTTCAAAATTAGTAGGCTATAAAATTGATGTTATGACCGACGAACAAGAATCAGCTCGAAGAACTGCTGAATTTAATCAAGCTTCAAAATTATTCATTGAAGCTCTTGATGTTGAAGATATGATTGCAAGTCTATTGGCTTCTGAAGGCTTCCTTAATATTGAATCTCTTGCCAATGCGGAAATTTCTGATATCGCCTCAATTGAGGGGTTTGACGAAGAAATTGCAGGTGAAATTAAGCATCGTGCCGAAGAATTTTTACAAAAAAATTCTTAATTTTAATTTAATTTTGCCCAAATGACTGATAATAATTCAAATAATACTCGCTCAAAACTTACTCTAAAGTTGCCAAGCAAAGTAAATAATCAACTAACCGAAAATAGCAGTCAAAAAACTCCTGAAAAAAAAACCTCGAATAACTCAGTGCAAGTCACTATTAAAGGCAGAAAACCCAATTCTTCCGATTCTAGTTTAAGCTCAAAATCACTCAATAAAAATGAGCTTGAAGCCAGATTTAAAGCAATTAGCGACAATAATAACCATAATATTCAAGATAATGAAATTAAAACTTTTGAGATTTTAAAGAAAGCTAAAAAAATTGACGAAAATACTAATGTATCTTCTTCAAAGAATGATAGTGATTCAAAAACTTCTATGATTAATGAAGTTGCTATTCAAGCCCCTGAAACTAAAGAAATCCAAGAAACTCCACAAGAAAAAATACATAATAATACCAATATTAATAATAATTTGATTGATATCAAAATTGACGGCTTTGATGTTCGCAACAAAATCAAACTAAGCCTTCAAATTGAAAATAAACAAAAAGAAGAGCGTGAAAAACTAATTGAAGAAAAAAAGAAAAAAGAATTAGAAATTTCCGCAAATATTGTAAAATCCAATAACGATATCAAAAAACCAATCAAAAAATTTAATAATAATTCTGTTAAAAACCCCTTATCAAAACCAAATTTTGAAGAAGACAATATTAAAAAAACCAATCCAAAAGAAAATTTTAAAAATAGTAAATTTAATTCCAGAAAATTAACCTATATTATTAGCGCTTCAGATGATGAAAGCGAAGAAGATTTTGAATTTCGCAAACACCGTAAGAAAAAATTTAAACCACAAATAATTCAAGAGAATAAAGAATATAAAAAAGTGACTAGAGAGGTCAATCTACCTGAGTTAATTACTGTTTCCGAACTTGCGGAAAGAATGTCTGAAAAAGCCGGAGATGTTGTCAAAAAATTATTTACGATGGGTATGGTTGTCACTAGCAATCAAGCCATTGATGCCGAAACTGCCGAAATTATTATTCATGAATTTGGTCATACTAGTAAAAGAGTTTCTCACTCCGATGTTGAAAATGTTTTAGATGACAGCCAATCGAATGAAGAATTACACTTTAGAGCACCAATTGTAACAATTATGGGACATGTTGACCATGGTAAAACTTCGCTACTTGACGCTCTTCGCGAAACTGATGTAGCTTCAGGCGAACATGGTGGAATAACTCAACATATTGGGGCATCAAGAATCAAAACCAAAGACGGAAAATATATCACCTTCCTCGACACTCCAGGACATGAAGCCTTTACCGAAATGCGTTCACGCGGAGCAAATATTACTGATATTGTAGTTTTAGTTGTGGCTGCAGATGATGGTGTCAAGGAACAAACCATAGAGGCAATAAATCATGCAAAAGCAGCCAATGTTCCAATTATCGTTGCGGTAAATAAAATTGACAAACCCCAAGCCAACCCACAAATTGTAAAAAATGAATTACTTTCGCACAATTTAGTTTCTGAAGATTTGGGTGGCGATATTATGTTCATTCCAGTTTCTGCAAAATCCAAAACCAATCTCGACAAATTAGAAGAAGCAATTTTATTGCAAGCAGAAATTCTTGAACTCAAGGCTCCATATCAAGGAAAATCAAGTGGCGTAGTTCTTGAATCCAGAGTTGATGCTAACAAAGGTGTAGTAGCTACAATGCTAGTCCAAAAAGGCACTCTTGATGTCGGCGATCTTGTCGTAGTTGGCACCTCTTTTGGTAAAATCAGAAAAATGACCGACTCAAATCTTAAAATTTTAAAATCAGCAACCCCATCAGTTCCAGTTGAAGTTTTAGGTCTTGATTATGCTCCAAATGCTGGCGATAAATTTGTTGAAGTAGACGAAGAACGCCAAGCTCGTGAAATTATTTCTTATCGTGTTCGCAAAGAAAAAGAAGAAAAAGCCCTTAAAAACTCAGCCAAATCAATATCTGATATTTTCAAAGAATCAGGAAAAGGCAAATTAAAATATTTAAATATCATTATCAAAGCCGATGTTCACGGTTCAGTTGAGGCAATTTCTGGTTCAATTTCTAAATTAAATAACGAAGAAGTTGCGGTAAAAATTATTCACTCGGCAACTGGTGGCATTAGTGAAAGCGACATTAGCTTAGCAAATGCTTCAGAAGCTATGATTATTGGCTTCAATGTCAGAGCAAATTTATCGGCAAAAGAATCGGCAAGTCAAAAAGGCATCGATATTCGCTATTATTCCATAATTTATAATTTAGTTGATGATTTAAAATTAATGCTTTCCGGATTATTGACTCCTCACAAAAATGAAGAATATGTCGGACAGGCAGAAATTCGTCAGATATTTAAAATTTCTAATTTCGGTAAAGTTGCTGGAAGCTTTGTTATTGATGGCGTGATCAAACGAAATGCTAGAGCCAGATTGCTTCGCGACAATATCGTTATTCATGATGGCACTTTAAAAACTTTAAAAAGATTTAAGGATGATACGAAAGAAGTAAAAAGTGGTTTTGAATGCGGAATTGCCTTTGAAAATTTTGAAGACCTCAAGGAAAAAGATATTGTTGAGTGCTACGAAATTGTAGAACAAAAACGCTCAATATAGATTTTTTTTGTTTCAAAAAAATCAAAAATTTATTGGTCTTTATAAAAAATTTTTTTAATTTCTTAGAGATTATATAAAACTTAATCCATCAAATCCAAAATTGTAATTCTGTTTCGTATAAATTTTGCAATATTCCTGCCCTCTTCTAATTGATTTTGCGAAAAACAAGATTCTGAAAAATCAAAATCATATTTTATAGCAAATTTTGTAAAAATATTTATTAAAAACTCACTTTTTGTTAATGATTTTTTAAGTTTTTTATAAATTTTATTATGATTTTTTTGCAAATTTTGTTGAATTTTTTTAGAATTACTTACAATAAAATCTCTTTTTAATTGATATTCCTTAACAATTTCTTGAGCTAAATAGACATCAAAATTTTGGTAAATAATTTTATTATAGTCAATTTTTGAAATTTCTTGAATGAAATTATCAAAAAAATCTAGAAATATATTTCTCTCAAAATATTGCAAAAAATTTTCCTGAATTTTTAACGATTCAATTGTAGTTTTAGCAATTAACTCTCCATGTAATTGATTTTTGAAGATAATATTTTGCATTTGCAACAAATGCGCCAATAAATGCTCGCTTTGACTAGCAACTGCTGAACTATTGGCGCAAGTCATTGCCCAACCGGAATTTATTATCATTTTATGCAAAAATTTAAGAAATTGATGATCATTAAATTTTAAATTTTCTAATGCTTTCTCAAATTTCTTGATAGTATTGCGTTGCATTTTAATAGCAAAATCACAATTTTTATTTAAAAAAATTTGTTCATTAATAGCCAAATCGAAATCGCAGGAATAAAAACATAAAACATCTGCCAATCCTGATTTATTCATAATCAGTGGTGCGTTTTGTAAAATTTTAAAATCACTCATAACTACAACTGGTAACTTTCCTTCCAAAGTTTTTTTATGATTTTTTATAGATATTGAAGCATTTTTGGAAACATAGCCATTCATCGACATCGCCGAAGTAATTATACCATAATTTACGTTCAATTTTTTGGCACTATATTTGCATAAATCATTGATGGTTCCGCTTCCGAAAGCTAAAATAAATTTATGTTTTTGAGCCCTGTAAGTAATTTTATTAACATAATTTTCATTAGCTTCGGGATTATCTAGAATTAAGACTTCAGCAAATTTATCTAAAAAATTTTTCTCAAAAAAATGACTATTATTATTCCAAATATTCTGGTCAGTGACAAAAATTATGTCCTCAAATTCAGCCGCAAATTTTTTTAGGATTTTAGGGATTTTTTTTATTAAATTATTTTGTAAAATAACTTTTATATGATTTTGAATTTTAGGTTTTTGATAATTCATATTTTAAAATAAATTCTTGAGTAGTAAAATTTAAAAAATATAATATTACCATAAAAATAAATTCATAATTATTTTTTCGATAAACTAATATTACCAATTTTTAAATATTCATGGAAAATACTCAATATATTTTACTAATCATTCAAATCATTATTGCAGTTTTGATGATAGTTTTAGTGCTTTTACAAAAATCTGATGGCGATTCTTTAAGTGGTTTAAGCTCAAGCTCTGCAGGCTTAAATTCTGTAATTTCTGGCAAAGCCAGTATGTCAATTTTAAGCAAAATAACTATGGTTTTAATTGCCATTTTCATGATTAATTGTTTGATTTTAGCATCAATTTCAAAAAACAAATCTAACAAATTATCTGATGATTTATCCCAAGCAATCGAAGAGCATAATTCTAAAGCAAAACCAGATTTAAAAACACTTGAAACTGCTCCAAAAGGCACTGAAACCCCAACTTCAAAACCATCAATTCCAGCAATAGAATAATATGAAATCAACAAAATTAAATTCAGTTCATCGCAAACAGGGCGCCAAAATGGTTGAGTTTGCAGGCTATGACATGCCAGTTCAATATCCAGATGGCATGCTTAAAGAGCATGAATGGGTCAGATCCGGAAATATTGGATTATTTGATGTTTCGCATATGGGGCAATTTATAATTGAAGGCAAAAATGTTGCTGATTTTTTATCAAACATCACCCCAACTGATTTTAATTTAAGCACAAATTTTTTAGCAAAATATACAGTGCTAACCAATGAAAATGGTGGAATAATTGATGATTTAATCATTACCAAAATTAACGATGAAAAATTTTTTATTGTTTTAAATGCAGGATGTAAAGAAAAAGATGCAAAATGGATTTCACAAAATCTTCCTTCGCATTTAAAATTTCAAGAGCTTGCCAATCGTTCATTGATTGCAATCCAAGGCGAAAATTCCGCAAAAATTATCAATAATTACTTAGTAAATGGCAATGTTGATGAAATTGCCTATATGAATTTAGCGATTCTAAAACTTAAAAACGGCGAAGAAATTTTTGTAAGCAGAACTGGCTATACCGGTGAAGATGGCTTTGAAATCAGTATTTCCAATGAAAATGTTGAACAATTCTGGTTAGATTTATGCAACAATGAAAATGTTAAGCCAATTGGCTTAGGTGCTCGCGATTCTCTTCGACTAGAAATGGGCTACCCGCTTTATGGTCATGATTTAAATGATACAACCTCACCAATAGAAGCATCAATTGGCTGGGTTGTTAGCAAAACCAACCAAAATTTTATTGGCTGCAATCGAGTTTTAGCAGAAAAAGCCAATGGCACAACTCGTAAAAGAATGGGTGTCAAACTTTTGGATAGAGGCATTGCCCGCGAAGGAACTGAAATTAAAAAGGATGGGAAAATCGTCGGAACTCTCACCAGCGGTGGATTTTCTCCTAACTTAAAAATTTCTATTGGACAAGGATATTTCAATCCAACTGAAATTAAAATTGGCGATAATGTTGTTGCCATTGTTAGAGATCGCGAAATACCTGCACAAATTACTTCTTTTGTTTTTGCTGAACCAAAAACAAAATCAATTAAAAAATCATCTTAAATTTACGGAGAAATTATGAAATATACTAAAGATCACGAATGGATTAAAATTGAAGGCGAAATTGCCACTATCGGTATCACTGAATATGCTGCAGAAGCCCTTGGCGAGTTAGTTTATGTAGAATTACCAAAAATTGGCAAAGTTTATAAAAAGCATGATGCCTTCGCTGTTGTTGAATCTTCTAAATCTGCCAGCGATGTTTATATTCCAGTTGCTGGAGAAGTTGTGGCAGTTAACGATGCTTTAACCTCAACTCCAGAGTTAGTCAATAATTCAACCTATCAAGATGGTTGGATTGCTAAAGTAAAATTCTCCAACGCCTTAGACCTTGACGAAGCAATGGATGAAGCCTCTTACAAAAAAATGCTTCAAGAAAAATAATTATTTTACCTTAAGAATTTTTTAGTTATTTAAATTTTTCTTTAGGTAAATTTCAATTATTAACCAATAGTCAAATTTATTCCTAATCTTTTAAAAAATTTTTAATTAAATTTTGAAAAAATTGTCCAACAAATAGATTTTATAATTTATAGAAAAACTCCATTTAGTTTGTTTCGCAAATTATATTTCTTCAATAGTATTAGATTGCTTTTATAAATGATTGTTTCTTAAATGGGGAGTATTTAAGAAACAATCATTCAACTAGATTTACAGAATTTAAACCCAAATTAATTTTGCTGGACACCACCACCTTCTTGAAGTCCTTCCTGACGATTTTCCATTCTATTTTCTTGACGGTTTTCTCGTCTT
>CAZDGN010000003.1:28992-77265 GCA_964505265.1 uncultured Rickettsia sp.
TCCTGACGATTTTCCATTCTATTTTCTTGACGGTTTTCTCGTCTTATTTCCTGACGATTTTCTTGGCGTCCTTCTTGAAGTCCTTCCTGACGATTTTCCATTCTATTTTCTTGGCGTCCTTCTTGTCTTCTTTCTTGAGCATATACAGAGCCGTGATTTATAATAAGAACTAGAAAAATTTTTAGAAGGTTTTTAAACATACAATTATAATTTTGTTAATATTAAAATTTATATTAATAGGTGATTTTTATTTTTAAAAAAAAAATTTATAAAAAAAATCAAATCACCAAAAATTTTGATTTTTTGACGCATTATATTTAATTAAGCCCCTCCAAAATTTTAACTTACAAAATTAGCGGTGCCATCACCCTCCCCGTGTGCTGAAGGGTAAAATTTTCTGCAGGGAAAATTTTGGGAGGGAGCGGTTATTTTTTAAAGAAAGTTTTAATATTTTAGAATTTTATTTTTTATAAAATTGAGTATTTTAATATATTTATTTTTCAAATTATTTGTAGTTTAATTATTCGATTTCAGCCCCCTCCCAAAATTTTTTTGTTAAAAAAATTTTACCCTCCCGCACGGGGAGGGTGATGAGACCGCTAGATTTGCTAGAGGAAATTTTTACCCACTAACACATAATTGAAGGGTGATTATTAGACCGTTAATTTTATGACAACTCCTACAAAGCTCTATTTATTACCTCTATAATTTCCTTGTTTTGATTAAATTTTGCAATTTCAATTGGAGTTTTAAGAAAGTTATTTGGTTTATTAATATTGGCTTTATTTTCAACTAAAAACTTTGTTGTTAAGACATGATTATTTTGTGTTGCCAATGCCAAAGCTGTAAAACCATGCTCATCGACTAAATCAATATCAAATATTTTTTTATTTAAGAATATTTCTAGAATTTCTTTGAATCCATTTTGTGCCGCCAAAAACTATGGATGATGCTCAATTCTATACATATGTTTTAAGTCCTCTCTATCAGTCAAAGCTAAAATCGCATCAACATAACCATTAGCACAAGCTATTGAAAGAGGAGTTTGGTCATCACTGGAACTTAAATTTTGATCAGCTTTGACTTCAAGAAGCATTTTCATAATTTTTACATTGTTTTTAAATGAAACAATAAATAGTGCTGAACATCCTTCTTTATCAGTTATATTTATGTTAAGATTTGGGGATTTAAGAATTTTGATAAGAGATTTTGTATGTGAGAAAAAAGTTAAAAGATGTAAAGGAGATTTAGAATTACGATCTACAAAATTAAAATCGTAACCAATTAAAATAAGGTTCTCAATAACATCCTTATCGCCAATTCGACTAGAATCGATGATAGATTCATTAGTAACTGGATACTTCATTAATTAAATTTTTTTGTAATCCTCTAAAGAATATTCGTCAACTAAAATGGCATCATATAAAGCCTGGTGCATTTCATTTAACTTTAAAACCTCATTGGCGGAAATAATATGTAATTCATGAGCACCATTTATTGACTCACGAATTGATTTTTTTGGTAATTTATTTTCCTTAATTGCAGTTTTAATTTTATTAACAATCTCTTGACAATTTTCATGAAGCAAGAAAGCATTTTCTAGCCTTCCAAGATTGTCTTCCTTGTCAAGATTAAGATAAATTCCGTTAGTTAAATTATTTCTTAAATCGCAATTTTTAGTAATTTCCTTGGTTATTTTATGAGTTAAGTAATCTGAAGGCGGACAAACAAAAGCATTAACTCGAACAAAAAAGGCAAAAGGTTTAAAAATTATTCCAAGAAAACCTGTAAATAAATTCTGATACAAACCTTCAATTGCAATTTGTGCTTTTCCAAACTGCTCTCTTAAAGCATATTCAACAATTGGAATTTCTGAATCAGGACAATTATTTGACTTAAATTTTCTAAGGATGCAGGTCGCAAAATACATTGCCGAAAGCACATCACCAAATCTTCCATTCAGCTTTTCTTTGCGCTTTAAATTGCCACCAAATTTTGCCAAAGCCACATCGGCTAAAAAGGCAAAAGTTGCACTACACCAAGAAATTTTGCGTTGATATTTAGATATTAAATCAAATTTTGTAGGAGAAATTAAATAACCACGAGTAAGTGATAACAAAATTGAACGAGATAAATTATTAAATAAATGATTGATATGGCTGAAAAATTCTTCATCAAAGGCATTAATATCATTTTGTTCGAGAGCAAGAATTTCTTTGTAGGCATGAGGGTGCGACATAATTGCACCTTGTCCAAACTGAATCAAACTTCTAGTCATAATATTTGACCCTTCAACAGTAATTGAAATTGGCGTTGAAAAATAGGCATTGGCCAAAATATTTCTTGGACCACGAATTATAGCACTTCCAGCACAAACATCCATAGCATCATTAATATTTTGTCGAAAAATTTCAGTGGAGTGATATTTGGCAATGGCACTTATTACCGCTGGCTTAGCTCCATCATCAACTGAACCAGCTGTAAAAGCTCTCATCGCATCTAGAGCGTAAGTTCTGCTAACTATTCTGGCAACCACCTCTTCAATTCCTTCAAATTTTGCAATTGGGGTTCCAAATTGTTCTCGCACCACTGAATAGGCGGTAACCGCTCTGGAAACTAATTTTGAACCACCTGAACTAGTAGAAGGAAGGGATATACCCCTGCCCGCTGATAAACACTCCATCAACATTTTCCAACCCTTGCCAATTCCATCCTTACCTCCAATTACAGCATCAAGACCAACCATAACATCAACCCCATTTAATGGGGAATTTACAAAAGGAGTAGCCAAAGGATCGTGTCTTCTACCCTGAATAACACCCTTGGTATTGTTTGGAATTAAGGCGCAAGTAATACCAATTTCAGCATTTTCCGATAAAATTTTTTCTGGATCACGGAGTTGAAATGCCACACCAATTAATGTGGCATAAGCTCCTAAAGTAATATATCTTTTATTCCAGTTAAGTCGAATTTTAATTTCGCCATTTTCATCTTTAAAAATTACGCCATTTGATTGGATTGAGGTTGCATCGCTTCCTGCATTTGGTTCGGTTAAAGCAAAACAAGGCAAGTCTTGACCAATGGCTAATCTAGGTAGATAATAATTTTTTTGCTCAATTGTTCCGTAATGCAAAAGAAGTTCAGCAGGTCCGAGCGAATTTGGAACCATAGCGGTGATAGCCAAAGTTACTGATCTTGAGGCAAGCTTTTCAATTACACAACTATGACCATATGCCGAAAAGCCAAGTCCACCATATTCTTTTGGAATAATCATGCCAAAAAATTTTTTATCGCGTAAAAATTGCCAAACCTCATCTGGTAAATCACGAAGTTTTTGCACCTCATAATCAACACATAATCGACATAATTCGTTGACCTCATTATCCATAAATTTTTGCTCTTCAGCCGATAATTTTGGATAGTTAAATTCCATAATTTTATTAAAATTTGGATTTCCAGAAAATAATTCAGCATCAACCCAAGTGGTTCCCGAGGTTAAAGCGATTTTTTCAGTTTGAGAAATTTTTGGAAGCATTTGCAATTTTTTGATAATGGCGATAATAACTGGGGTAAGAATGCCTCGACGAATATTTGGAAAAATCAATAATATGGAAAAAGACCAAAATATTATCCAAAAAAATAAATTGATTTTAAATGGCAATAAAATAAAACTAAAAACCACAAAATAGCTTAGATAGCTAGCTTTTCGATAGGATAAAAATAGAAAAATACTGATAGCAAAAAGCCATAAAAAAGGAATGGATAGTACAAAATCACTAAACACATTGAAAACTTTTTCCATAATTTTTAATTATTTTGGTTAATCAATTTTTCGCATGCCATTTTTACTAATGTACGAACTTGTGAAATGTAAGAAGCTCTTTCATTAACTGAAATTGCTTGTCTTGCATCTAATAAATTTAATATATGACTTGCCTTTAGAGCCATTTCAAATGCAGGTAGAGGCAGGTTATTTTCTGATAAAATTATCGATTGATTTTTAAATTCTTCGAAATTTTTAAATAAATTTTCTACATTGCTAAAATTTAAGATATAATCCGAACTCTCAATTTCATTTTGCATAAAAATGTCTTGATATGTGATTTTTTCAACATCATCTTTGCCATTCCAATTAATTTCAAAAATAGAATCAACCCCCTGAAGATGCATTGCAATTCGCTCTAAACCATAGGTAATTTCTCCAGGGATAACATCACAATCAAATCCAGCGATTTGTTGCATATATGTGAATTGTGTAATTTCCATACCATTAAACCAAACTTCCCAACCCAAGCCAGATGCTCCAACAGAAGGGTTTTCCCAATCATCTTCAACGAATCGAATATCATTATTTTTAATGTCTAAGCCAATAAATTCGAGACTTTTAAGATATAAATCTTTGATATTGAAAGGAGCAGGCTTTAACAAAACTTGAAATTGAAAATAGCTACTTAGACGATTTGGATTGGTAGCGAATCTGGCATCAGTTGGACGACGACATGGCTGAACATAAGCTACCTTCCAAGGTTTTTTGCCAATAGCTCGAAGCACGGTAGCTGGATGCAAGGTTCCAGCCCCCACTTCAAGGTCAATTGGTTGCAAAACAGAACAGCCATGATTTGACCAAAAATTTTGTAAATCAAAAATTAATTTTTGAAATGAATTTTTCATTAACCAACGATTTCATTGGTTGCAAAAAAGAAAGCAATTTCGGTTTTGGCATTTTCAAGACTATCAGAACCATGAACCGAGTTAGCCTCAATCGATAAAGCAAATTCTTTGCGAATTGTTCCGGCATCAGCATTGGCAGGGTTGGTTGCCCCCATAATTTCTCGATTTTTTAAAACTGCATTTTCGCCTTTTAAAACTTGAACCACTACAGGACCTGAAGTCATAAATTTGACTAAATCATTGTAGAATGGACGCTCGCGGTGCACAGCATAAAAATCACCAGCAGTTTTTGGCGATAAATGCATCATTTTTTGGGCAACAATTTTTAGACCAGCCTCTTCGAATTTGGTGTTAATCTTTCCAGTTAAATTGCGGTTTGTTGCATCAGGTTTGATAATTGATAAAGTATATTCTATAGCCATAAAAGTTGTATTGTTAAATTAATAAATTTGTGTACAATTAATAAATTATTGATTAAGCTAATTTAAGTCAAGTAAGTACTTGATTTTTTTTCGTAATCTTAATAAATTATTTACAAAAAATATGTCGGAAAACCAAATTTCAAAAAATAATCCAACTCTTAATCTTGACGAACTATACGAGTTAATTACAACAAAATCCAAATCTTCAAATATAAACTCTTATAGCAAAAAATTAATTGAACAACCCGTAAATTTAGTTGCCCAAAAAATTGGCGAAGAGGGAGTTGAAGTGGCTATTTCTGCACTTGACCACGATCGACACCAAAATCAAAACACTAAAAATGAAATAATTAAAGAAGTTGCTGATTTATTTTATCACACCACTGCATTATTAGTAAAATATGATATTAAATTTTCGGATATTTTTCATGAATTTTACTTAAGAAATAAGAAATAATATGACAATTTCACTTTCGCAAAATGCTATAAATCGAGTTTTAGAAATTCGAAAAGAAAAAAATGATTTAAATAAATTTCTGCGCTTAACTGTCAAAAGTGGCGGTTGCAGTGGATTTCAATATATCTTTGAACTTGACGATAAAAATTTAGCCGATGATTTAATTATTTATCAAGAAAATCAAAATATTATTGCCAAAACTGATGAAATTTCCAAGCAATTTATTGAAGGCTCGGTAATTGATTACATTGAAGAATTAGGTGCATCATATTTTAAAGTAACCAATCCAAATGCCAAGGCAAATTGTGGTTGCGGTGCATCATTTGGAGTTTGAGAGTTGTTATAAAAATAAACAATTATTATCTCTACCTTTAGATCTAGGCTTTTCAACCTTAGATGTAGGATTAGAATTTGATTGATTCTGAGATTTGTCGATATAATTTCCAACACAAATTCCACTTACACCTAAAACTGTAAGTAAAGTTACCGAAGTTAGAACTACGGGGACAGTTACAGGAGCTGAAGCAGTGAGTGCAAATGCCGTAATAATTCCAGTTCCAATAGCCAAACCCACTCCAACTCCAGCATAAACTGGAGGTGGCGCCTTGACTAAAGCGCTCCAAAAATCAGGGGTAAATTTTTCAGGTTCTTTTTCACGAGAATTACTATTAGACAGTGAAAAATTTGGGCTGTATGGTTCTCCATGTTTATTTCCCGTCATAAATCTACTACCATATTAAGTTAATAATATCGTTAATGGTGGTAAAAACCATTAAACTTAGAACTATAGCAAGTCCAAAATTATAACCATAATTTTGAATCTTTACTGGCAAGGCCTTACCTCTAATCGCCTCAATGATGTAATAAAATAGATGACCACCATCAAGCACTGGAATTGGCAATAAATTCATTACTCCCAAATTAATTGAAATCATTGCCATAAACCAAATAACCATTTCTAGACCAATATCAACGGTTTTTCCAGAATATTTGGCAATTTTAACTGGACCACCCAGCTCTTTAACTGACCTTTGACCCGTAATTAATTGACCCAATGTTTTAAGGATTGAAACCGAAATACTAGCAACCTCCTTATTACTTTGTAAAAAACTTTGCCACAAATTCAAGTCAATTGTGGTTAATTTGTCGGCAACCACCCCAATAGTTCGCACTTTATTTTCATCGCCAAAAATATCTTTTTGAGAAATTAATTTAGGTTCAACATTTTTGATTATTATTTCATTGTTATCTCGCAAAATTTCTAAGCTAATAACTGGCTCCAAACCCGTTAAAACGATAGTTCTAATATCGGTAAAATCTTGAATCTCTTGACCATTAACCTTAAGAATTTTGTCACCTTTTTTTAGACCCGCATCCATTGCCGGACTGTCGGCGACAACATCATTAACAATCGGCTCAACTACATTCAAACCATTTTTATAAAATAACAAGGTCATTAACAAAATTGCTAATAAAAAATTTGCAACTGGACCAGCAATTACAATGGCAAAACGCTGATAAACATTTTTGCCAATAAAAGAAATTTTGCGTTCATGAGCCGACATTTTTTTGACAATTTCATAATCTGGAACACTGGCTTGGTTTTTGTCGCCATACATTTTAACATAACCTCCGAAAGGCAAAATACAAAATTTCCATTTGGTTTTAGATTTATCGAAAAAACCAAATAATTCCTTGCCAAAACCAATTGAAAATTCTTCAATTTTCACTCCGCAAAGTTTTGCTACGAAATAATGACCAAATTCGTGAATAAAAACAATCAAGGAGATGATTAAGATGAAGGAAAATAAATTATGTAAAAAAATTGAGAGTAAATCCATTATTAAAATTTAATTTTTTTTGCAATTTCGCGAGCATTAAAATCATTTAACATAACTTCATCAATAGAATCAAGTTTTTTTGCTGGAATTTGTTCGAGAGTTTGTGAAAC
This sequence comes from uncultured Rickettsia sp., assembly GCA_964505265.1. Classification (GTDB taxonomy): domain Bacteria; phylum Pseudomonadota; class Alphaproteobacteria; order Rickettsiales; family UBA1997; genus CAILUF01. Next base: position 36,494 of record CAZDGN010000003.1, read on the forward strand.
GATTTTAGTAATTTGATCAAAAGAAATTTCGTTTCTAAGAAATTTTTCAACAGCAATTTCGTTGCTTGCATTAAGAATTACAAGAGCATTTCCACCAACTTCAAGAGCTTGTCGACATATTTTAATTGCTTCAAATTTTTCTTCATTTGGTTCGTAAAATTCAAGTTTTTGAATTTTTGTTAAATCCATTTTTGGAATTTCAATCGCCATTCTTTGCGGATAATTTAAGGCATATGAAATTGGCACTTGCATATTGGGCAAGCTCAACATTGCTAGGCTTGCACCATCAGCATAGTTAACGATACCATGAATAATTGATTGAGGATGGACAATTATTTTAATTTGCGATTTTTTTATGGGAAATAAATAGAAAGCTTCAATCATTTCTAAACCCTTATTCATCATAGTTGCCGAGTCAATGGAAATTTTTGCCCCCATATTCCAATTTGGATGCTTCAAAGCCTCGGCAACGGTAATATCTTTAAAATTTCGGTTTGAATTAAAAAAAGGTCCGCCCGAAGCGGTTAATGTGATATCATTAATTAAATCTAAATTATTATTTTCAAAAATTTGAAAAATTGCGTTATGTTCTGAATCTATCGGGATAATTTGTACTTTATTTTTTTGTGCCAATTTCATGATAAATTCGCCCCCGCAAACTAGAGATTCTTTATTTGCCAAGGCAATATTGCTTTTTGCTAAAATTGCATTATAGGTTGGCATTACCCCAGCCGCACCAACAATGGCACATATCACCAAATCGCAATGCACTTTAGCGACATCAAGAATCGCTTCATTACCAGCTAAAATTTGGCATTTTTTTAAAGAAGAAAGTGCGATTTTTAAATCATTCAAATAATTTTGGTTTTCAATAACAACATATTCTGGTTCAAATTCTAGAGCTTGAGAAACAAGGGTTTTAATATCATTTTTGGCAACTAAAATATTTACTTTAAATTTTTCTTTGGCATTTCTTATGACTTTTAAAGCATTTGAGCCAATAGACCCTGTCGATCCAAAAATTGCAATGGTTTTTACAGACATTTTATTTTTTATTCTTGGTTTTTTTGGTATTTTTTTGCTTTTCTTGATTAATAATTGATTCAATCACCAGTGAATTATTAATATTTTTATCTTGTAAAAAAACAATTTCTGGCACAAATCTTAAATCAATTTTTTGTGCAAGTAAATAACGAAAATTATGAGTATTTGAGTTAATTTTTTCAAGAATTTGCGAGTGCTTTGAAGAGTCACCGCAAATATCGATAAAAATTTTTACATTTTTAGCATCGGGCGAAACATCAGCCATTAAAACCGTAATAACATTATTCATTATAACTGAATAATCTTCGCGTAGAAAAATTTCCGACATAATTCTTTTAATATTTTCCGCAATTTGCAATTGTCTTTGTGATTTCATTTTAGAATTTTTTATATTGATGGATACCTTTCATTGTAATATTGAAAGTTACAATTTTAATTGATTTTGGATTTAAAATATCGGTATTTCTAACTTCGGCGGTAATTAATTTTCTGTCATTATCAGCATAAGTTAAATACTGATAATCAGTAAAATTAAATGGATGGTTCATAAAATACATTTCGGTTTCTAATTTTCCAAATTTTGGGTGATAAATATTCATATTTATGTGCGGAGCCCTGCCAGATGTTGCACCGGGCATTATGGAAATAAAATGATAATTACCTAAATTATCAGTAATTGCCCTTCCTGACATACTAAAAAATTTATCAATATATCCACTCCCACTTTCAAGCAAAGTATGATACTTTCCGGCGGAATTAGTTTGCCATATTTCAATCACCGCATTATGTATCGGCACTCCAAATGAGTCGGTTAAGGTACCCTGAATAAAGATAATTTCGCCATATGCTCGATAAAATGAACCGGGTTTTTTTGCTAAATTATTGGTACTTTGAAAAGTTTCGGGCATAGATAAATCGGCAGTAAAAAGCCTTGAAGGGGTTGGGGTTTTGGGCTTGAACGGCGATAAATCGTCGCCATAAAACTCTTTTTTATCATAACTTAATTGATAAATTTTTTTAAGTTCAAGATTTTGTTCAGGATCGGCTTCAGATGCTAGCGGATTTAAAAAACTTGGGTTTTGAGCTTTTGCATTAAAAAAACAAAAAAATATCAATAAGAAAAAATTTGTTAAAATAAATTTATTTTTGTTAATATTCATTATTTTATTTAAAAATTAAACTTAAAACCTGCCTAAACTTTTGGCAAGGTAACTCCAGTTTGTTTCATATATTTGCCTTGTCTTTGATTATAAGAAACCTCGCACGGTAAATCGCCTTTAAAAAATAAAAACTGACAAACTCCCTCAAAAGCATAAATTTTGGCAGGAAGCGGTGTAGTATTAGAAAATTCTAGGGTAACATGACCTTCCCAACCCGGCTCAAGTGGCGTTACATTAACTATAATTCCACATCTTGCATAGGTTGATTTGCCAACACAAATAACCAATACATCTTCTGGAATTCGAAAATATTCCACAGTTCTGGCAAGGGCAAAGCTATTTGGCGGAATAATGCAAACATCATTTTTTCGATTTACAAAACTATTTTCCGAAAAATCTTTTGGGTCAACTATTGCAGAATCGATGTTAGTAAAAATCTTGAATTCATCACAAACTCTAGCATCATACCCATAAGAAGAATTTCCATAAGAAATAATTTTATCCCCATTTTCATTGAAGCGAGTTTGCTTGGCGACAAATGGTTCTATCATTTTATGCTCAATGGCTAGCTTAGCAATTGATTTATCGGATAATATTGACATTTTGAAATAATTTTTTTAATGATTAAATAATTGTAGCAAAAAAATATTAACATTATATAAATATATTTTAAATGTTTTTTTAAATAATTTTTTACCTTTAATAATATAACTAATGCACGACATTTCATACTTACGCGATATATTGATTTTATTAATGGCATCAGTATTTGTAGTAGTTATTTTTCAAGAAATTGGTTTAAGCCCTGCCCTTGGATATGTTGTGGCGGGAACTGCAATTGGACCTTATGGCTTTGGAATTGTCTCCAGCATTGACACAACTAAATCAATTGCTGAACTCGGAATAGTATTTATGCTTTTTTTCATTGGTCTTGAATTAACTTTTGCTCGATTAATGACTCTTAAAAAATATGTTTTGGGCTTTGGCGGATTGCAAATTCTTCTTACCGCCTTAACTATTTTTTTATTTTGTAAATTTTATTTTCATTTCTCTTCCGAAACTTCAATTATCATCGGCAGTGCATTAGCAATGTCATCAACGGCAATTGTAATGCAAGTAATTGCAGAAAATGGCGAACAGTCAACAAGGGTCGGAAGATTGACTTTTTCGATTTTACTTATGCAAGATTTAGCGGTAATTCCCATTTTGGTTCTATTACCACTTTTAAAAAACACCGACTTAAATTTAACTCATGCCGTAGGCGGAGCTTTAGCTGATGCCTTTATCGCTATGATTGTAATTTATATTATTGGCAGAGTTTGCTTGCGGCCAATATATCGATTAATTGCTAAATCTAAAAGCGATGTATTATTTATTAGCTTAACTCTAATTGTAATTTTAGGTTCAGCCTTCGTAACCAATCATCTTGGAATGTCTTTCGCCCTTGGTGCCTTCGTTGCTGGCTTAATGATTGCCGAAACCGAATATCGCTATCGAATCGAAGAAGAAATTTCCTCAATGAAATCTTTATTGCTTGGACTATTTTTTATGACCATCGGCATGTCTTTTGACTTTAACTTATTAATCAGTAGCTTTCATTATATCGTTATGGTTTCTTTTGCAATTATCGCAATTAAATCAATTATTATCATCGCTCTTGGACGTTTTTTCAAATTTCCAATTGCACCATCAATTCATACCGGTCTTTTATTGTCACAAGGTGGAGAATTTTCTTTTGTGGTGTTCTTAATTGCCGTTCAACTTGGATTTATTCCAAGCTCATTATCACAATTTTTGATGACTACCGTAACTTTTACTATGGCTTTAACCCCAATATTGGCTAGTATTGGCAGAAAAACTAAATCCTATTTATACACTAAAGAAGTTTTACATGATAATAAATTAAAATCCGAAATAGGCAATATTTCTAAACACATTGTTGTTATTGGATTTTCAAGAGTCGGTAGAATTGTCTCTTATATCTTAAAAAAGAAAAGCATCAATTATTTAATCCTTGAAAATAATCATCGAACCGTGACTTCACAAAGATTTAAAGGCTTCAATATCTATTATGGCGATGCACTAAATATCGATATATTACGACATATTGGTGTTGAGCGGGCAGAATCAGTGGTTATTGCCATTGAAGATGAATTTGCCTGTATGAAAATTACCAGATTTATCCACGAAAATTTCCCGACGGTTGCAGTTATTACAAAATCAGAAAACATTGTTAATGCAGACCGCTTAAAAAAAGTAGGGGCAAGCTTTGTGGTTGCTAAAAATGTTGAAACTGGATTGCAACTCAGTCATGCCGCCCTTTCTAGTGTTGGAATTGGAAGCGAAGAAATTTCAAGTGCTCTCAATGCTTTTCGTGACATAAATTCAGAGGTTATGAAGGAATTTATTAATAACGAATCCCACCAATAAATATATTAATTTTGATTAATTTTTTGCTGAACTTCAATTGGCAAAAGAGTTTTTAAAGCCTTAATCTTATCTGGGTTTTCAGAATTAAAACTCGAGGAAAATATTTTTGGTGAAATAAAGTCCCGCAAACGATTTTTTTCTATATCATCAAATTTAGCAACAATAAAATTTGCTAAAGCAATAACTATAAAACTATTAGAATTAACTATAATATCATTAACGAAATATTTCTTAAAGATTAAATTTAGTGGATTTAATGAAGGAATTATAGAGTATAAATATTCCTTCAAAAAATCCTTGTCCAAATTATTAAAATAGGCAAGCACCGAGTCTTTGGTAAAGGCAAAATCACATTCATCATCATAATAAAAATTTTTATATATTGCTCGACCATTTTTATTTAAAACCTTTACTAAATCTATGGATTTATTTAACTGCTCCATATTTTCATAAATGAATTTTCGAAAACTCACTTTCATTTCCGATAAAATAATATTTTCGGCAAAAAACATAATTAAAAATTCAGGAATTGATACTTGATTTACTTGATTAATGCATTGTAAAAAAACATTATTAATGTTTGCTTGAATATTATCGGAAGTTTTACAATAAATTGAAACCAGCATTTTAATTTTAGCACAAACATTTGACAAATCATTAGAATTAATTTTATTTTGAAATTCATTTGCTAATAAATTATGTTTTAAAAATACTTGAATGATGTAGCTATCCATCGAATTTTGATGACGAACATAATCAATAATTTCTTGCAATATAACTTGAAAATTTGCAGGATTTTTTAACTGATTTTTAATTGAATAATTTTGATCACTAAAATAATTTTCAATATAATTATTCTGGTTTTTATTATTGAAATAATCATTTTGAAGCATAATTTCTAGATCCTTCAAATTCAAAGGCTCTTGCAATTTATTGTTACGAATAAAATCGGCAAAATCATTAATATTTTTTTTGATTTTATTGCTAGTATTTTCGATTTTAAATTTTGCTTCTAAAAAAATATCGGGGATTGGAAATTGTAAAATATTTAACTCATTATTTACAAAATAAAATTCTCCTACCCCACCAATTGCAAATAAATTAGCCATAATTTCAAAAATATTTTCATTTTTAGTAAAAATATTGTCTAAATTATTCACTATATTGCGATAATTATTTATACGAATAATCACAGAATTTTGAAGATTTGCGATATTATTTTTTAAATTTTTTTCTATAAAATTTTTGCTGTAATCATTTTCCGCTTCGATGCTTATTAAAAGAATTTTAGGCTTAAATTCGGTTAATTGAGAAAAATCTAAAAAAATTTTTTTATTGCCATCATTGCTGTTTGATAATAGCAACTTATCTTGTTCATCAATTTTAGCGTTAACAAACAATATATCAACTTTGCGGTGAGCATTATAGCCACTCCAGAATTTTTGATAATCGTCTTTTCTTAAATATGAAATAAAATATTTTTCAGTCATTTTTTTTAATTATGATTTTAAAAAAAATGTTTTTTATCAAGTTTTTTTTGCATATAAATTTTAACAATATTTTTTTGTTATTATTTAAAACAAACAAATATGATCTTAAAATATTAAATTTTTTTTACATTTAAAATTACACTAAAAAAAATTTTATTAGCTAAATAAATTTTTAATGAATAATTTTGATTTTGTCTAAATTAATCTTTAAAATATCCTGCTTTCAGGTGCTATTAACAATGAATCGCATTGATTTCTTAACATTTTTTCTAAGCCAACATAGGCAATCATAACTGCATTATCGGTGCAAAGTTTTAATGGTGGCGAAACTAGATTTAAATGATATTTTTGGGCAAAATTTTCTAATTTTGCAACAATATATTGATTGGCTGAAACCCCTCCAGCAATAACTAAATTATTAATTGGCAAATTTTTAATTTCAGAATTTAATTCAAGAACATTTTTCAAACGATTCATCAATATTTGGACTATAGTAAATTGAAATGATGCACAAATATCTGCTTTAATTTTTTCACTAATTTTTTGATGAGAATTTACTTGAAAACTTTCACCTGTTATTTTTTCAATTTCCCTTTTCACTGCGGTTTTTAGGCCTGAAAGCGAGAAATCAAATAAATGCTCGTGGTTTTTACTGTCAATTAATGGTCGTGGAAATTTATATTTAAGTTCATCACCATTTTTTGCCAATTTCTCAATTTTTGGACCACCTGGATATTCCAAACCAAGCATTTGAGCAACTTTATCGAACGCCTCACCCACTGAGTCATCAATGGTTTCACCGATTTTTTTATATGAACCTAAATCTTTAGTAATTAAAATTTGCGAATGCCCACCCGAAACCAACAATAATAAAAACGGAAATTCAATTTTGTTAGTTAAGCGAACTGTCAAGGCATGTCCTTCGAGGTGATTTATAGCTAAAAAAGGTTTTTGATAAATTGCGCTCAAAGCTTTGGCACAAGTAAGTCCAACAATCAAACCCCCAATTAATCCTGGGCCATAAGTTGCACAAAAAGCATCAATATCGTCAAATTTTAAATTAGCTTGATTTAATGCTTGTAATATTAATTTATCAATTACCTCAAGATGAGAACGAGCCGATAATTCTGGAATTACTCCACCATAAATTTTATGCAAATCAATTTGTGAATAAATCACATTTGCCAAGATATTTTTATTATGGTCAATAATGGCAACGGCACTCTCATCGCAAGATGTTTCAATTCCTAAAATAATCATTTAATAATATTTTGTTATAAAATTTTGTATAATTTCCAAGGCATTTTCAATTGATAAATAACGGATTTGCTGGCGATTGCCACTAAAATTAAATTCTAAAACCTTATGATTTTGTGAATTACCAATTCCAATAAAAACATTGCCGACTTTTTTGTTAATGGTGTCGCCAATTGGACCTGCAATACCCGTAATAGCAATTGCCAAATTGCCCTTAGAATTTTTTAAAGCTCCTACCAACATTGCTTCGCAAACCCTAAAACTTACAGCTCCATATTTTTTAATTAAATTTTCATCAACACCTAAAATATCAATTTTGCTTTGATTGCTATATACTATAAAACCTCTATCAAAAATTTTTGAGGAGCCAGAAATTTCGGTAAATAATCCAGATAATAAACCTCCGGTGCAAGACTCTGCCAAAACCACCTGAATATTTTTAGTAAGCAATTCATTATTAATTTTGGTAATTTTATCAAGAAAATCTGGTGAATAATTAAGCAAAATAACCTCCGACAACTCTTTGAACTTCAATCGTTTTTTTTGACATTCTAAGCGAAGTCATTACCTCTTCAAGATGCTCAACATTTTTGACCTCAATATTAATTACCACTTCAAATATATCGGCACTTCGATTGGTGGTTTTAATATGACCAATATTAATTTTTTTCTTGGCAATAACATTAGTAATATCTGCTAAGGCTCCGCTTTTATTTTCTACCACTACTCTTATTTGACAAATGAAAGTCTGTGGTATTTTATCATCATTTTTCCAACATACATCTAAAACTCTTGCTGGGTTTAAAGCTAAATTTTTTAAATTACTGCAAAATTGATTATGAATTGTTACACCAGTTCCAGTGTTAATAATGCCTACAATCTGGTCTCCAGGGATTGGTGAACAGCAGCCGGCAAATTTGATTGCCATTCCTTCAACCAATCCATCAATTGGCAAAATGTGATGGTTTTTTTTAACTTTTTCTGAATTTTTTTGAGAAATTTTTAAATTTTTTTGCTCTATTTCATAATCTGGGTAAATGGTTTTAAAAACATCTTGCCTCGAAATAGTGCCATCCGCAATACGAAAACATAAATCATTAATATTTTTTTTTCCAAATTTACTTAAGGCTTTTTCTAATAATTGTTCAGTAAATTCAACATTTTTTGAATTGAAATATTTTTGAATAATTGCTTTACCAAGTGTCGAATATTCATTATATTTTTCGTTTCTAATGAAATTTCTAATTGTGGTTTTTGCCTTTGAAGTTACTACAAATTGAAGCCAATTAGGTGACGGCTTAGAATTTTTTGCAGTCAAAATTTCAACTTGGTCACCATTTTCAAGGCGCTGACGCAGAGGAGCAATTGCTCCATTAACCTTAGAGGAAACACAAGAATTACCGATTTCCGAATGTACCGCAAAAGCAAAATCTAAAACCGTCGCCCCAAGCACAAGATTAAAAATATCACCATTTGGAGAAAAACAAAATACTTCATCATTTTGCATAGATAGCTTATTATTTTTAAGAACTTCACTAGCATTTTCTGAATTTTCAAATAAATTTATTAATTCGCGAATCCATCGATATTGACTATGCTCATCACCGACCGCTTTAATTTTATTTTTAGTTTTTTTATTAATTTTTTCTTTGTAATTCCAATGAGCCGCCACTCCAAGTTCAGAGACTTCATGCATCAATTTATCACGAATTTGAATTTCAATTTTTTTGTTCAAAGGTCCAAGAATAGCCAAATGTAATGATTGATAGCCATTTTCTTTTGGGGTAGAAATATAATCCTTAAAGGTTCCAGGAATCATATTAAAATTTGAATTCACCACTCCAAGTGCACGGTAACATTCCCCAATATTTTCAACTATTATCCTGATTCCCATAATATCGTGCAAATTATGAAAACCAATATTTTGACGCTTCATTTTTGACCAAATTGAAAAAAGCTTTTTTTCTCTTCCCTCAATCTTACATGGAAAATTTTCTTGCTTAAAAACTTCTTCAAGCTGTAAAAGTATTTTAGAAATTAAATCCTTATTTTTTTCTTTAATTTCAGATAATTTTTCAATAATTTGAAGTCTGGCTTTAGGATCTATAATTTCAAATGCCAATTCCTGAATTTCGTCTTTAATTTTATGAAGCCCTATCCTTCCAGCTAATGGGGCATAAATTTCAAGACTTTCGTGAGCTTTTTTAAGTCGCTTATCACGATTCGGAACAAATTTTAAGGTTCGCATATTATGAAGTCGATCCGCCAATTTAACTAGTAAAACCCTAATATCTTGAGACATCGCCATTGCCAGTTTTCGAAAATTTTCCGCCAATCTTTCATTTTCCGATTTAAAACTAACATCAATTTTACCTAGCTTGGTCGTCCCATCAACCAATCTAGCGATTTCTTCACCAAAAATCTCTTCGATTTCATTTAACTTTACTTCGGTATCTTCAACTACATCATGAAGAAGGGCGGTAATTATAGATTGGTCATCTAATTTTAAATCAGCTATAATTTCAGCTACTGCCAAGGGATGAGAAAAATATGACTCTCCCGAATGTCTCTTTTGCGAACCGTGAGCTTCTTTGGATATAATATAGGCTTTTTGAATAAGGGAAGAGTTGCTATTTGGATTATATGATTTAATTTTTGCTGAGAGCTCAGGTGCTAAAATCATAAAACGGGTTTAAATTGATGACCAAAAAGAAAAAAGAGCTAGTCTTTAATTTCAACATTTTCGGTTTCATAACCCTCTTCATTATGGATTAAGTTAGACTCTTGCTCGTCTTTGATTGCCTCAATAATATCTTCGTCAGCTGGAGTATCTTCAACTACATTTTCTACGACACCTTTGTTTTTGATGGTAGCAACAATATTTTTGCGAATATTATCAACATCAACCAAATCGCTAGCAATTTCACGAAGAGCAATTACTGAGGGTTTTTCTTTTCGATCAAGAGAAGTATTGGCACCAGACAAAATAGCCTTGGCACGATTACTTGCAATTAAGCATAATTCAAAACGATTTTTTACAACTTTAACACAATCTTCAACGGTAATTCTAGCCATTTTAAAAAAATTTAATTTAAATTAAGAGGAATACTTCTGAAATTTTAACCAATAAAATTTATGATGCAATTAAAAATTTATGGTAAAAAATTTAAGTTATAATTGAGATTTTTTTTAAAAAATTTTGGGCAATCTCAACTGCTCTATTGTCAATAGTATGATCCATATTGTTAATTTTATGAGCTTCGAAGGGTATTTGATGATCTTGCAATATTTTTTGAGCCTCATTAAAATTTTCAAATGATAAAACCGAATCTTGAGTTCCGTGAATCAAACAAATATTTGGTTTAGAGATGATTTTATCTCCCACCAAAAAAGGTTCTACCACTTTTCCTGAAAAACTTATTACTCCAGCAATTTTTTTTGGCATAATTAACCCTTGATAAATAGCCATCATACTACCTTGCGAAAATCCAGCTAAAATAAGATTTTCGTATCCTAAATTGAATCTTTTGAGTTGATTTTCAATTAAATCCTTCAAAATTTTATTGGCATTTTGAATTTTTGGAGCTAACACCTCAATAGCACTTCTTTGCAACCCCACATATAATGAAAACCATTGATAACAATCAGGAAAACCTCCCTCAAAAGCCTCAATTGCATTTGGAGCAATAAAGTGAGCATCATTAATTATAGGTTGAAATTCAAAAGCTAAATCTATAAGATTTTCAGCATTGGCTCCATAGCCGTGCAACAAAAATACTAAATATTTTGGCTTTTGTGTTGTGCTATATTCAAATAACTTTAACTCTGACATAATTTTTTTCGATGTTAACAATTGATAATTTAAGTTTTTTTAGAGGTGAGAAAGTTATATTTCAAAACCTTGCATTATCTTTGAGCACCTCTAGTGCAATCGTTATAACTGGCAAAAATGGATGTGGCAAATCGTCCCTACTAAAGATTATCGCTGGCATTTATGAATGCAACAACGGGAAAATTTTATGGGGCAAAGATAATATTAAAGAAATTCGTGAAGATTTCAATGGAGATTTGCAATATTTAGGACATAAAAATTTTTTAAAGCCAGAATTAAGCATTTTTGAAAATATTCAATTTTATGCAAAAATTCACGATACCGAAATGGCCATAGATTCTGCCTTAAATTATTTTGAACTTTCCGACTACAAAGATGTTCAAGTTAAAAAACTTTCCGCAGGTTGGCAACAAAGAGTTTTACTTGCTAAATTAATGGCTTGCCCATCTACAATTTGGCTTCTTGACGAACCATCGAGCCATTTAGACGGATATTTCAAGGAAAAACTTAAGGAATTAATTAAAATTCGTATTAAAGATAAGGGCTTGGTTTTACTGGTAACTCACGATGAATATTTTTTTGATTTAGGTCCAAAATTAAATTTAGAAGATTTTATTTCTTAAAACCAATATCACAATACATTAATTATTTTATCAATCATCACATCGCCAAGCTCTTCAATGGTTTTAATAGTAATTGAATTTTTATAAAATTCTTCGGCTAAATGTCCAATGCCAATGCCAATAATTTCAATTTTACGCCCTTTTTCAATATTATTTATAACATGATGCAAATGATCCGACAATATATCACCCTCATTATTGGCAGTGGTTGAGTCATCGACAGGTGTGCCGTCTGAAATAACCATGATAATTTTGCGTTTTTCATTTTGTTGCATTAACCGTGAGCGAGCAAAAAGCAAGGCTTCGCCATCAATGTTTTCTTTGAGCAGACCTTCTTTTAGCATCAATCCCAAATTAATTTTCGATTTTTTATAAGATTGGTTAAAATCTTTATAAATTATGTGGCGAAGGTCATTAAGTCTTCCGGGATTTTTTTGCTTACCAGAAATTTCCCATAATTTTCGGGATTTTCCGCCTTTCCAATCCGATGTAGTAAAGCCAATTATTTCGGTTTTGATGGAAAATTTTTCCAGCGTTTCAGCAATAAGTTCACACGCCAAAGCACTCATAACTATCGGATTTCCTCTCATCGAACCAGAATTATCCAGCAAAATCGTCAAGGCGGTATCTTGATATTCATGGTTTTTTTGATATAACCAAATATCGTTAGAAAATGGGGAAATTATCAAATTAGCCAATCTTTTTCGATTCAAAACTCCGCCTGAGCCATCAAAATCGTAATAATTATTTTTTTTGGAAAGAAGTTTTCTTTTTAGTTTTATAGCAAGTTTTTTAGAGATGCCACTTAACTTAGAAATTTTAATATCGAGTTGATTACGCAAATTTGCCAAATCATCTTTCTTTAGAAATTTTTTTGGATTAATTATTTCATCAAATTGATTGGTATAAATTTGATATAAATTTTTAAATTCCAATAAATTATTGTTAGCAATATTTTGCAACAAAACCTCTGAATTTATCTCGTTTTCTTGCATCATCGGCATTTCGATTGGCGTTAATTCGCTAGAATTTTCTGGCAATTCTAGCTGTTTTGGCTTAGTCTCTAAATTTTCTATTGTTGACTCCTCAATAATTTCTCCCTCGAGTTTTTCAGCACCAAAATTTGGATCAGATTCATCATTCTTCTTGTTTTCTTGAGGATTTTTATCATCACTTTTTTGATTATCTAAAATTAAATTTTCTAAAATTTTAAGTAAATTTTTGGCAAAAATTTCTTGATTAAATAAATATTTTTTTAGCGCCAAAATTTTTGGTAAATATTTTTTATGAAATACTGGACTCATATTTTTTTTACCAGCATTAACTATCAAAGCCAACTTGTTTCGAGACTGAAAAGCCTCGCTTAATAAAATCAATGAAAGGTCATTTGGAGCAGTAAAATCAAGGTCTAAATCGATTTTATTCAATAAATTATAAGTTATGCCTAGAAAATTTTGTGAAGATAAAATGATGAGTCGAATTTTTTCAAAATCATTAAAAATTTTATATAAATCAATATTTAGCTCAACTTGATTTGGCAAATTATTTAAATAATTTTGATGAATATTTGCATCATGATACAACAAATATAAGCAGGCCAAATCAAGGCTCGGGCGCAATTCTTTTAAAAAATTTTTAGATTCTTGATTCTTTAAATTGATGGTAAAAAAATTAATTTGTGATTGGTTTTGATAATTATAATTCAAAATATTATTTTGACTCCAATGAAAAAAATTATTACTAAAATTTTCATCAAAATTTAAAGAGATATTTGGGTTTTTAGTGATATTTCGATAGGTTTTTTGCAACTCCTCTTGAAATTTTTCGAGTTCTGAATTTTTCATTTTAAATTTTATGACAAATTTCTTTGGCTAGGTCGTTTGCCGAGATAAATCCAGCCTCTACCCGACCTTGAATGTTCCAATCGCCACAAGCACCAATTTGATTTTTAAAATCTAATAAAAACTTTTCAGAATGATTTTGTTTGCCAAGATTAGCATAACGCCATCGATGAATATCATCATGTTTGATAATAATATCATTGGCATTGGTAATTTTCTTAAATTCTTCAATTAATTGTTGTTTCACCAGCTCAATATCATCTTCAATATGGGCGTCTGCCCAATTATTTCTGGCTAAAATAGTATAGGCAGGAACTTTTTTTCTTGATGGCTTCGATGATTCCATAGATATCCATGAAATTATAGAATTTTTGATTAATGCCATATCATAAGGTAGCTTGATAAAATCTTCCAATCCAAGCATTAGAGAGAAGCAGGCTAACATTTTAACTTTTTTGGCCTGAGAATAAAAACTAATATTTGGTGAAATTAAATCCGATAATTGCTCTGCAGGTATTGCTAAAAATACCCAATGATATTCTCCTAAAACTCCATTTTCGTCAAATAATTGCCATTGATTATTTTGCTGGTTTTTTGAAATTTTGGTGATTTTGGTTTGAAATTTAATATTTAAATCAACCGCCAATTCTTTACAAAATTCGGTCATTTTTGGAACGGCAACCAAGTGATTGTGAGTGTGGTCCCATGTTCGTTGATAAGTGATTTTGTAATTATCAATTTCAGCAAAATTACCACACCAAGGCTGAAGAATACCTCGATTTATGAAGCCTTGTAAAAATTCTTTAAATTCTGGAGTTTTGGCAATAAAAAATTGCGAGCCAAAATCAAAAGTAAAATCATCTCTGGTTCTTGAAGCTAATCTTCCAGATACTCCACGAGCTTTTTCAAAAATATCTACTTGATAAAAATTTTTTAATTTATTTGCTAAAGCAAGTCCAGCGATTCCAGCGCCAATTATAGCAATTTTTTTTGAATTTGAAGTCATTTCTTTAATTCAGTTTCAATTTTAGAGGTGATTTTATCACTTAAAGGATTGGTGCTGGAGATAAAGTAATCGATAATTTCGCCATTTTTATTAATTAAATATTTATGAAAATTCCATTTTGGGGCGGAAATAACTCCGAGTTTTTCTTTAGCAAAAAGATAAAATGGATGAGCACTTTTTCCACTCACAACTTCTTTTTGAGTTACCAAAAAATTTACTCCATAGTTATATTTACAAAAATTTTGTATTTCACCATTATTAAGTGGCTCCTGACCGCCAAAATCATTGCTTGGAACTCCAATTACCAACAAACCTTGATGCTTATATTTTTGATAAAGCTTTTCTAAATCTCCATATTGCGATGTAAATCCGCATTTAGAAGCAGTATTAACTATTAATAAAACTTTATTTTTGAAATCAGATAATTTAACTTTTGAGCCATCAAAAGCCACAAACTCAAAATCATAGACATCTTTTGTTAAGGTATTTTTGGCTGAAGAATTTTTAGAAAAAAATCCAAAATTAAAAATTGAAAATGCCATAAGTATAAAAAATATATTTTTCATTTAAAAAAATCTTTATAATAATATTAATAGTGAAATATATTTTCTACACAAAATAAAAACAATTAAAAAATTAAATATGATTAAATTTTTTTCTAAAATCCAATTGCTGTGCTTAAAAAAATTTCACATGTTGATTTCGCTAATAAGTATTTTATCACTATTTTATTATTTTATAAATTTTTTATTTTTTAATCAATCACCCGAATTAATACTATATTTTACTATTGCAATAGGCGGATTGCCTGTGCTTTGGCAAATCTTTTTTAAATTAATAAAGCTAAATATTGGTGCTGACCTGATTGCCTTTATAGCATTAATTTTAGCGATTTATTTACAAGAAAATATCACCGCGGTTTTAATTATACTAATGATTTCAAGTGGTCAAGCTCTTGAAGAATATGCAACACATAAGGCTTGTTTTGTGCTTGAATCTCTAGAGAAACGTATACCTAAAACTGCCCATTTGCAAATCGACAATAATTACCAAGACATTGCCATTTCTGATATAAAAATTGGCGACAAAATCGCCATTTTTCCTCACGAAATTTGTCCAGTTGACGGCGAAATTATTCAGGGCAATGGGCATATGGATGAATCGTATTTGACTGGCGAACCTTACAAAATTTCTAAAACAATTGGCTCCAAAGTGCTTTCAGGAGCGATTAATGGCGAATCTTTATTTATAATTAAAGCCGAAAAAATAGCCAATGAGTCTAGATTTGAACAAATCATTAAAGTCATGAAAAAAGCCAATGAAGATAAACCAAACACCAGAAAAATTGCCGATAAAATTGGGGCAATTTTTGCTCCAATTACCTTGATAATTGCTGGATTATCTTATTATTTCACCGCAAATCTTACCAATTTTTTAGCAGTTTTAACCATTGCTACTCCTTGTCCACTCTTAATTGCCGTGCCGATTGCTATTATTAGCGCTATTTCAATTTCAGCGAGGCAGGGAATAGTCATAAAGGATGCAAGAATTTTGGAAAAATTATCAATTTGCAAAACCGCGATATTTGATAAAACTGGAACCTTAACTTATGGTGAACCGAATTTGTCGGAAATTATTTGTCTAGACAATAAATATAATTCTACCGATATAATTCAAAAAACTGCCAGCCTTGAACGCTATTCAAGACATCCACTTGCTATTGCCATTGTTAATTACGCCAACAAACAAAATATAATTTTTCAAGATGCCAAAAATATGACCGAAAAACCGGGATTTGGCATTATTGGCGAAATTGAAAATGACGAAGTTATTATTACTAGTCGCAAAAGAATTCATGAATTTATGGCTCCCGATATCGAGTTTCCAAGCCATGATTATGGTATGGAATGTGTAGTTGTTTTGAATAAAAAAATTATTGGTTTGCTAAGATTTTTTGATTTAGAGCGCGAAGAAAGCTATTCTTTCATAAACCATTTGGCTCCAAATCATAATTTCAATAAAATTATTTTATTATCAGGCGACAAATCTAGCGAGGTTGAGGTTTTAGCCAACCGCTTGGGAATTCAAAATTTTTTCAGCTCAAAATCTCCTGAACAAAAATTAGAAATCGTTCGCAAAGAAACCGCAAAAGCCAAAACATTATTTATGGGCGATGGCATCAATGACGCTCCTGCTTTAATGCTGGCAAGCGTTGGAATTGCTTTTGGTAATAATAACGATATTACGAGCGAATCGGCTGGAGCGGTGATTTTGAAATCGGATTTATTTAAAGTCGATGAACTTCTTCACATAAGCTCAATAACCAGAAAAATTATTTTACAAAGTGCAATTGGAGGTATGGTTTTAAGTATAGCTGGAATGATTTTTGCCAGTATTGGCCTAATATCACCTTCAGGAGGTGCAATTTTTCAACAAATTATAGATTTTTTGGCAATAATTAATGCCCTTAGACTAAGTCTCACAAAAAACATTCGCTCGGATTTAAAAATTAATTAAAATTTCCATACTAAATTCAATCGAGAAATATTAACTGTAGTTTTAGCACTAATCTCTCTTTGTGAACGATCGGCGTCATAAATCCTAGTGTTGCCATCAATTGAATTGCTAAAAATAGAGTGATCAAGCATTACACGAAAATGCTCCATAACCGAAATATCTAGGCCAAGACCATATACAAAAGTGGGGAGAGAGCCAATATTATTTAATTTTTTTGCACCCTTAAACTCTGAAATATAATTAAACTCCCCAAAACTAATTCCTAATTTAACATAAGGAATAAAATTTTTAAAAACATTTACCCCAAATTTTCCAGAATAAAAGGAAAAATTTGAAGATTTAAAAATCATTTTTTCCAACTCCGATTCATTGCCATTAACGGTTTTTGGAGGATTTCTTAAATTATTGTTATTTACAGAGATTTCTCCGATTATAATTGACATCTCTTGTCCTAAAAATAATCCATTGGAAAATAATCTACCCTGCCCCATAATAATCGAAGGATTAACCGAACCGCCGTTAATGCTATGAGAAAATTTGCTAGATTTGGCTTCGTCAAATTTTCTAAAAGTTTCATCGACTTCTAGGGAAACATTGGCAATATTAGCACCGATACCGAAATATAATCCGTTAAAATTGTTGTCATGAGTAAAATTTGGCTTATTTTGGTTATTCAAACCACAAAAATAAGACTGTCGATTTGAATTATCATAAACTCGATATCCAAGACCCATTCCATCTTCAAAATTTTTGTGTTTTTTATTTTTTTTATTTGCAGTTAAATCCTGATTGTAAATATTTGGATAATTTTGTGAGGAAATTGTGGTTTGGTCGTAAAAATTTCTGTTGTAATTTTCAAGGCTAGAGTTTGAATAATCGTAATTATTTTTGGTTTGCAATTGATAATTTCCGACCGCCGAGTTATAGAGTTCGGTGTTTTTATCATTATATGAATTTGGCATTTGATTTTTGTTAAAATCATAACCATTTTGGTCAAAAGATTTTAAACGATAATCATCTCCATAGCCATCTTGCAAATCTTGAGCAAATGAAATTTTAGCAATAAATGTTGATAAAATAATTAAAAATACAGCAAAAAATTTCATATTTAAAATCTATATAATATTCCAATTTTACCAGAATTAACTTTTAATCTAGCAATTAAAGTGTTAGATGAGGATAAATTTGTTGAATTGGACATACCAGCTCCAGCTTTATTTAGACTAAACTGTCCATAAACTTTTGGTATCATCCAATAAGAATAATCTGCATAAATTCGAAAGTGGTTGCTAAGTAAATATTCGCCACCAACTGACAATCTAATCGGAGGCGGAATATTTTGCGATTCAACAGTGATGCTATAATCTTTATTGCCAGTTAAATCATAAGAGGTAAAAGACCCAATCCCAGCATTAAAATAAGCCATAGTTCTATCGTTAAGAAGATAGCCGATTTTAGCATTGAAAAGAACATAATTAGAAACTGTAAAATTAAATTTAGTTAAAGATGAAGCGGTTTTGGTTTTAGTTTCATCATAATCGTCGATATTTAAACTTAAGGTTGAAGATAGGCTTGAAGTTCTGATTTCTAAATCACTACCCAAATAAACCCTATCAACCAAAGTTCCTCCACCTAAATTTGCAACTAATGAGGTTGAAGATCCAGATAAGTTAAGAGGTTTATTAATATTTGTATCAGCAATCAATGAATATTTGTTATTAGTGGCTGCATTTGATCTTGAGCTATCAATGATTATGTCGCCTGAAAATGAAGATCCTTCACCACCAATGGCAAAATACAAACCGTTCCAATTGTCAATATAATCAGTGGAGTCCCATTTTTTATCGACAAAAGGTTGGCAATTTAAAGACTTACCCTCGGGATCAACAATAGAAATACCTGATTTTACTGCCGAAGTCCCTGATCCAGAGCCACCAACCCCGCCAACACCTCCCATCGAACCACCACCAAAGGCAAAGACATGATTTGAAAAAGATAACAATATTAATACTAAAAATTTAAAAAATTTCATTTTATTTGTTTCGATTAGCAATTCTTAGGCGAAGCGCATTGAGTTTAATAAAACCTTGAGCATCAGTTTGATCATAAACCGAATCTTCTTCAAAAGTGACATGGGCCATTGAATAAAGACTTTTGACAGATTCCCTCCCAATTACCATAATATTGCCCTTATATAATTTTAAGCGAACCTTGCCTTCGACTTGCTCTTGACTCTTATCTATCAAGGCTTGAAGCATCAATCTTTCTGGAGCAAACCAAAAACCATTATAAATTAAACTCGCATATCTTGGCATTAACTCATCTTTTAAATGCATAGCTTCGCGGTCCAAAGTAATTGATTCAATTGCACGATGGGCTACGAGCAAAATACTTCCACCGGGAGTTTCATAAACTCCACGAGATTTCATTCCAACAAAACGATTTTCGACCAAATCAAGTCTGCCAATGCCGTTTTTTCCTCCTAACTCATTTAGCTTGGTGAGAATTTCGGCAGGCGACATTTTTTTGCCATCAATTGCTATTGCATCACCATTGGCAAATTCAATTTCAACGAAAGTTGGTTCATTTGGAGCATTTTCAGGACTTGTGGTGCGCTGATAGACATATTCTGGAGCTGGCATTGACGGATCTTCTAAAACCTTACCTTCACTTGAGGTGTGAAGAAGGTTAGCATCGACCGAATATGGCGCTTCGCCTCTTTTGTCTTTGGCAACAGGAATTTGATTTTTCTCGGCATATTCAATTAATTTCGTGCGCGAATTTAAATCCCACAAACGCCAAGGGGCAATAATTTTTATATCAGGCTTGTTGGCATAATAGCTAAGTTCGAAACGAACTTGATCATTACCTTTGCCAGTGGCACCGTGGGCAACAGCATCGGCTCCGACTTGTTTGGCAATTTCGATTTGTCTTTTGGCAATTAAAGGACGGGCAATTGAGGTTCCAAGTAGATATACCCCTTCATACAGGGCATTGGCTCGAAACATTGGAAAAACATAATTGGCAACGAATTCTTCACGCAAATCTTCAATAAAAATTTCTTTAACCCCAAGCATTTGAGCTTTTTTACGAGCGGGTTCAAGCTCTTCACCCTGCCCTAAATCAGCAGTAAAAGTTACGACTTCACAATTATAATTTTCTTGAAGCCACTTCAAAATAACCGAGGTATCAAGACCACCAGAATAAGCAAGGACTATTTTTTTTATTTTGTCTTTCATAAGATTTATATTAAAATTTATTTTCACAAATTAAACCAAAATATTTTCAAAAAAACAAGTCCTTATCTTGAATTTTTCTTAAAAAATTTTCAGTGTTATGAGATTTTTTTTCAA
The DNA here is from genome assembly GCA_964505265.1 of uncultured Rickettsia sp. Classification (GTDB taxonomy): domain Bacteria; phylum Pseudomonadota; class Alphaproteobacteria; order Rickettsiales; family UBA1997; genus CAILUF01. Next base: position 57,047 of record CAZDGN010000003.1, read on the forward strand.
ATTGAGTAAAAGTAGTTATTAAGCTAAGCGGAGTGTTAAACACGATATTATTGGCAATATAAGATAGATGAAAAATTTTTAAATCATCTTCCTGCAATATTATTTCTTGGTAAGAATTAATGTTATTAACAATTTCTGATTCAACTTTCTTAGAAAAAATTGCTTCATTTTTTCGATAATTCATTTCATATGATAAATTATCACTATATACCTCTAAAATTTTATTTAAATCATAACTCTCCAAATCTAACAACAAATCCTGAGAAAACAAAGATTTGGCAATAAATTTAGCTACATTAAAAATATATAAATCTAGGTAGCACATCGTAATAAATTGTCGCTCTTTTAAACTAAATTTTTTATTTTCAGGCAATTCTTTAAACAAATTGGCATGACTGATAATTTCATTAGCTTTTGGTCTTGGTTTGCCAACCAACATTTTCCATGCATAATAAATATCAACCATTTGTAAAGCCAAAATTTGGTTGCGAATAAAATCTTGAAATGATTTGTTGGTTTGATAAAGTTTTATAAAAATTTTTTTATGATGATTTTTTGCAAATTCCTCAAAAGCCTCAAGTAGCCCCAGAAACATTAATGCGAAGGTTCCGCTGTGGGCAAGAGTTCTATCAAGAGTAATTGCACGACTATTAAAAATATTAAAATCCTTTATATCTTTGTAAAAGAAATTTTTATCAATTGGCGCTAAAATATTTTCTTGAGCTATACCTCTAAATAATGGTCTAGAGCTTAAATTTGATACCGCCACTCCAATATGGTTGGCATTATATAATAATTCATTTAAATATTTATTACCGAAATATCTTTGTCTATAATTTTTGATAGCTATGTCACTAAATTTTTTTCTTAGATTATTATTCTGATTTTTAAAACTACTTTTTTGTTTACACAAACCCGCAATTTCAAGTGCCGATATCAAATTACTTAAAGCAAAATTTTCCAAATTATTTTTAGCAATATCTTCGTTGCAAAAAATTATTTGCTGTTGTTGTCCTTGAATTGTAGTAAAAATCGGGTCAAATTCTAAAAAATCCAATCGCATTTTTTTACTTTCACTTATCCCAGCTAAAGCTACCCTATATGCCAATTCATCATGTCTTCCACCTCCTCGTTGCAAGGCATTACCTCCGCCACTAAAAATATGCAATTTTAAATCAAGATTATAAGAATCCTTGGCTATTTTTTTAAGCATTAAAAGTTGTCCAGAGGCTTTATCTTGATAATAATCAACTGCAATTGACGAAACTCTAACTGTATCACTTTTAGCAATCATTGCGATGATTTTTTTGCAAAGCACTAAATGTTCGCGGTAAACTTTAATTGATAATAATTTTTTTTGAATTTCAAAAATCGTTTGTAAATCCTCTAAAGACTCCGAAAGGGAAACAATATTGATAGGATTTAGATGGTTTTTAGTTATTTTTAACAACAATAAAACCATTAAATTATCACTAACATTTTTATGATTGGAAATAATAAATTTTTCGAAAAAATTTTTATTTTTGCTGACGATTATTAATCTTTTAATTATCTCATTATTATCGGGGTTACGCTCGATAAAGTTGGTGATTTTACTCAATAATTTTTTATCAACCAAAATTTTAGTTAAAATATTGATTTTTTGTTCTTCATTATTATTGCCAAAATCTTTAAAACCAAAAAACAATAGCAAATCAGCGATACAATTTCTTATGTCGGCACTATCGTGACGAATATCAATTTTATTCTTGAATTTTTTTAATCTTGAAATGCCAATTGCTAAAATATTCGCATTATTTTTTATATTGCCATCAGCATCGCCACCATGGCTCCAGCTCGCTATGTTGCAAAAATCATTTTCGATATAAATTTTACCTGCATAAGAAGATTTGGCAATGGTAATTTTAAAATCTCGCAATAGTTTTGACTGGGCTTTTTTTATATTCTTTATAGCAAGCTCAGTTTCCATCATCTCTTCCTCACAAGTTTTTTTGGTTCGAGAAATTTCACATAATATAATTTTTTTTAAAATATTATTTAATTTTTTAAAGTTTAGGCTAATTTTATCGGCGATAATTTTGTCAAAATCATTGCCAATTTCCGTATATTTTAGGCTTAATGGATTAGTCGGGTGTTGACTTAAGCTAATATTAACTTTAAAATTATTATCTAAGAATTTTTGTAGGATTTTAGCAGGAATTTTATTACGATAGCATTTTTTTAAAAGTTCAGAAAAATTAAATTTGAAATTTTTGGAATTTTTTTTATAAGCATTAACAATATCGTTCGTTGCAGATTTTCTGACTCTTCGTAAAATATCCTGAAGTTTAGTATCTAACTCAATTATTTTTAAAAATAATGCTTTATTTTTTTGAATTTTTGTATAAAAATTTTCTAGATTTTGAATCTTGATTTTAGAATTAGAATTTTTTTTAATTTTTTGCAATTCAAGAAAATTTGATTTTACAATATTATCTATCTCTTGAACATCAAGTAAGGCGGTATAAAATTCTAGCTTTAGAGCTTCTTGAATTTGTGTAGAATAAAAAAATTTTCTATGGTCTAAATTAGTAAAATGCAACTTATTAAATTCAAAAACCATAAAAATTTATAAAATATTTTCACAACAACATAAAAAGATAAATTTATATGAGCAAAATGCAATTAAAAACAACCGTTAATCGCCATCAAATTGCAAAATATTGTAAATATATACAATTTCAATTAAAAATTAAAAATAAAAATCTCATTGATGATATCTTCAATTCATTAAAAAAAGATCATCATTTGGCTCTTGGTTTTGATGATCAAGAAAATTTGGTTTTCGCTTGTTTTTGCAATATTCGCTATGATTTTTTTAATAATAAAATTTGTGATATATTAGATTTTTTTATTAACGAAAATTTTGAAAACTCTAGAAATATTAATGAAATTTTTAATTGGATTGAAAATTTGACATCACAATATTTATGCCATAAAATTTTATATAGTTGCTTAACCAACAATCAACAAAATCATCGAATTTTTACCGCAAATAAATTTATAATAGAAAAATTTGTTTTAAGTAAAGATTTATTAAATCAAGAAAATGCCCATTAAAAAAAGAGCTTTACTAAATTATTATTTTCACAAATATTTTATCATTCCGATATTGATATTTCGTAAATCCGTAATTGATACCATAAACCACGATGGTATTGAGCATGCTGGATATTTGGCTTTTTTAAGCATTTTATCTTTTTTTCCATCATTAATTTTCATAATCGCAGTTATTGGACTTTTTGGCGAATCAAAAATTGGTACTGAATTTTTATCACAATTAATTTCATCTATGCCTTCAGAGATGTCAAAAGGCTTGGCTCCAAGGATTAATGAGATTATTTCAGGACCAAGTGATGGATATATAACCCTTGCCATTATTGGCGTAATTTGGACTGCTTCGTCATCAGTTGAAGGTTGTCGCACCATTTTAAACAGAGCATATCGGGTTGCCTTTCCTCCGCCATATATTTTGCGAAGAATTGTAAGTATTTTTGAATTTTTTACAATTATCTTTATAATTATTTCTGGAATTACAATTTTTGTGGTTGTTCCGATAATTTTAAAAACTATTGAAGAAAAATTTTCCATAATTTTACATATTGATTATGATTTTTTTTACCTTAGGCAAATTGCATTGTTTTTAATCTTAACCATTTCAACATCAATTTTATATTATGCATTACCAAATGCCAAACAAAAAATTACCCAAACTGTTCCAGGCTCAATATTAGCAGTTATTTTATGGGTATTATTAGTTAATATTTTCTCAATTTACTTAAACAATTTTGACCAAATGAATTTTGTTTATGGCTCTATTGCTGGGGTGATAATTTCGTTAATGTTTTTTTATTTAATTAGTTTAGCTTTTATTTTTGGCGCCGAATTTAACTATAATTTTCACCGAGCATATAAAGTATTTTTAAAGAAAAATAAATAATATGATTTTACCAAAATGGCCAAACCCAAATAATTTTCACCATATTGAATTAGGTCTTGAAAGAATTATTGCATTGCTTAATCGCCTCGACAATCCGCATTTAAAACTACCGCCAACCGTTCATATTGCTGGCACCAATGGCAAAGGTTCAACCTTAGCCTTTTTAAAATCTATCTATGAGGAAGCTGGTTATAAGGTGCATCGCTATACTTCACCTCATTTAGTTGAATTTAACGAAAGAATAGAAATTTGCGGTCAAAAAATCAGCGATGATCTCTTGCAAAAATATAGCGAAATATGTCAAAAAGCATGTGAAATTTCTCCAAAAATTGATATAACTTTTTTTGAGGGCACCACGGCAATTGCTTTTTTAGCTTTTGCCAATCACGATGCCGATATTTTATTACTTGAAACTGGAATGGGCGGGGAATTTGATGCTACCAATGTTTTGCCCAAGGTTTTTCAATCAATTATTACCCCGATTTCTTTTGATCATCAAGAATTTTTAGGCAATAAATTATCCGATATCGCCAAGGCCAAAGCTGGTATCATTAAAAAAAACTGTCAAATTATTTGTAATAATTCTTCATCAGAAATTTTAGAAGTAATCAAAAATAAATCAAAAAAAGAAAATGCTAATTTGATTATGGTTGATGAATATTTTTCAAAAAATTCATTTGATTTTTTGAAAATTAAAAACCCACTTTATGGATCGCATCAAATCCAAAATATGCAAACCGCAATCTGTAGTATAAAAAACCAAAGGGACTTCAAAATTTCCAACCAAAATATTATTGAGGGAATCGCTAAAACCAGATGGAATGCCAGATTACAAGAAATTAAAAGCGGAAAATTATTTAACCAAATCAAAAATAATTCAAAATTATTCGTTGACGGCGGTCATAATATTGATGGCGCCAAAACCATCAGTGAATTTTTAGAAAATCACTTGGATTTTAACAAAATTATAGTTTTACAAATGATGAAAGATAAGGATTGTGATAGTTTTATCGAGATTATTGCCAAGAAAATTGATAAAATTTTTATTATAAAAAATTTTTCCAATCCAAGATTTTGTAGGGCTGAAGATTTGATGAAAAAATGCCAAAAATTTCAACTTAAAACCGAAATTATCGATGATTTTTACAAATTATTTTCACAAATTAATTTGGAGTTTTCGCAAGAAAAAAATCTTATTTTAATTACCGGCTCTCTTTATCAGGCTGGGATTTTCTTGGATTTAAACCATGATCACAAGATTCAATACTCAAAATTTTAGTATCTAGCTTTGCCCTTAAAGCTTTAATGTCCATAGCCTCAAAGCCAGAAAAATAATTTGAAATTCCAGCAATATTATTTGGAAGGCCAGTATATATACCAGCCCTATAGTCTTCAATCATTCTTAAATACAATGCACTTGCCAACGAAAAAACTCCAGAGTCTTTTAGATTTGGCTGTCCCAATAAATTTCTTGGAAAAATTAATTTACTATCAGAGCTTTTTGAAGAAATATTTTGCGAAACATCAACCTTAAAAATATCATCTGCCTCCTTTGAATCTTCTGCTATGGCTTTTAATTTTTTAACATCTCCTAATTCTATTAAGCTCCTTGAGCAAACATCGAAATAAGCATCTAAAGCAAATGAGCCATTTGGTTTTCTTTGTCAAGCTAAACTAGATAGTTCAATATTGAAATCTTGATAAGTCTTTCCACTCATTATTTCTTCTATTAATTCACTTAAGGATGCTTTTTCTAGACCATCTCTTATATCATCCTTGCCCGTACTTTTTTAAACTCAACATTTCCTCCTGCCACCGATATGACACCTCTCTCGGTTAAACCAAAATTACTCCTTTTAACCATTAATAAATCATCATTTTTGCCAATTCTAAAATTATTCATTACACCAAGTCCAAAACTAAGATATTCACTAAATCTAGCAGGATTTGGATAGTTTGGATCCGAGGAAGCAATGCAGTGGCTAAATTTGGCTTTACTAAACAAAATTTGTAATTTTTTATCGCTATCGTCATAAATAATATCTGATACTAACACAACATCACCATCATAATAACTCGGGTTTGATTCAAGAATTCCTTGCCATTTTTTTTCGCAGAAAAATTTTTCTTCTTCAGTTAGTGATAAACTTAAATCATCCAAATCATCATAACATCTTGCTTGATTGCCCATATAGTCGCATAAATTTATATCTAATCCCATTTTATCAAAAAAAATAATCCTTTATCAATATTTGGATTTTCGATAATTTTCCTATGAATCAAATCTTTAAAACTAAATTTCATAGAACACACCAGCTGGATTTTTTTTCTCCAAAATAAGGTTTGGCCAAACCATTTTTAATAAGTTCATCGCCGATAATTTTATTGCCAATTTTAACTTTGGCAACAATTCTTCCGCCATATTTATCCCATTTAATTTCCGAAAAATCGATGTTTTGCTTATTTGCAATCGCTTCATTAATTAATTTAGTAGTAAAATCGGTAGCTTTTTGTGCTAATTTTTTTTCCTTTAAACATTTTGCACGAAAAGATTTTTCGGGAGTGTCAATGCCTTTAATTCGAACGAATAACTTTAACTCTTCTGGTAAAAATTCATTTTTAATTTCTAAAGTATCGCCATCTAATACCCTTAAAACTTGCCAATTGTAAATTTTGATCTGGTTATTATTGTCATTGGCAATAATTTTGTCATTAGCCAAAGATTTCGAGAAAAAAATAGGGTATATTATTAAAAAAAGAAAAATTTTTTTAAACATTTCTTAGATAAGTGAAATAAAATGAAGGATCATAAAGAGGTCAACTGAAATTAATAAATTTCTTGGATTTAACTTACTAAATGATTCTTGAAGTAGTAATTTTCGTGTTAATTTTTTGCCAAAGCCACCCTCTTTTAAACGCTTTATTTCTTTTTCTTCTTTGGTAAGTTTAGGGATTTTTGGAGCACATCTTATTGAAACATAAATGTGCCAAAGATAATAACCGATCACCAAATATGCAATAATTGCAGCAATAATTTTTAGTGATATAATTTTTATAATTTTTTCAATAACAAAAAAACAAAATATGTAAGATAAAAAACCCCAATACCATTTAATGATATTAAATTTTTCTTCACCTTTACTAGCTAAAATTAAGGATTGGGTAATTTGTTTAAATTTTACCATAAAAATAAAACTAATTATTTTGTATAACCTTTTTGGCTCCTAACCAAGGCATTTCAAAATCAAAATTTCTAAATTCTTGCATTAATTTTACATCTTCATAAATTACTTTTTGTTGCGACTCATCATAGCGAACTTCTTTATATCCAGTAAGAGGAAAATCTTTGCGCATTGGATATCCTTCAAAATCATAATCAGTGAGAATTCTGCGCAAATCTGGATGATTGAAAAATCTTATACCATACATATCAAATGCCTCGCGCTCAAACCACCCAGCCGAGCTAAAAACTGATGAAACCGATTCAACTTCTTCGCCATCATTTAAAGCTACTTTAACAGTTATACGATTATTTAACTTATAACTAAGTAAATTATAAATTACTTCAAATCGAGGCTCCCTAATTCCAAGCATATCTGCTCCGAAAACATCAAGCAAGGTTTTAAAAGATAATTCAGAGTCGTCGCGTAAAAAATTTAAAAAATCAATAATAAATAATTTTTCTACATAAAAAATTAAATTATCATTTTGAATTAAATAATTGATCGGAGTTTTCGTAAAATTTTCGGTAATGTAATTAGCTTGTAATTGAAGATTTTGTTGCATATTATCGTTTGAAATTTTTGGTTCTTTTTATTTTTCGTTGTAACAAAAGCAAACCATAAAGTAAAGCTTCTGCGGTTGGCGGGCAACCCGGGACATAAACATCAACTGGCACAATGCGGTCGCAACCCCTAACCACAGAATAGGAATAATGGTAATATCCACCGCCATTCGCACAACTCCCCATAGATACCACATATTTTGGTTCCGCCATTTGGTCGTAAACTTTACGCAGAGCTGGTGCCATTTTATTGGTAAGAGTTCCAGCAACTATCATAACATCAGACTGTCGAGGCGATGGACGAAATATCATACCATATCTATCAAGATCATATCTGGAAGCTGCGGTTTGCATCATTTCAACGGCACAACAAGCTAAACCAAAAGTCATTGGCCAAAGCGAACCACTTCTTGCCCAGTTAATGAGTTCATCAAGCTTTGCGGTTACATAACCTTGATTTTTAACTTCATTAGCCATTTGATTTAGAAGCAGATCTTGATTTAAAGGACTTAAATTATTCATAGTTTTAAATTAATTTATTATTTCCATTCTAAAGCACCACGCTTCCATTCATAAATAAAACCAACGGTAAGTAATGACAAAAAAACCATCATTGACCAATAACCAACTACTCCAATCTCTCGTAAAGCCACGGCCCAAGGAAATAAAAAGGCAACTTCTAAGTCAAAAATTATAAATAAAATAGCCACTAAATAAAATTGGACTTTAAACTCATTTCTAATTGGACCTTCCCCTTCAAAACCGCACTCATAAGGCGAGTTTTTTTCAGAATTTGGTCGCATTTTGTTAATAATAAAAGGAATTAAAATAATGACGATAGATAAGCCGATTGCAATAATTAAGAACACCAACACTGGAAAATACTGAGCAGAAACCATGGCTGGGTCGGCAAAATTAAAAATTTGTTCAGTCATTTTTTTGATTTATAAAATATTTAGTAATTAAAAATATAGTTTGCTATATTGATTTTTAAATATTAGAAATTTATGATTTGAAAATCAAATTAAATTTTAAAAATTTTATTCAATGCAAACAAATATTTATACCGCTCTTATTACTCCTTTTAAAAATAATAAGATTGACGAAAAATCTTTTGAAAAAATTATTGCCAATCAAATTGAAAATAAAGTTGATGGTATAGTACCTTGTGGCACAACTGGCGAGTCTCCAACTCTATCGCACGATGAACATAATTTACTAATAGAAATGGCAGTTAAAATTGCTAGCGGTAAAATTAATGTTATGGCTGGAACAGGCTCTAATTCAACCGCTGAAGCTATTGCCATGACTAATCATGCCAAAAAAATTAAAGCCGATTCTTGTTTAATTGTTGCCCCATATTACAATAAACCAACTCCAGAAGGAATTTATTTGCATTTTCAAGAGCTTAATAAATGCGGTGTTCCATTAATTATTTACAATATACCAGGGCGCTCGGTAATTAATATTTCTGACCATAACCTTGCCAAAATTGCTGAATTAGAAAATGTAATTGGCATTAAAGATGCCACTGGTGATTTAGCTAGAATGGCTTCGCTTCGCTTACTCATTCAAAAAAAGAATTTTCTTTTTTTATCAGGTGAAGATGCCACTGCAGTTGGCTATAATGCTATGGGTGGTAATGGAATTATTTCGGTTTCATCTAATATTTTGCCAAAATTAGTTGGTGATTTGCAAAGAGCAACAGCTCTTGGAAATTACAGCTTAGCTCTTGAAATTCAAGATAAATTAACTGACTTTCATAATGCAATGTTTTGTCAAACCAATCCAATCCCTGTAAAATATTGCGCAAGCCTTATTGGCTTATGCTCAGCGGAGGTTCGTCTTCCACTATGTGAACCACCAGCTGAAGCCAAAGAGCGTATTAAAAAAGCCTTAACTAAATTAATTTAAGCTTAATATTTTTTTATCAATTCTTGGTGAATTACCATTTCATTCATCTTTTTTAAAGAACCCGCCAACATATCTAAACCGGAGTTTTTGGCATATTGCTCTAAATTAACTTCTCTTTTTTTCAACCAACCAATTTTTCTTTTAATATGACATAAAAAATATGGAGTAATTTTGGCTGGATGCATAATGTCAAAACGATATTTATTCAAATTATGAATCTTAAGAGTATTTGCCCCATCGATAAGAATTTTAGAAATTTTTATTAATTCGCCATGATTGAACAATCTTTTGCGAGCAAAATAATAAAATTCAATAATATTAATACTATCAACAAATTCACGCTCCTTAACAACTTCATAGGCTCTATCCAAATCATCAACCACCCCTGAAGATAAAAGTAAATCAATAATTTGTGAACAGTTGCGTTTTGATGCCATAATTAAAGGATCTTCTCCTAATAAATTTTTTTTAAAACGATTTGCTCCAGCAAAAATCAATAACTCAACAATTTTATATGAATTTATCATTATTGCATAATGAATTGGTGATAATTTTTGATTTTCACTAATGGTTTCAGGATCTAAATTGCAATTTAGGCTAACCAAATATTCGACAACTTCAAATTTACCAAATTCGCAAGCAATATGAAGTGGAGTTAAACCAAAAGAGGTGATAACTTCTTTGTCTAAACCTGCATTAATAAATTCTTCAACGATAATTTTATATCCAAATTTACAAGCATAATGAATTGGATACCAATTTCTAGTTTCATTTGATGATTTAGCATCAATTTTAGCACCAAAACCAATTAAAGCCTTTAGATTATCTAGCTTTCCGCTAATTGAACAATGATGTAATGGAGTAAAATCATTGATATCTCCATGATTAATATTTTTAATACCAACTATTTCAATACCTTTTTTTAAATCTTCAACTGCCCCAAATTTGGCTAAAATATGTAAAAAGCAAAATGAATAATCGCTAAATTTTTCTAATAAAATATCTTTTGAATTCTCTAACTTTATGATTTCAGAAAAATTTTCACTAATCTTATTTTGCAAAATTTCAAATTCGATTTTATCGATAGTTTCAATATCTTTTTTGTAATTTTTAAAAAAGAAATTAACGATTTCCTTATTTACAATATCTTGAATCATATTTTACCTTTGTTTCGATTTTTCCTGAAATCTTGCTTGAGCATTCGAAGCTTTCACAAAATTTTGCCAAAATTTAGTTGACTCTCCCTTTTTCATTGATTCAGCCTGTGCAATAATTGTAGCAATTCTTTCGCCAAATATTTTCGCAGTCCAAAACCCGATGGGTTTAACCACTCCAATAATCTTCTCCTCTTCTTCTTGCAAAATATCATCCTGAATTTTTTGATATTGCTCCTGAGATTCCTTTAGTTTTTGTTCTAATTTAGTTTTGGAGTGAGCTTTGGGAATTTCATCCTTATATCGCCTTAATTCCTCTTCTTCTTTAACAAAATTTTTTGGTTTTTTTGGAAAATATTTTTGAGTCTTTTTTTTCATCTCCTGATAATTTTTATAAGAGATGTAAATTATTAATTCCAATATTCCCCTAATTACAAATATCAATAATATAAAACATACTAAAAAACCTAAGCCTATGATTGCGATGTTTATTATTAACGATTCCGACATATTTCCTTAATTTTTTTATAAGCATGAGCAAACCCTATTAAAGAATAGGTGTCGGTAGAAATTTTTCCATCTCGAGCAATACCATTTACCACCATTTCGGCATTGCTTTGCATATCTTTAATTATATCGGCATCATCGTTTTTGTCATTTGCCCAAGCGATGGTTTTAAATGGAAAAAGATAATATTTTTTGGTGCCAAAATTTAGTTCAACATTGGAATTTTTACTAAAAATAAAACCTGAAGAAGTTGATATTTCATCTGCATCATTTTCAAGACTAGTCACTAAAAAAAACGGCTCTCCGCGTTTTTCAAAATTACCAAGTGATTTTATAGGGGTTGAGGCCACATAGCAAATCACCCTATCCCCTCTTTCAGTTTTAAAAACACTCCAATCTTGAAATTTTGCTTGCAATTCTTGGGCAAAAATAGATTTAAATCCAAAAAAATAAAAAATAATTGTGATTAATAAAAATTTTTTCAAAGGCATTTTTTTATAATTTCATAGCTTGACAAGTTAGTAAATGATTAATAAAATTTAAATAGTATTATTACAAGTTGTAAATTGTTTAATTTTTGCTTATATTAATTTAAACTTTAATATAAATTGGCAAAAAATTCAATAACAAATATTTATTTTAAATAATAATTCATCAGCTGATTAAATAAATCTAGCAATTTTTAAAATTTACCAAATATAATTTTAAGCTATGTCAAAAATTATTAATAACGAAATGCCCAAAGATATTCAAAACAGCAATCCAGACTCTCTAAATTCAACCGAACAAAATAATTCTGCACAACATAATCACAATGCGCAAATTCACGAAGAAGTCCATGAAAAACATTCACCTCTTGACCAATTTAAAATTAAAGAAATTTACCCAATTCATATTGGCAACTATAATTTGAGCTTTACCAACTCAGCCCTGTATATGCTTATTGCCACACTTCTTATTATTGTTTTTATGTTAAAAGCTACTAGCAAAAAACTTTTAATCCCTAATCGCTCTCAAAATATTGCCGAATCCATTTATGGTTTCATCAATAATTTAATTCTTGGAAGCATTGGTGAAGAAGGAAAAAAATTTATGCCCTTAATTTTTAGTATTTTCACCTTTATTTTGCTGTGTAATTGTCTCGGTATGACTCCTTACAGCTTCACCTCAACTAGCCAAGTTGCGGTCACACTATCAATTGCTATGCTTTGTTTTTTAATTATTACTTTTTTTGCGATTATTCGTAATGGCTTAGGTGGATTTATCCATATGTTTCTTCCAAGCGGAGTTCCAATTTGGATGGCTCCCGTAATTTTTATAATCGAATTATTTTCATTCTTAATACGTCCAATTACTCTTTCGGTTCGTCTTTTTGCCAATATGGTTGCTGGCCACGTATTACTTAAGGTTATTGCTGGTTTTGTTATTTCACTTGGAATTTTAGGAGTTTTTCCATTTTTATTTAGTATTATTATGACAGGCTTTGAATTATTTGTTGCGGTTTTACAAGCATATATTTTTTCAATTCTGGTCTGTGCTTATTTAAGTGAAACTATGAAGGCACATTAATTTAGAATTTGATTTTGCTCATTGGTCAAATATTTCCCTCTTTAATGGGGTTAATGAGATGGGTTTATAGCCCAATAAACTATAATTTTATTAACTTTAATTTTTACTTTTATGGAAATGCTTGCATTAAAATTTATCGGTGTTGGATTATTGTCAATTGCTATGGCTGGTGCCGCAGTTGCTATCGGCAATATTTTTGGCTCTTTTTTCAACTCAATTGCCCGCAACCCTTCTGCCGCTCCAAAAATTGAAAAATATATTTACATTGCCGTTGGTTTAGCTGAAGCTATGGGTATTTTTGCCGTATTATTGGCTTTCCTAGTTTTATTTACTAACTAATTTAATAACTAATCACCACTTAGAACCTTAATTTATTTTTACAATATGCCTCAATTTGATTTTACTACATATTTATCACAAATATTTTGGTTTGGAATATGCTTTGCAACACTTTTTTTATCAGCACATTTTCTAATTTTGCCAAGAATTCGCCAAATCATCGAAAAACGCTCACAACTTATTGAAACCGATCAAAACCTTGCTTCAGAAATTTCAATTAAAACCGATGAAATCAACAAAGAAGCCGAAGAAAACCTTCGCCAAGCTAACTTGCAATATCAAAATAAAATCGCTGAAATATTAAAAGAAAATCAAAGAATTCGTGATATAAAAATTACAGAACTTAAAGAAAATCTTGAGAAAAAAATTAGCAAATCTCGTGAAGAAATTAAGGAATTCATAGAAAATTCTAAAACCACCAACACCAAAATTATAAATTCTACTATCGAAATTATTAAAAATAAAATTATTCAATAAAATGTTTGACGAAAAATTTTGGTTAGCCATAGCCTTTTTTAGCTTTGTTGCGATTTTAATAAAATATGTTTTCCCAATTATCAACAAATCGCTTGATAACAATGCTAGAAAAATTGCAGATGATATCTTGCAAGCAAAAACAATGCGAGAAAATGCACAAAGACTTCTTGAAGAAGCTAAGGTTTTTCACCAACACTCAATTGAACAAGCTCAAAAAATATTAAATGATGCAACTTTAGAAGCCAACAAGCTTCAAGAAAGTGCTAAAAATGCCCTTGATGAGCAAGTTAAAAAAATGTTTGAGATCACTTTAAATAGAATTAAATCTGAAGAAGAAATTGCTATTCGCCAAATTAAAACCCATATTGTTGAACAAGCAATTTCTGAATTTTCTAATACAAAATTCAGCGATCAAATTCAAAATAAAATTTTTGAAAATTCGCTAGATAAAATTTCTAAAATTTAAAACCAATGAAATTTGCCCTCTCAACTCTTAAGGAATTCCTTCAAACCACGGCTAGCCCATCACAAATTTCTCAAAAACTCACTGAAATTGGTTTAGAAGTTGAAAATATTGAAAATCAAGCTGATTCTTTAAGTTATTTTACAGTAGCCGAAATTATCGAGACAACACCACACCCCAACTCTAATAAATTAAAAATTTGCAAGGTAAAAACTAACGATAGCGAAGAATTATTGCAAATTATTTGTGGTGCATCCAATGCTAGAGCCGGAATTAAAGTGGCTTATGCCCCTATTAACTCAATTATTCCAAGCAATCAAATGCAAATTAAAAAAGCAAAAATTGCTTCTGTCGAAAGCTGTGGAATGCTGTGCTCAGCTCGTGAACTTTGCCTTGGCGATGAAGATTCCGGTATTATCGAAATTCCACCTTTCCACCAAATTGGCGAAAAAATTTCCGATATTTTCGGCAAAAACGATGCCTTCTTTGAGATTAATGTAACTCCAAATCGCGGAGATTGCCTTGGAGTTTATGGAATTGCTCGCGATCTCGCTTCTAGCGGTATTGGAACATTAAATAAATTAAATATTCAGCTAATAGCCCCAGAATTTTCATTTTCTTTTAATATAAAAAATTTGCAACCACAATATTGTCAAGCAATCTCTTATCGACAAATTCGCAATTTAAAAAATTGTCAATCGCCCAAATGGCTTCAAGATAAACTTCAAAGCGTTGGAATTAATTCTATTTCAGCTATTGTCGACATCACCAACTATATTATGCATCTTTATAATCGACCACTTCATGCCTATGATGCCTCAAAAATTTCTCGTGAAATTACTATTGATTTTGCCAAGGAAAATCAAAACTTTATTTCATTGAAAAAATCCTCGCATCAATTAAATCAACAAATTTTAACCATCGCCGACACTAATTCAGTGATTGCTGTAGCTGGGATTATTGGCTCAGAAAATTCATCTTGTGATCTAAATACCACTGAAATTTTACTTGAATCTGCTTTTTTCAACCAAGAAAATATTGCCTTTAGTGGCAGAAATTTAAACATTTTATCGGATTCTCGTCATCGTTTTGAGCGCGGAATCGATCCGAATTCTTGTTCATATGCACTTGAACTTGCTAGCAAATTACTTCAAGAAATTTGCGGTGGAGAATTTAGTGAAATTTTTGAATTCAAACAAGATTTACCCAATAAAATAATTAATTTTGACTTAAATAAATTTAAGCAAATAATTGGCTTTGATATTGACCAAAATATTGCTGATAAAATCCTTAAAAATCTTGGATTTGAAAAGGTTGAAATCAATAAAATCTTGGTTCCATCGCACAGACACGATATTTTTAACTCCGTAGATCTTGTTGAAGAAATTTTAAGAATTTATGGTTATAATTTTATTTCTAAAGAAAATTTACCAACCATATTTTCCAATTCAAAAACTCATATTGACCAACTCCACAAAATCCGACTTTTATTGGCTAATTCCCAATTTATTGAAACCATTTCTTGGAGTTTCGTTGATAGCAAAATTCAGCAATATTTTTCTGAATTACTGCCTAATTTATTTCTAAAAAATCCAATTTCTGGTGAACTTAATTACCTAAGAACTAATTTAATTGTAGGCTTAATTAATAGCTACAAAAAAAATTACCTAAGAAATTTTTCTGACTTAAGTTTATTTGAAATTGGCAATATTTTTTTAGCAAATAACAGCCAAAGATTAATGATTTCTGGACTTAGAGCCGGCAAGAATAAGTCACAAGACCACTTTCAAGATCGACGCGACTTTGATTTTTTCGATGTAAAAAATGACTTCATTAATATTTGCGAGCATTATGGATTAAAGTCAGAGAGCATAATTTTTGTCGATGAAAATCCTTTAAAATATTATCACCCTCACCGCTTTGCTTGTGCTAAAATTGGCAAAAATATCATCGGCTATATAGGCGAAATTCATCCACAAATTACTAAATTATTCGATATCAAAACTCGCATTAATTGTTTTGAAATTTTTTTTGATAGCTTACCAAATTCTTCAAAAAATTTAAATCCAAAAGCCTTTATGGCTAATGATTTACCGGTAGTTGAACGCGATTTTTGTTTTGTAGTTAACAAGGATTTCCCAGCAAATAATTTTATTAAAGAAATCAAAAATCTTGATAAAAATCTTATCAAATCCGTTGAAATTTTTGATATTTTTTACGGCAAAAATCTTGAAAACTCTCAAAAATCGATTGCCTTTCGGGTTTATCTCCAACCCTTAGAAAAAACTTTATCATCTCAAGAAATTGATAATGTTAGTTCTAAAATAATCGATTTATGCAAGCAAAAATTTAATGCCACTATTCGCAATTAAATCATTGATTTAATTAAATTCTTATATGCAACAAATCTTTTTTTAGACCAACATAATTCCAAAAAAACCTTATTAAAATTTAAGTGAAAAGAAGGATAAAATCCAAAATTGTTAAATAATTAACGATTTATTTCGTTATCAATATTTTTTGCTTTATCTTCCTCTTGCCTAACCTCTTTTTGACATTTTTTGGAATTTGGATTTTTTACCTTATTTTTAAAAACCCTACTTTGAACATCATATTCCTCTTGGTGTGCAACTTGATTTGTTTTAGATTGACTTGAGTTAGCATTATTATCGCTCTCTAACTCTATTGCTCCTCGACGAAAGTCCTTAATTTCATTCAAAATTTCATTGGATAATTGATCAGGCTTAGAATTTAAGATATCTTGACCAACTAAATTTTTTAAATCAGCGTCAAGCACCTGAATATAATCGCCACCAATTGAGCGCTCAAGATGAAAACCATCATAGTTGGTAAAAGGTTTATAAGTGTTAGAAGTTTGAGATTCATATTTTGGCTTAATTACTTTTGGGGCATCATTTTCTAGATTTTTTAGCGAATTTTGATGTATCTTTAAAGCAATCTTATTTAGATCATCAATTTTTTTCTGTGCTCTTTTTTTTAGACCCTCAAGCATTTCAATTGCATCTAAATCTCCTAGCATTAGAAGCTCAATTTCTTTAAGTAAAATCATTTCAATTAAATGAAAATGCGAATCTTTTATCACTCTATTAACATCATCTTTAAATAGACCCAACAATTTGGAATCTTCATAAATTTTTTTTATTACAAAAAGTTTTTCAATTTCATTTTCAATTCTTTGAATTAAATTAATTTTTTCTAAATTTTGCTCTTTAACCGCAATTTTCATTTGTTGAGATAAATTATTTTTTACCTCCTCCTCTTTAGCTGAAGCTATATTTTTTGATTTTTGAACTTTATTATTTTTATAAAACATTTTTATTTTTAACTAATGGATGATGTTGTAAAACCGCTTGTTTAAGTTTGTTTTCTTGAACTGCGGTATAAATTTCAGTTGTAGATATGTCGCTATGCCCAAGCAATTCTTGAATCATTCTCAAATCCGCTCCCTTATTAAGTAAATGAGTGGCAAATGAATGACGAAAAATATGCGGATGAACTCTGGTTGGGTCAATTTTTGCCTTAATTGCCAACTCCTTTAACATACAATGAAATCTTTGTCGAGAAATTGGTTTATCTTCAAAATTATATGTCGCTGGATTATGCGATGAAATTTTATTGACTTGTCGTGATGAGCGAAAATTTCCTACAAAAAGCCATTTTGAGAAACCCAAACCAACCTCTTTTCTTTTAATCAAAAATTTCTTCAAAATTATTTTAGAGGTATCATTTAATGGGGCAATTCTTTCTTTATTTCCCTTGCCTTTTACAATTATATAGTCGGCAATTGAATCACCATCAAAGATTATTGAATTTATTGGCAAATTAACCAATTCAGATACTCGAAGACCAGCTGAATACATTATTTCAAGCATGCAAGAAAGCTTTAGACCGAACTCACTTTGATCTTGCAAGATTATATCCAGGATGCGATTAACCTCATCTTCATTTAAGAATTTAGGAATTTTTCTTTCACGCTTTGGAATAGTTAAATCGAATGCGGGATTTTTATTAATAATATTTTCTGATTCTAAAAAATTGTAAAAACTTTTAAATGTTGAAATCTTTCGATGAATTGAGGCTGGTTTTAGACCTAATTGACTGCTTGATGATAAATAATTTTGTATGTCAAAACTTTTGCATTTTGTAATCTCTAAAGAATTTTTTATACAATATTCTTGAAACAAAATTAAATCATTTCGATAAGAATTAATGGTATTTTTAGATAAGCCGTTTTCAACTCGGATTTTATGCAAAAAATCTACTATATATGGATTATTTGAATTTAAACTCATTATTCAAATTCGGAAATTAATTTTACCTCATCATTTTTATTATTTTTACAAATATTTACATTATTTGTTAATTTTATAATTTTGGCGATATTTCTTTGTGGAATTTTATCGTTTTGAGCTATAAGCTTAATGCCAAAAGCAATAAATAAAACAAAACTAAAGATTATAACAATAAATTTTAGAAAAAAACTCATGAAATTGGTGAAAATAGAAAATTATAATTTATTGGTTGCATTTGCAATTATTATAGCAGTAATTTTTTTTAATGCAAATAATTGTTTAGCACAAATCTCAATTATTCGCGAATCTCAAACCGAAAAAACCATTCGTGATATAGCCAGCAAGCTATTTATCAGCGCAGGTTTAAATGCTCAAAATATAAAAATATACATTGTAAATGATAACTCAATCAATGCTTTTGTGAGCGGTGGGCAAAATATCTTTATCAACCTAGGATTAATCCAAAAATTCGACAACCCTGATGTAATAGCTGGGGTTTTAGCCCATGAAATCGGACATATTGCGGGCGGACATCTCGCCAAATCCAGCGAAATTTATAGCAAAAATTTAACGACAACCTTAATTGGCTATCTACTCGGTGTTGGAGCCATAGCCTCAGGAAATTCCGATGCAGGAACTGCCTTGATTTTGGGAAGTTCGCATATTGGCAATCGAATGTCTTTAAAATACTCGAGAAATCAAGAAGAAGAAGCCGATATTTTGGCTCTACAATATCTTCAGAAAAGTCGCTATCCTAATAGTGGACTTCAAAATATTTTAAATTATTTTCAACAAGAAAATGTTGGCTTTAAAAATCAAATTGATGAATTTGAATTAACTCACCCAATTTCCTCATCGCGAATAAAATTAATTAAAAATTTTAACGAACAAAATCCTATTGCCAAACATAAATTACCAAATAATATTTATTATAACTTTGCTCGCTCTAAAGCGAAATTAAAAGGATTCCTAGGTGAAATAAGCGAAGAATTAACAAAAAATTCCAATAATCTTGATGATAATTCTCTTGTGGTTGCGGCCATTAATTATCATCGAAAAGGGGATTTCAAAAATTCTCAAATAATATTAGATAAAATTATCAAAAAATTCCCAAATGATGGATTTCTATATGAATTAAAAGCCGATTTACTATTGAGTGAAAATAAAATTTATGATGCAATTTTTTATTACAAAAAAGCTTTAAAATTTTTAGAGGCGGAATCAAAAGTTCTAAGTCAAATCAATGTGGCAAGCTCAATAATCAAACTTAAAAGTGATGATAAATTTTTACTGGATTTTGCTTTAAAAAATTTAAAAAATGCGATGATTTACGAAGATGATAACCCGTTAATTTATCAAGAATTAGCCAAAATTTATTTCTTACAAAACCTCAAATCTTTAGAAAATCTTGCTTTAGCACAATATAATTTTTTGATAAACGACCTGAAAAAATCCAAAAAATATGCTGAAGATGCCATTGTAGAATTTGATAAATGCCACGATAAGATTTTGGCAAAAAAGGACAAAAATTGTCAATTTTTATATCTCAAAATCAAAGCCCAAGATTTATTAATTTTCCAAGAAGAAAAATAAATTTAATTCAAAAAAGATCATTTTTTAAAACAATTTCAATAAATTCTAGCTTTGGTTTTTTTGAATTTATTGAAACAATTTCAATAAATTCTAGCTTTGGTTTTTTTGAATTTATTGAAACAATTTC
>CAZDGN010000003.1:77365-129259 GCA_964505265.1 uncultured Rickettsia sp.
CAATAAATTCTAGCTTTGGTTTTTTTGAATTTATTGAAACAATTTCAATAAATTCAATTGGCGCCGACTAAAATCCTTCATATCTTTAATCGGCTCATCCTCAATAATACAAGCTAAGTCAAACAAAGTAGCAACAAGGTCTGAAGCCTTATCTTTGCTAGCTTCGTCGTTAATCAAATTTTGCAAATTTTTAATAATTTGATTATTTGGATTAATTTCCAAAATTTTAGCCGATGCGGAATTTAGCTGTTTTTGCTCAAGCAAATATCTTTCCAACCTTATATCCATAGCTCTTGAGCCAATCGCTAAGCATACTGGTGAGTCGGTAAGTTTTTTTGAAATTCTGGCGACTTCGATTTTTTCACCCAAAATATTTTTGATAAAATCAAGCATTGGCTGATATTGCAAATTAGTGATATCTTTGCTTTCGTCAGACTTTTGATGGTCATTTTTATCTGAATTGTTTTCATCTGAATTTTTTTCTTTATCGATATTTTCAAGGTCTATATCATGACGATTAATTGATTGAAATTCCTTTTCCTTATATGGCAAGGCAACGGTCACCCAAAATTCATCAACAGGGTCAGTTAAATATAAAACCTCAACATCTTTTTGGCGGAAAATTTCCATTTGAGGCGATGATTCAATTTTTTCGATGCTTTCTGCGGTTAGAAAATAAATTTTATCTTGATTTGCCTTTGCTCTTTCTAGATATTCGCCTAAAGTGATGTATTTATTTGGTGATTTGGAAGAAAAAAATCGACATATTTCTAAAATTTTTTCACGAAAGTCCGAAGATTCGCACAAGCCCTCTTTTAAAACCGCACCAAAATTATTCCAAAATTCTAAATATTTTTCTTCGCTTTCTTTTGCTTTCTTTTTAAGCTCTGATAAAACTTTATTTACAACATTTTTTCGAATTTTATCAATTACCACACTATGTTGCAAAGTCTCGCGAGAAATATTTAGTGGCAAATCATCGGAGTCAATTAAACCACGTAAAAACCGCATACAGGCTGGCACTAAATTTAAATCTTCACTAATAAATACCCTTTTAACATAAAGTTTAACTGAGGTTTTGCGATCTGGATGATATAAATCAAATGGCTTAGAACTCGGAATAAATAATAAATTAGTATAGCTCACTGCTCCTTCAATTTGGTTGTGAATCGTCATGAATGGTTCGTTTGGAAGGTGGGCTATATGCTTAAAAAATTCATTATATTGCTCATTAGAAATTTGCTCCTTTGGTTTTTTCCAGAGTGCGGAAGCTGTATTCAAAGTTTCAATTTTTTGACCAGCTTCGAGATTTTCTGGGATAAATTCAATTGGAAAATTAATGTGATCGCTGTAAGTTTGAACAATGTGTTTAAGATGAAATCTATCTAAAAAATCCTTGGCATCTTTTTTTAAGTGCAAAATAATTTTAGTGCCCTTGGTGGCAATTTTTTGCGAAGCTTCGGCAATAGAAAATTCGCTTGTACCTTCGGATTTCCAGTGCCATGTGCTTTCATCATTATATTTTCTTGAAAAAACTTCAACTAAATCGGCAATCATAAAAGCTGAATAAAACCCAACTCCAAACTGTCCAATTAATTGCAAATCTTTTTTATTATCACCCGTAAGCGATTTTATGAAGCTTTCCGTTCCAGATTTGGCAATAGTTCCGAGGTTTTGCATTAAATCTTCGTGATTCATACCAATGCCATTATCTTCGATAATTAAAAGATTTTTTATTTTATTGATGGTAATAGAAATTTTTAAATCTTCATTTGGTAAATCGGGATGCAATGCATTCAAATATCGCATTTTGTCGCAAGCATCGGAAGCATTTGAAATAAGTTCGCGCAAAGCGACATCTTTATTAGCATAAAGTGAATTAATCATGAGGTTTAAAATTTTTCCAACCTCAACATCAAAATTATATTGTTGCATTTTTTTAAATTAAAATTTTTTATTAGGAAGATTATCAATAATTAATATTTAGAATCGATAAAAAAATTTTCAAGAGGCAAAAAAATCATTGTTCAATTTATCATATTCAATTTTTAACAAATCATTGAATTTGTTGTCATCAAAATTAATTATCCCCAATTCTTGTAAAGAGACTACTCCAAAATCCTTAATTCCGCAAGGAACAATATGGTTAAAATTACTTAAATCTGGAGCAATGTTGATGGCAATTCCATGATAACTTACCCATCTTTTAACTTTAATACCAATTGCACTTATTTTCTTTTCGCAAGAATTATGATTAACCCATAAACCCACTCGATTTTTTCGAATTTCTGCAGAAATTTCATAATGCTTTAAAACATTAATTACCCATTTTTCTAAAAACTCAACAAACCGCGAAATATCTGGCTGTTGTGGAAAAAAAAATTCTTTTAAATCTAGCATTAAATAAATAATTTTCATCCCAGGGCCATGATAAGTATATTTTCCACCGCGATTAGTTTTATAAATCGGAATATCGGTTGAGGATAACAAATCATTATCACTTGCAGAAATGCCAGCAGTTATTACTGGATAGTGCTCAAGCACCCAAATTTTAGAATTAGTTTTTTTTGCGATAATATTTTCTACTGCCAACTCCATATATTTAAAGGCTTCGGCAAAATGAACTAAATCTTCTGCAAAAATCCAATCTATGTTATTGCTCTTTAAAGTCATATTAATTAAATTTATTAAAATTCTAATTTAGGATATTTTAATTTTTAAAAAAACAATTGCAAAAAAATTATGATTGGCAAGCTTCGCGGAAAAATTGATTTAGTTCAAGAAGATAAATGTATTTTAGATGTTAATGGAGTTGGCTATTTGGTGTATATCTCTGCCAAAACCGCTCAAAATCTCAAAAATCTTCCAACCAATTCAGATTTAACCTTATTCATTGAAACCCTAGTTAAAGAAGATGCCATTGAACTTTATGGTTTTGTTTTGGAAATTGAAAAAATTTGGTTTTTAGAATTAACCAAAGTTCAGGGAGTTGGCTCAAAAATGGCTCAAAAAATTTTAAGTGCCCTCGATATCGAAGAATTAGCCAAGGCCTTAAGTGTTGCCGACATTAAAACTTTTCAAAATATTTCTGGGATTGGACCAAAATTAGCACAAAGAATTTGTGTTGAACTAAAAAATTCTCCAAAAAAATTAGGAATTTCTAGCGAATTTTTTGTAAATTTCGAAGTCAGTAATAAAATAAATTTCAATAACAATATCACAGTTGATGCTTTATCGGCTCTTGAAAATTTAGGTTACAAAAAACATGATTGCCAAAAATATATTAGTCATATTTTTGCTAACGACCCCGAAATTACTTTAGAAAATTTAATTACTCAAAGCCTTAGAGAGTTAAGTAAGAAGAAATAAAATCTAGTCATGCAAAATATAACCATGATTGCGAATTGTTTGAAGATAATGAGGCTGTTTTGGATTTACTTCAATTTTTTTGCGGAGTCTTGTTATACTCACATCGATACTTCTTTCGTCAATCCCACCTAAAAGCTCACTCAACGAATTTCTACTTACAACCTTACCTTGATGTTGAGCCAAAATTTTTAAAATTTTGGCATCATTTTCAGTTAAGTGAATAAATTCTTGCAATTTTTTTAATCTAAGGTCATTTAAATTAAAATTAAAATCGCCGAAACTTACCAAATTATTGGAATTAAAATTTTTAGTTTCAGAAATTTTTCGACGCAAGATGTTTTTAACTCTAAGGAGAAGTTCTTTTGGTTCAAAAGGCTTTGGCATATAATCATCGGCTCCATTTTCTAGCCCCCCAATTCTGTCGTCTGGCTCACCTCTGGCAGTAAGCATTATGATTGGAGTTTGATTTTTTAGTCTAAATCTTTTAGTGAAATCAAAGCCATTTTCGATTGGCATCATCACATCAACAATTAATAAATCAAAACTATTTACAGATAATATTTCATCCGCCTCGGCGGTATCTTTTGCTAATGCTATTTCAAAATTATTGTCCGCCAAATACTTTCCCAAAAGGTTTCTAAGACGGGTATCATCATCAATGATTAAAATTTTATTTTGCATAAATTATTTAGTTTTTAGCAATTTCATCAATTTTTTTTAATTTATTTAAAATCGCCTCAAGATTATTTAATTTTACCATACAAGGTCCGTCAGATGGAGCATTATCAGGGTCTTGATGCACTTCCATAAACAATCCAGCAACTCCAACGGCAACCGAAGCTTTTGCCAAAACTTCAACAAATTCTCTTTGACCACCACTAGCGCCACCGAGCCCACCAGGTTGCTGAACCGAGTGAGTGGCATCAAAAATAACTGGGCAACCAGTTTTTGCCATAATAGGCAAGCTTCGCATGTCGGAAACTAAAGTGTTATAGCCAAAACTTACTCCTCTTTCAGTTAGCATAACCTTATCATTGCCCGCATGATCAATTTTATCGACAATATTTTTAGCATCCCATGGAGCTAAGAATTGTCCTTTTTTGACATTAATAATTTTATTAGTTTTTGAGGCACAAACCAAAAGATCGGTTTGACGACACAAAAAAGCTGGAATTTGAAGAATATCAACCTCTGAACATTTAGCAAGAAAATTGCATTGCTCTTCGTTGTGGACATCAGTTAAAATTGGACAATCAAAGTGCTTTTTTATCTCTGCAAAAATTGGAAGTGTTCCTTCAAGTCCTAATCCCCTTATAGAAGAAATTGATGAGCGATTAGCTTTGTCAAAGGAAGATTTATAGATAAAATTTATTTTTAATTTATCACAAATTTTTTTAATATTTTCTGCCATCATTAGCGAATGATCAAGTGATTCTGTTTGGCAAGGACCAGCAATCAAAGCGAAGGGATGATTATTTGAAATTTCAAAATTTTTTAACTTAATTATTCGCATTTTTTTTAAATTTTAGTTGTAATATTTGATAAAAAAATTAATTTAACTAACTTGAAATAAATCTTACTTAAATCTATTATTTTTGGCAATCAAAATTAATTATTTTAAATTAAAATTCAAATATAAAATTCATAAATTATGTTCGCAAAATTAATAAGCATCGCTTTAATTTTTATAGTTTGTTGCTTTAATGTTTTGTATATTTTAACCCCTTTTTTAGCTGTTTTAATCCCTTTTATCGATTTTAATAATGATCAATTAATAATTTCTAGAATTTTATTCAACAATGTTCTTTCGCTTTTTATTGTTAGCCTATTTTCGCTAACTTTTTTAATGCTTTTTTATATGCTTTTGGATTTCCTTTTCGGATTTTCTGCGAGGCTATCTTTAAAAAATTGTAAAAAATATGAAAAATACAAGCAATATGATTTTTTGCAACCGGTCTTATCGCAAGTTAAAGAAAAATTCCAAGACAACTCAATTCAGCTTTATATCAGAAATAGCGACGAAATTAATGCTTTTGCGGTTGGCTCTCTTAATGGAAAATACATCGTTTTATCTCGAGGCTTAATTGACCATTTTTTTGTTTGCTGTCCTGAACCAAAAACCTTTTTATCAGCAATTAGAGCAGTTATTTCTCACGAAATGTCGCACCTTATCAATAAAGATTATGTTTCGGGTTACATAATTTTAACCAACCAAAAAATCACCAACTTAATTTCAAAATTTTTACATTTTTTCTTTTTAAATTTTACCAGATTAGTTTCGTATTTTCCATATGGAGGCAATCAAACGGCTGGTTTTATGTATCGAAGCTATTTATTAATCGATAGCTTTGTTATTTTTTTTAATCGAGTAATTGTTTTTAATGTTTATGAATTTGCTCGAAAATTTATTTCGCGCTCAATTGAATATCGATGCGACCTTCAGGCAAGCAATGCTTTTGGCGGAAAAAATATGGCTTTAGCCCTAAGATTACTTGGAGATAACTCTTATTTTTCACTTTTTTCAACACACCCAAATACTAAATCAAGAATTAAACGCATAGAAAATATAAAAATTTCCGAAAAATTTGTCAGACCTTGTTTTGTCGACAGTCTAGCTAATTATTTATCCTTCACTATTTTAATATTTCTAACCTTATTATTTGCCAAATTATCAAAATTCGATTTACTAATTCGTGAAATAATTCGAAATCATGAAAACATTCACCGCAAATTACTTTTTTTATGGAGTTTAATTGCCAAAATCTATTAACATGCAAAAATTTAATAATCTAGCACAGTTAATTTTTTATATGAAAAATAATTTAAAGAATGATAATTTTTTAAATTATAAACATAACGAAAATTGGCATAAAATTTCTGTTGAAGATTTCTGCAATCAAGTATTTGCCTTAAGCCTTGCTTTAAATAAAATTGGAGTAAAAAAAGGTGATCGACTTGCTAATTATTCTTATCAAAACCCAAAATGGTTGATTGTTGATTTTGCCTCAATCCTAGCTGGCGCCATCACTGTTCCGATATTTAATAATATCAATGACGATAATTTATTTTACGAAATTGAAGATGCAAATTGTAAATTTATTTTTACTGACAAGACCGATATTACCAAAAAAATTTGGCAAAAATTTTCTAATATCAATGTCATCGCTGATAATTTTAACGGGGAAAATATTTATTCACTCGAAGATTTAATTAATAGTGAAATTGCAAATGTTGCCTCAAATATTGAATTACTTCAAAATCTTGCTTCGGAAATTTTACCTACCGATATTGCTACTATTGTTTATACCTCAGGAAGCACCTCAAAACCAAAGGGGGTTGAGGTTCTTCACCAATCATTAGTTTCACAAATTCATGATTCCGATAGTTTTTTTCGGTTAAATAAATCACAAGTTGTATTGTCTTATTTGCCTTTGGCTCATATTTTTGAAAGAATGGTTATGATGTATTATTTAAGTATTGGAATGAATATTTATTTTGTTGACAACATCAAAAAACTCGGGGAATTTTTAAGAGAAGTTCGTCCAAATCTTATGACATCAGTGCCCAGAGCCCTAGAAAAAGTTTATGCCAAAATAAATTCTTCAATCAATGATGCTAGTTTTATAAAAAAATTAATTGGCAAAACCGCTTTAAAAAAGGCATTAGTTAAGGACCCAAACCAAAAAAATACATTAATTGATAAGTTTTTTGACAAAATTATTTACAGTAAATTTCGACAAGCATTAGGTGCAAATATGGAAATGATTATTTGCGGAGGCAATGCTTTATCAGCCGATCTAGAACGATTTTATTGGAATATCGGAGTCAAAATTTATTGTGGCTATGGTATGACAGAATGCTCACCAGTATTAGCAACTAACGCACCAAATCAGCAAAAATTTACCACTGTTGGCAAAGCTTTTCCAGCAGTATCCCTAAAACTAGCAAGCGATGGCGAACTTCTTGCCAAGGGCATTAATGTAATGAAGCAATATCACAATCAACCAGAAAAAACCGCAGAATGTTTTGAGAATGACTGGTTTAAAACTGGGGATTTAGCAGAAATCGATAAGGAAGGTTTTGTAAAAATAGTTGGAAGAAAAAAAGAGTTATTTAAAACCAGCAATGGCAAATTTGTTCATCCAGTTTTAATTGAACAAAAATTGGTGCAAGAATTGGGTTTTTTAATTGGGGCAATTGTAGTTGCCGAAAATAGAAATTTTGTTAGTGCCCTTTTATTTATTGATTACGAATTAATAAGTAATATAAAGAAAAAATTAAATTTTATTGGCAATAATCAAGATTTCACCAATTCTACTATTTTAAATAATTATTGTGAAAAAGTAATTAATTCGATAAATTTAAATCTTGATAGCTGGGAGCAAATTAAAAAATTTAAAATAATTTCTCAACAAATTTCTATTGAAAATGGCGAAATAACTCCATCAATGAAGCTTAAAAGAAATATTTTGGAAAAAAGATTTGAAAACGAAATTAACAATTTTTACAACTAAAAGTTAAAGCTAAAAAATTTTTTTAAACGCTTGATGGCTTCATCAATTTCTTGATAATTTCTTATCATCGAAAATCTAACATAGCCTTCTCCATTAGCCCCAAATGAACTACCTGGTGACATAGCAACTCCCGCATCTAAAATCATTTTTTTACAAAATTCAAAGGAATTTAAGTGCGAAAATTGTGGTGGAATTTTGGTCCAAATAAACATACTAGCCTTAGGTTTTTCAATGTGCCAACACAGTTCTTGATGAAATTTTTCGACAAAATAATTTCCTCTATCAAAATATAATTTTCTGAGATTCATTAAATATTCATCACTCTTTTCGCTCAAGGCACTTCCAGCAATCATTTGTAATGGAGTAAAAGATCCATAATCAAGATAAGATTTAATATTATATAAGGCTGAAATTAATTTTTCACAACCAGCCGCAAATCCTACCCTAGTTCCAGCTAATGAGAAGCTTTTGGAAACCGATGAAAATTCGATGGCGATATCCTTAGCTCCATTAACTTCTAGTATCGAGTGCGGTTTATCTTTTTCATTAAAATAAAGTTCGCAATAGGCTATATCCGAAATGATGTAAATTTGATGTTTTTTACAAAAATCAACAATTTCTTGATAAAAATTTAAATCGACAATTTCCGTGGTTGGATTGCAGGGATAAGAGATAATTACAGCCAAGGGTTTTTTTGAAGCATTTTCCACAAATTTTTTGAATTTTTCTAAAAAATCAAGAGGTTTAATGGCATCAATGTGCACGATTTTAGTATTGGCAATTACAAAAGCAAAAGTATGAATTGGATAAGATGGCGAAGGAACGCAAATATAATTATCATCGCCAGCAATTGCCGTTGCAAGTGAGGCAATACCTTCCTTGGCACCAATGGTAACTAATGATTGAGTTTTGTAATTTAGGTCAACTCCAAATCTTCTTTGATAATATTGAGTTAATGATTTTTTTAAAAAATCAATACCCCCCGTCACCGAATAACCATATAAATTGCCATTTAATGATAGTTCGGATAATTCTTGCATAATAAATTGTGGAGGTGATGAATCGGGGTTGCCCATACCAAAATCAATGATATTCATGCCTTTTTCAATAGCCTGTTGTTTTAATTGATAGATGGAAGCAAAAATATAAGGAGGAAGTTTTTGACTTAAAAAATTATTATTTTTTGACATTTTCTTTGGATGAGGTATTTAAAATTGGAGTAAGAATGGAAATTTTTTCAGCAATTTGACTTGGCGAATTAAGATTTTTACTGGACAAAACTTTTGCTTTAATTTCTGGTGAAATTTTTCGAGAACGATTCTCTAAATTCACTATCATTGCCAAATAATGAGCAAGGTTTTTACTGCCAACTGCTACAATAATTCTAGAAATTTCTTTGGGTGGAAGCTCATCAATATCAATATTTCTAATATAAAAAATGTTATTTGAGACTAGATTATCCTGAAAAGAAGAGCTGGGGGCTGAATTAAAATCATCTTTGACAAAATCATTCAATGATTCTTTGTTTTCTATATCATTATTTTCAACAATATTGGATTTTAAATCTTGATTTTTATGAAACAAAGTATTTTGAGAGTTATCGAATAATGACATTATAAAGTCCCCCTGGAAATTCTAAATAAACGGTTAATTATTTTAATTAAATTATTGAAAAAATTCATTTCTTCAAACGATAAATTATAATCACCACTTTCAATATCTTTGTCGCTTAAAATAGCTATCTTACCAAATGTTAGATCATCATCAGAAAATTTGGAAATATGAAAAAATAACTCCTCAACAATACGTTCAATTTCAGGATTATATTCCTTTATTGCCTCGTCTTTTCTTGCAATTTCAATTATATTTTCAATCAATATATTTTTGGTTGATGGACTATTTGATGGAGTATTGTTGGTTTCAAATTCAATAGTCATTTTTTAAGTAATTTAATAACAATTTACGAAAATCCTCTAGAAATATTTTTGAAGAATTTAATCTATTGTGAACATAATTTTCAACCCTAGGTAAATAGTGTAAATATTGTTTTTTGTGGTCACGATTGGCTAACCTAGCAAAAATTCCAAGGATTTTAATATTTCTTTGCAAAGATAAAATTTCATAGTCCAAAATAATTTCATCAACATTATTTTTAGAGTTTAAAATAAAATAATCAAATATTTTTTTTGCATTTTCAACCGAAATATCTCGTCTCGCATCTTCAATTAAAGATACCAAATCATAAGCTCTTGAACCAATTAATCCATCTTGAAAATCAAGCAAACCAACTGAATTCTTCCCCCTAAATGAATTTAAAACCATCAAATTATCAGCATGATAATCTCGAAGAACTAATACTTGCGAAGATTTTGAAAGTTTATCAAAAATATCAAACCAAGTTTTTTTGTAAAATTCTTTTTGCTCTATGGAAATTTTGATATTTTTATGCGGCAAATACCAATTTATCAAAAGCTCAACCTCGCGATACAATACTGCTAAGTTATATTTATGAACTTTTTCAAGATGAATATTCGCGGTTTTTTCATGTAAATCAAGCAAAACATCACAAGCATTTTGATAAATTTTCAACTCTTCATTTGGATTATTTTGTAAGAATTTAGTAAAACTTTCATCACCAAAATCTTCTAGTAAAATTAATCCTAAGGACAAATCCTTGGCAATAATTTTTGGAGCCGATAGATTCAAATCTAGCAAAATTTCATCGATTAAAATAAAACTACTACAATCTTCATATCCAACTGGTGCATACATCAAAATATTTACTCCTAACTCATGATTTATGCGATAATATGACCGAAAGGAAGCATCTCCCGCAATTTTATTTATAGAAAAATTTTTTAAATCTAATTTTTGTAAAAATTCTCTGGCAATTTCGTAATTTAAATTCAACATATTAAAAATCTAGTTTAGTATACCATGAAGGGGGAGCGATATTTGCAACAGTATCTTGCAATACTTCTTTAAAAACTTTATGAGATTTGATTAAGCAATACCAGTCTTTGGTTGGCTGATAATGATGCCAATTTATATCACCAAAATAATCCAAAACTGAAATATGCGAGGCCGCCGAAAAATCGGCAACAGAAATTTCATCTCCCGCTAAATATTTTCTACTTTCAAGTAAAAATTCAATATAGCTTAGATGTATATTAAGATTTCGACGAGAGATTCTTAAAATATCAGAGTCGGGAGCCTTTTGGTCAAGAGAGTAGCGATTAAAAAATCTTTCATTTAAAATATATTTGGTAACCTCATTATAGAATTTTTCATCGAACCAATTTTGTAGCCTTCTGGCTTCTGCTTTTCTGGCAATATTATCGCCAATAAAATTTCGAGTATCTTGATGTTTTTCTTCAATATATTCAACAATAACCGAACTGTAGGCAATCAAATTTGAGCTGATATTGTCGAATAAAACTGGCACTGATCCAGCTGGGTTCATGGCAATAAATTCTTTTCTTCGCTCCCAGAAATTTTCTTGAATTAATTCAAAATCAACCTCCTTGGCGGTTAAATGCACGCGCACTTTACGAGAAAATGGACATAATGGATGATGATAAAGTCTATACATAATTTTTTGATTTTATTTTTAATTCATTTTAACTATTATTTTAATATCGCAAATATTAATTTTAAAGAAATGAAAAAAATTATTTTAATTGATGGTTATGGCTTTGTTTTTCGTGCCTATCATTCACTGCCACCACTATCAAGATCTGATGGAACACCAGTTGGAGCGGTATATGGCTTCATAAATATGCTAATAAAATTAATTGCTTCCCTTGATTCTTCGCATTTAGCTGTGGTTTTAGATGCTGGTTCAAAAACATTTCGTCATCAAATTTATGATAAATATAAAGCCAATCGTCCACCCTGCCCCGAAGATTTGATACCACAATTTCCAATTATTCGTCAAGCGATTGAAGCCTTAAATATTAAGGTTTTGGAAAAGGTTGGCTTTGAAGCTGATGACATTATAGCGACACTTTCCTCGCAGGCTCAAGCTCAAGATTTTGAAGTAGTGATTGTCTCATCGGATAAGGATTTGATGCAACTAGTTGATAAAAACATAAAAATGTATGATGCTTTCAAAAATAAAACTATAGATATCCCTGAAGTTTTAGAAAAATTTATGGTTTCACCAAAACAAGTTTGCGATGTTTTGGCTCTTATTGGGGATGCTTCAGATAATATACCTGGGGTCAAAGGAATTGGTCCAAAAAATGCTTCGGAATTTATCAATCAATTTGATAATATCGAAAATTTATATAGCAATATCGATGAAATTAAAAATGCTAATAAAAAACAATTGCTCTTAAATGACAAGGAAAGGGCTTTTTTATCAAAAAAACTTGCTCAACTCGATCATTTTGTAGAATTAAATTTAACCATAAATGATTTACAAATTAAAAATATTGACCCGCATAAATTACTTAAATTCTTGGAAATTCAAGGCTTCAAATCGCTTATTTATAAAGTGCAAAAAGAATTTAAAATCGATAATTCTAACAATTCGCAATCCGAAATTTCTCAAGATATTTCTAATGAAAAAAACCCCGTCAACAAACAGCAAATTCCTGTAAAAATTACTAGAATTGAATCATTGGAAAAAATTGAAAATATCCATAAAATTGCCCAAAAAAAAGGCAATATTTTACTTAACTATATTTTATGCGAAAATAAAATCTCGCAAATTTTTTTGACCGCTTTTGGTACTCAAAATGATTATATTGAAACCTTTTTTGCCAATATCAATAACTTCTCGGCAAATAGTAATTTTGATTTGTTAAATTTTAATGAAAATGAGGAAAAAAATAATCATTTTTCTCTTGAAGATTTTGATAAGATATTATTTGACAATAGTATTCGCAAATTATTTTATGACAGCAAAGAATTTTTACGACTATATCATAATTTTGAAATCAATAAATACCAAAAATTTGTAAGCTCTCCTTGGATTTTAGATGACCTAAAACAGATGAGTTATATCATCAATTCTGCCAATCATTTTAGTTTAATTGAGCTTATTGAAAATTTTTCTACAAGTAAATTTTTCGATGTAAATTTTATGGAAAATCTTGATAAAATTGAAAAAAATGACTTTAACGACAAGATTTTTTTAAATGACGAAGATGCAAAAGCCAATTTTTTTGCTAATTTAAATTATGGAATTATCCAAATTTACGAAAATCTAGCGCAAAAAATCAGCGAACAAAATCTTCATCACAATTATTTAAAACTCGAATTACCGCTTTTAAATTGTCTTGCCGAGCTTGAATTTAACGGCATTTTAGTCGATGGAGAAAAATTAAAACATTTAAGCGGTTTTTTTAGCAAAAAAATTACTGAAATTTCTACCGAAATTTATCAATTGTCAGGCGAAGAATTTAACATAGCTTCAAGCAAGCAATTGGCCGAAATTTTATTTCAAAAAATGCAAATTGAGCCAAGCAAAAAATCCAAAAAAACCAAAGCTTTTTCAACTGACAATAAAGTTCTCGAAGATTTATCTTTTCAAGGTTTTGAAATTGCCAAAAAAATTATTGATTTTCGCAAATTTTCCAAATTAAAAAACACTTATAGCGATAGCTTGCCAAAGCAAATTAATCCGATAACCAAGCGTATTCACAGCCATTTTTCAGCTTCTAGCACCTTAACAGGCAGGCTTTCATCATTCAATCCCAATCTTCAAAATATTCCAATTAAAACTTTGGAAGGAAAGAAAATTCGCGAATGTTTTATTGC
This sequence comes from uncultured Rickettsia sp., assembly GCA_964505265.1. GTDB lineage: Bacteria > Pseudomonadota > Alphaproteobacteria > Rickettsiales > UBA1997 > CAILUF01. The sequence goes on from CAZDGN010000003.1 coordinate 91,015, forward strand.
CAAAAAGGATCATATTTTTCTAAGCGCCGATTATTCGCAAATTGAACTTAGAATTTTAGCCCACTTAGCGCAAATTCCAGAATTAATTTCTGCCTTTGAAAATAATAAAGATATTCACATAGCAACCGCAAGTCAAATTTTCAATATTGATGAAAGTGAAGTATCAAGCGAGCTTCGTTCCAAGGCAAAAGCCATAAATTTTGGAATAATTTATGGTATTAGTGGTTATGGATTGGCTCGCCAACTAGGCATATCGAATCGTGATGCTAGCAATTATATCAAAGCATATTTTGAAAAATATCAAGGCATCAAAGATTTTATGAACAAAACCACTGAAAATGCCCAATTAAATGGCTTTGTATCGACTATTTCTGGTAGAAAATGTTTCATAAAAGACATCCAAAGTAAAAATCCAATTTTAAGAGCCGAAGCTCAAAGACAGGCAATCAACGCCCCAATTCAAGGAAGTTCTGCGGATATAATTAAAAAAGCAATGATAAAAATTCATAAAATTATTAAAAATAAAAAAATGCAATCAAAGATGATTTTACAAATTCACGATGAATTAATTTTTGAGACTAACCAAAATGAAATTGAAGATTTACAAAAAATCTTAAATGAAGAAATGATTAATTCTTACCCGCTTTCGGTCAAGTTAAAAATCGATTTTCATTGCTCTAACCATTGGTAAGTATCAATTAATTTTAATCTTAAAAATTTCTGCTAAATTTCTTTCTAATGTTTTAAAAGAATATCTTAAATCTAGTCGGGCAAAGGCACTATGAATCATATCACTTGAAGCCTTATCATCACCGATAATTTTCTCTACATTTTTAGCAATATTATCAGGAATTGAATCTGGATTTTCTAAGTCTACTAGCAATCCGTCAATATTATCTCGCAAAATCTCGAGCGGACCATCGCATTTCGTAGCAATAATTGGCTTAAAATTTTTCATAGCCTCCAAAATTACCAAGCCAAATGTTTCAATGCGCGAAGGTAAAATAAAAATATCAATTTTTTCATAAAAATCGCTTTTATTATGCACCCAGCCCAAAAAAATAACTTCATTTTCCAAATTTAAAGACCGCACTAAACTCTTTAAATTAAATATTTCTTCGCCATCTCCCGCAATATATAAACGAAATTTTTTTTGCGGGATTTTCTCTTTTAAAATTTTTAGGGCTTTAATTGCAAAATCAAATCCTTTAATTTTGATACCTCGACCAATTACTCCCAAATTAATAATTTCCTTATTGGCAAAATCAGTATTTGGAAATTCAACAATATTTGGCACCTCAATGCCATTATATAAAATTAAGCTATTTTCTGGAGTTCTTTTTAAATCAATTGTCTTAAAAAATATTTCTTTATTAATCGATAAAATCAAATCGGCACAAAGCGATCTCTTGACATTATTACTATGATTAACCGCTACCAGAATTATAATTTTTCCAGAAATTTTTTTAATGGCCTTATTTGCTAAAACCATTGCCCTTCCTGCGTGAGCGATAATAATATCAATTTGATTTTTGATAAGAAATTTTTTGATTTTTTCAACCGCAAAAATATCGTGATAACCAAAATTATTGGAAATTTTCAAAATTTCTTGGCTATTATCTTCTAATTGATTAGCGTAAGGAGCATTATTTTTTATTATCGAAAAATTTTGATGACCAATTTTTTTTAAGATACGAACATAATCAACAAAAACCTGTTCGGCACCGCCATTTTGGCTGGTTAAGATTATATGTGCTATTCTCATTATTAGCGGTTTTTATAGTTACAAAAGATTTTTTTAAGTTGCTTTGACAAAATAAAAAAAAAGTTAAAAATAAATTTGACATAGTTAACCATAAATTTAAAATTATACAAATGAAATTATCAAAAAGAAAATTTGTTAAAGCCATTGCCTTGTCTCCGATTTTACTTTTAAGTGGAGTCGGACTTGGTCTTGTTGGTTGCAAAACCAATGTTTTAGCAAGCAAAACCATTATAAATAAAAACAAAATTGGAGGAACCAAAATGCCATTCGAACTACCAACCTTACCTTATGCAAAAAATGCATTGGCACCTTACATTACTGAAAACACCATAAATTACCATTATGGCAAACATCACCAAGCCTATGTAACTAATTTAAATAATCTTATTGCTGGCACTGATTTGGCAAATAAATCTCTCGAAGAAATTATCAAAATTTCTGTCTCTGACAAAACTAAAGCAGGAATTTTTAATAATTCAGCTCAAGTTTGGAATCACACATTTTATTGGCATTCCATGAAACCAAATGGCGGTGGCAAGCCAACTGGCGAAGTTTTAAAAAAGATTGAGCAAGATTTTGGTTCATTCGAAAATTTCGTAACCGAATTCAAAAATGCTGGTGCCACTCAATTTGGATCGGGTTGGGCTTGGTTAGTTTTAGATGCTGGCAAATTAAAAGTCGTCAAAACTGGCAATGCTGAAACGCCATTAACTACTTCCGCCAAACCTTTAATGACTATGGATGTTTGGGAGCATGCTTATTACTTAGATTATCAAAATGCTCGCCCTTCTTATATCGACACTTTCCTAAATCATTTAGTTAATTGGGATTTTGTTTTAGAAAATATGAAAAAATAACTATGAGAAAAGCAGAAGTTAATCGCAACACTAAAGAAACCAAAATTAATATTGAAATTAACCTTGATGGAACGGGTCAATATCATATCAACACTGGAATCGGTTTTTTTAACCATATGCTTGAACAACTATCTCATCATAGCCTTATCGACATAAGGCTTGAGGCCATTGGCGACTTACACATTGATTTTCACCATACCGTTGAAGATTGTGCAATCGCTCTTGGTGAAGCCATCAAAATCGCTCTTGCCGATAAAATTGGCATCACTCGCTTCGGACATTCTTATGTTCCAATGGACGAAACTTTAACCAGATGTGTTCTAGATTTATCTGGCAGATCTTATCCAATTTTTAATGTAAATTTTTTGCGAGACAAAATCGGCGAAATTGACACTGAATTATTTCGTGAATTTTTCTTTGCAATTGCCAATGCTATAGGTTGCAATTTGCACCTAGAAAATCTTTATGGCACCAATAATCATCATATTATCGAATCTTGTTTTAAAGCTTTTGCTCGAAGCCTTCGCCAAGCAATAACTATTGATGATCGTAAAAAAAATGCAATAAATTCAACTAAAGGCACACTTTAAATGCAATCAATTCTTCAAGAAATAGCTAATAACAAAAAAATCTTTAAACCCGTAATTTATGGCATCAGGGGCACTGAAATTAGCGATGAAGAAAAATCTTTTTTTTCTAAAAATTCTGCAATAGGCTTTATTTTGTTTGCCCGAAATATCGTTGACAAACCTCAACTTAAAAAACTCACCGCCTCACTTCGTGAATTGATGGATGGAGAGGTTTTAATTTTAATTGACCAAGAAGGCGGAAGAGTTGCTAGGCTTCGCCCGCCCCATTTTAACAGCTATCCAGCTGGTAAATTCTTTGCCGATTTATATTTACAAAATCCTGATTTAGCTTGCCAAAAGCTTTTTGAAAATTATCAAAATATTGCCTCAGAATTAATCGAAGTTGGCATCAATGTAAATTGCGCTCCAGTGCTTGATGTATTAACTCCAATTACTCACGAAGTAATTGGCGATAGAGCTTTTGGCGACAATCCAAAACAAGTGACTAAACTTGGGCTTGAAGTATGTAAAGCACTACTTTCTAAAAATGTTTTTCCAGTCATTAAACATATTCCAGGTCATGGCAAAGGTGCCTGTGATAGCCATCTTGATTTACCAATTGTTGATGATGATTTCGACAAATTAAATTCTCAAGATTTTACTCCTTTTAAAGAACTTAAGGATCAAAAATTTGCAATGACAGCACATATTTTATATAGCGCGATTGATTCTAAAAATTGTGGAACAATTTCTGCTAATGTTATTGATTTAATTCGCCATGAAATTGGTTTTAAAAATATTTTAATGACCGATGATTTATCGATGAAGGCTCTAAAAAATTCCCTTGGTCAAAATACTATAAACGCCCTTAAAGCTGGTTGTGATTTAATTTTACATTGCAATGGCGAAATGTCAGAAATGCTTGAAATCAATGCAAACTTACCAAAAATTTCCGATGATTTTTGGCAAAAATTTGTAAAATAATTAAACTTAATTAACCGATGACCAATTTTTTATATCAAAATGATTTGCCAAATAATCTGATTTTTTCAAGCAACTCAATCGCTATTGATACCGAGGCAATGGGCTTAAATATTGGCAGAGACCGCTTATGTTTAATTCAGATTTCAACGGGTGATGGTAATTGTCATTTAGTTAAATTTTCGCAAAATAACTTTCAAGCACCAAATCTAAAAAAACTTCTTACCAACGAAAAAATACTTAAAATTTTTCATTATGGACGATTTGATTTAGCCATTTTAAAATATCATCTACAAATCGACATCAAAAATATTTACTGTACCAAAATTGCTTCAAAGCTGGTTCGCACCTACACTGATTCTCACGGCTTAAAAACTATTTGCGAAGAACTGCTTGGAGTCGAAATTTCAAAAAAACAACAATCATCGGATTGGGGTAATAAGGAAATTTCTGACAAACAAATTGATTATGCCTCCTCTGATGTTCTTTATCTTCATGCTCTTAAAGAAAAATTAGATGCGATGTTAATTCGTGAAAATCGTATGGAGTTGTTTAAATCTTGTGTTGAATTCTTGCCGATTCGAGTAGATTTAGATTTGGCTGGGTTTGCCAATGTTGATATTTTTTCTCATTAGGATTTATTTTAAAAACCGAGCCGAACCCCTCCAAAAGAAACTCTTTTCTAGGGCTGGCAATCAGTTTTAACCTCTTTTATTAATAAAAACAATATCAGCAGTTTGTGTTTCAGAAGTAATAGTGCTAGGAGGTGATAATTTTCTATCTTTATTCTTACTAAAAAATTTGCCTATGAAACTCAAAAAACTAATGCAAGATGGCGTTGATTTTGAATCCTCTTCTATGAAATCTATAACTTGCTTTTCCTCTTTAGGTCTTTTTTTGACTTTGCTAGAAAAATGTTTTTTGGCATATTCGATTCTTTCAAAACAAACTTCCTGAATTGCCTCAAACAAATCTCTTTTATATCCTTCTATTTTCGGAGTCATTTTTTTAATTTCTGGCATAGCTATTTCAAGTTCTTCAAGAGCCAATTTCGATAATGTATCTTTATATTCTTTGTAGTTTTCATAACCTTTACCAGCAGGTTTTTGATTATCACCATCCCAGATAAATTCTTGTGATGGATCTTTTAATTTTAATATTGCACATGCTAAAATATTAGCACTTTTCATTGAACAATTTCCCCTTTTTTGTTCCGCTCTTGGCATTTCATAAGTTATCGATGAAATTGAGTTTTCTTCCAAACCCTTAAATTTAAAATTTTCTGCAGATATTTTATTATATAAATCTTCAATTTGTAATTTTTCAGAATTTTCTTTTATAAATTTATCCGCAAATTCAGCCGAAAAATCAATTGGGTTTGCAAGTTCATAATTAGTAATTGAATTTATATGTGTAAGAGACTTATCTATGGCTTGTTGATTAGAAACTTTATTTCCATCACAATAGCCAATTTTAGTTAACTGATTATGTGCATTAATATGAAAAATAAAATAAGAAGAATGTCCTCTTAATTTAGATTCTCTTAAAAATAATTTATTGCCTTCACTTAATTCAATTGCCTGATCACTATTAATCTTAATCATCATTTCTGCATAAATATCTGGCAATGGATTTTCAGGTAATTCTTGCTTAATTTTAGAATTATGATGCATAAATAAATTTCTTTTCTCATCTTCAAAGAGCCCAAAATTATTTGAATTTGCTAATAGTGATAAAATTTGGAAATTTGTTTTAGCATCGCAAAGTATCTTAAAATTTTCATCTATTTTAACATCATCATTAGCAAAAAATATTTTTTTTGATTTTTCTACCTCGGATTGATCTATTGAAATGATTTTTTTAAATAATTGTGATTTAATTTTCATATCCTTATCCTGAATAAATTTTTTTCTATCATCAGGCTTCAAAATATCTAAAATTTCATAAGGAAAATTAACCACACCATATCGATAATCATCATAAAAATCCTTAATAAATTTTAATTTATGGTCATAAGAATTTATTGAATTTAAAAATTCGTGCAATTGATTATTTCTGTATTTAAAAAAACCAATATCATCCAAATAATTTTTGCCTAGAGTTTTTATTAATTCAATTCTGGCTTCATCGCTTTGAAGAGATTTTAGAAATTCCTTAAATTCTTTTATGTTTTCTTCTTTAAAAAAAATTTTATCAAATTCTTCAATTTGCTTTGCTGAAATTAAGGGCTCTTTTTTCATTTAAATTAATTTATGATTTTAATATTATAAATAGTTAGTTTTTACATTAGATTAACATTTGAAAATTTTAAAAAAAATAATTGATTTGGTAATTAAATTTTCTTATAAATAATGATGTAATTTGAAACCAAATTTAATTTTAATTTAATAATCAATGTCTAGTAGTGTTGCCGATAATCCATTTCAAAGAAATTTGCGTAACTTCTCTACTATTGGCGCCATCTTGCTTATATTGATAATTATTTGCTATTACATTTCGGGTATTTTGCTGTTATTTGGCACCTCCAAATCTTATGCCACCATCAATAGTTTTTTTTCAAAAGATATTATTCAGCAATTCATAACTATTCACAAAAATTTTATATTTTATTGGGGATATTATTTTAAAAATCGATCGGTCTTGACCTTCTCCAGTGGCAATGGCTTCATAATGAAATTATGGTTTGCTACAATTTTACCTTATGGTTTTTTACTCGCATTAATCTGGATTTTTCGGGCTCCGATTATGGATTGGCGACCCTTTAAGAAGCCAGAATCAATCCACGGCGATGCTCACTGGGCAACCGATGCCGAAATTAAAAAAATGGGCTTGAGAGCAAAAACTGGGGTATTGCTTGGCAAATCAAGAAACGAATTACTTGTTGCCGAAGGTTATCAACATATTTTATTATTTGCACCAACGGGTTCTGGTAAAGGTGTGGGCTTCGTTATTCCAAATTTATTATTTTGGACTGATTCAGTGATTGTTCACGATATTAAACTTGAAAACTATGAACTAACATCGGGTTGGCGTAAAAAAAATTTGAAACAAAAAGTTTTTTTATGGAACCCAGCAGACCCAGATGGAATTAGCCATTGTTATAATCCAATGGATTGGATTAGCACCAAACCCGGACAAATGGTCGATGATGTGCAAAAAATTTGCAACTTTTTACTTCCCGAACAAGAATTTTGGCAAAATGAGGCTCGCTCGCTTTTAGCTGGAGTAATGCTTTATCTAGTTGCTGCCGAAGATCGCCCCTGCACCCTTGGTGAAGTTGTTCGCACCCTTAGAAATGATGATGTGGTTTACAATTTAGCGGTGGTTCTTGATACTATGGGCAAAAAAATTCACCCTGTTTCTTATATGAATTTGGCTTCTTATCTTCAAAAGCCAGATAAAGAGCGTGGCTCCGTTACATCGACCGCTAACTCATCGCTTGAACTTTGGGCCAACCCTTTGATTGACACCACCACGGCCACTTCAGATTTCAATTTACATGAACTAAAAATTTCACCTCACACCGTTTATGTTGGCTTAACTCCAGATAATATTTCTCGACTTAAGCCATTAATGGGTATGTTTTATCAACAAGCTGCATCTTTCTTTACGGCAAAAATGCCTCGACCAAATGAAAAATTTGGAGTTCTAATGATGATGGACGAGTTCCCAACTCTAGGTAAAATGGAGCAATTTTTAGCTGGTATCGCCTATTTTCGCGGTTATCGAGTTAGACTTTTTTTAATCATTCAAGACACTGAACAGCTCAAAGGTATTTACGAAGAAAGTGGAATGAACTCATTTTTATCAAACTCTACATATCGTATAACTTTTGCCGCCAACAATATGGAAACTGCAAATTTAATTTCGCAATTAGTTGGCAACAAAACCGCAACACAAATTTCATATAACAAACCTAAATATCTCGATCTCAATCCGGGAGCTCGTTCTCTGCATGTTTCCGATGTGCAAAGAGCATTAATATTGCCACAAGAAGTAATTCAACTTCCGCGAGATGAGCAAATACTTCTAATCGAATCGCAACCACCAGTTCGCTGTAAAAAAATTACCTACTATAATGATAAATTTTTTACTACCCGCTTATTACCAAAAATTAAAATACCTCAACAAGAGCCATATATGCCTGATCACGAGGCTTTGAAAGCCAAGCGTGCTGAAAATAATCCTCCACCAAATTAAAATGACCAATCTAAATCAAATAATTAAAGCAGGGGTTATCGGCAACCCAATTAGTCACTCATTATCGCCAATAATTCATAATTTTTATTTAGAAAAATATAATATCAAAGGTAATTATCATAAATACTTAATTGATATTAATAATTGTCAAGAACAAATAATAAATCTTATAAATTCACAAGAATTATCAGGATTTAATATCACTATTCCATTTAAAGAAAAAATCCTAAATCTTTGCGATCATCTCAGTTCATCAGCCCGAAATATTGGTGCTGTTAACACCGTAAAAATAATGGAAAATGGTAAAATTTTTGGTCATAATTCTGATGCCTTTGGATTTCTAAATAATTTATGGCAAACCTTACCATATTACAATTTTCAAAATACCATAAATTTGATAATCGGAGCCGGAGGTGCTTCAAGAGCGGTTCTTTATGCCTTAATCAACCAAAAAGTTAAACATATTTTTATCGCTAATCGCTCTTATGATAATGCAAAAAAACTTATCGATGATTTCCAAAATTTAGCCAACAGAAATAATGTAATTTTAGAATATATTGACTTTAGGGATATAAATTCAATTTATCCAAAACTTGATTTAATGGTTAATACCAGCTCAATGGGAATGAAAAACCAGGAGCCATTAAATATTGATTTATCAAATATCAATCAAAATTGTATAATTTACGATATTGTTTATAACCCGCTATTTACAAATTTGATTTTACAAGCTAAAAAACATAATCTAAAATTTGTAACCGGAATTGGCATGTTAATTTATCAAGCTTTAATTGGCTTTGAATTATGGTTTGGCAAACAACCAGTATATGACCAAGACCTTGAAAATTTGTTAATTAAAAATTTATCTCTATGAAATTCTTAAAAAATTTATTTAATTCTATAAAAAGCATTTTAGTGAGTTTAATTTTAGTTTTTGTAGTAATTTTTATGATTAATAATCGCGAAATTATTACCATAAATTTCAATCCACTTCCTTTTGACAGTATTGAAACTAGGCTTTTCGTTTTAATGTTATTTTTTTACATCCTTGGTCTTATTACTGCTATTTTAATATATTCAAACAGCCTAATCAAATCAACCATTCGCAACCTTAAACAAAAAAGGCAAATAAATAAATTACAACAAAAAATCAATGAAAAATAAAATTTTCTTCCTAAATTTAATTTTAATTTTTTACCTAATGCCAAACTCACTTTTTGCCAAAAATTCTAACCAAGAAACCATTATTTTAGCAGGAGGTTGCTTTTGGGGGGTTGAAGAATTAATGTCTAATTTTGAAGGAGTAGTATCAACTGAAGTTGGTTATTCAGGTGGCGACACAGACCAGCCAACCTACGAAACCGTATCCACCGGCCTAACTAATCACGCGGAATCGGTAAAAATTATCTTTGACAACAAAAAAACCACCTTAGAAAAAATCTTAAAATTTTTCTTTGCCATTCACGATCCAACCCAAATAAACCGCCAACAAAACGACATTGGCACTCAATATCGTTCAGCGATTTTTTATCAAAATAATGAACAAAAAATTATTGCTCTTGATTTGATTAATAAAATCAATAATTTGAAAGTTTTTGACCAAAAAATTGCCACCGAAATTGTTGAATTTAAGAACTTTTATCCAGCGGAAAAATATCATCAGAATTATTTACAAAAAACCCCTGGAGGCTATAATTGTCATTATTATCGTGATTATGGCAAAAAATTTCATGAATTGTAATTGAATTGATTTCAATAAAAAATAAATATTTAATTATGTTTGATGATTTAAAAATACGCTTAAGTGATAGAAATGCAAAAAGAAACAGATAAAATTACAAGTTGTGAAACTATAATATCCAATTTATCATCTCATTTACTTACAGATGAAGAACGAAATGATCAAGGATCCGATTTAATATCATTTAAACTTCTTAATATTGTTCTTAATAAAAAGAAAGAATTAACCAAGTCAGAGAAACATATTCGAATAACAAGTTCTGAAAATTTTAATATAGAATATGATCAAGAAATTTTGGATCCAGATCAAAATGAACAACTGCCCTTAAAAACCGATGAGGAAAAAAATATTTTTGATAATATTGGAGATTTTTTTAAAAAATTTTTGACCGATGTTCCTGAAATATTTTCTAGTTTGAGTTGCGGAAGTTCTATAGAAAAAACTTCAAACAATAGACGGCGAAATAACTCTCCATCTCCACATATAAATTTAATAAGAAATAATCAAACTTATGGTAGTATTTTTGGGAGTTCAAGAACTGATTCTGATACTTGCAAATGAATATTTATTCAGACCAAAATATTTCATCACTTCGAATTATTGTCTTGCAAATATTTTTGATATAAATCGGGGCGAGTATTTTGTGTATGTTTAATTGACTGCTCCAATCGCCAATTCGCAATATTTTTATGATGTCCCGAAGTCAACACTTCAGGCACTTCAAGACCACGAAAATTTGCTGGACGAGTATAATGTGGATATTCAAGTAAATGACGATATTTAGAATTCTCATCACTGCCGAAACTCTCTTCATCTAGAGAAGCCTTGGCTCCAAGCACATTTTCAACATTACGCAAAATCGCATCAATCATCACATAACAGGCCAGTTCGCCAGATGATAACACATAATCACCAATGGAAATTTCTTCGACATTAAATAATTCTATAACTCTTTGGTCAATGCCCTCATAGCGTCCACAAACAATATTGATTTCAGCATTTTTAGCAAAATTTCGAGCCATATCTTGAGAAAAAACCTTACCTCGAGGTGATGGGTAAATTATTTTGGCTTTAGCAATTTCTTTTATATTTTTCTCTAAAGCAAAACTCAAAATATCGGGACGAAAAAGCATACCCGCTCCACCGCCAAATGGAGTATCGTCAACGGTTTTGCGATTATCGGTGGCATAACTGCGAATATTAATTACTTCAAGCTCCCATAATTTTTTTTGTAGAGCCTCACCCATGATTGAAGTTGCCAAAATTTGCGGAAATAGCTCTGGAAAAATGGTAAAAACTCTAAATTTAATCATTTGGTTATATTTTTTTAATTAATATTTTGCTTTATTTTATAATTATTTTAAAATTAAAAAAACAATTTTTTAATAAAATGACTATAAAAAATACTCAAACTAATCTTCATAAAATTGATTGCAAATCAGCATTTGGCTTTGATTGCAACTTTGAAGTTCAAGGTTTTAAAACCCCTACAAATAAGGTTCCTGCCCTTGATCATAATTATTTATTTGACCAAAAAACCACCCAAGCAATTTTGGCGGGCTTTGCTTTTAACCAAAGAGTTTTGGTGCAAGGAATGCATGGCACTGGCAAATCGACCCATATCGAACAAATCGGTGCTCGCTTGAATTGGCCTTGTTTGCGTGTTAATTTTGATTCACAAATTACCCGCCTTGATTTAATAGGTAAGGATGTAATAAAACTTAAAAACGACAAACAAATTACTGAATTTAAAGAGGGCATTATTCCATATGCCTTGCGTCACGGTATCGCCTTAATCCTTGATGAATATGATGCCATTAAAACCGATGTATCTTTTGTTATCCAAAGATTGCTTGAAGAAGATGGAAAATTTGCCTTACTCGAAGAAAATGAAATTATCGAACCACACCCGCATTTTCGCTTATTTGCCACCTCAAACACCCTTGGTGCTGGCGATGATTTAGGCATTTATCACGGCACCAATTTAATTAACCAAGCTCAAATGGACCGCTGGAATATTGTGGCCTCGCTCAATTATTTATCGCCCGAACAAGAATTTAATATTTTACAAAAAAAACTTAAATTTAGCAAAAAACTTATCAACACTCAACAGCATAATGAGCTTTTGAAATCAATGATTCGACTTGCAAATTTAACTCGTGAAGCCTTTAAAAATCAAGATATTACAAATTTAATTTCACTAAGAACCTTAATTTCTTGGGGCAGAAATATCGAGATTTTTCAATCGGTTAAAGAATCTTTTATTTTAAGCTTTTACAACAAAATTATTGATGAAGAAAAAATTGTTATCAATGAATTATATCAACGAATTTTTGGTGAAGATTTATAAATTTAATAGCTATTTTAATCTTTATATTTAATTAACAATGCAATTTAACTCACCAAAACTTCCTATAACAATTTATCATTCCATTCTAGGTAAAGCTATCATTTCAAGAGATATAAAAAAAATCCACGATATAATAAAAATTGATCCATCAGCAATTAATTCGATCGTTTCAAGACAGAATAATGCTCTATCAATCACAGCTCTTGGTTGTGCGCTTTGCATAGAAAATGAGGAAATTATTAAATTTTTAATTCAAAATGGTAGCGATGTTAATTCCTTTGTTTTTCTTCACGATAATTCTGAAAAATTAACACCGGTTGATTTTGCAGTCCACAACAATAAGTCTTTCTTGATGAGGATATTGCTAAATTCGGGTGCAGATTTTAGCAAATATGATAATTTTGATTGTAAAGCATTTATTTCATCTGAAATTTCTTCAGAAATTGAAAATTTTAAAATGAATAAAATTGCGAGAATTTTAATTGATATTAAAAATTCTCCATCTACAGAAATTCAATCATCTCAATCAGATATAGCAATAGCTTTGTTAGAACTTCAAAAGATTAGAAATTAAACTTACCGCCACGCATAAAAAACTCGCCGATTAGAAAACAATTAATTTTATTTTTACGAAAATTATTAAGATCTTCAAGCGATTTAATTCCGCTTTCACAAACCAAAACCACATCATTTGGCACATAGGATTGTAATTTAAGAGTGGTATTTAAATCGATTTTTAGAGTTTTTAAATCCCGATTATTGATGCCAATTAATTTGCTTTTTAATTGCAATGCTCGCTGTAATTCTTCATAATTGTGAACTTCAATTAATACAGATAAATCAAGGGATAAAGCCACCTCTTCTAACTCTTTTAATTGATTATCGCTAAGCATGGCAACAATCAATAAAATACAATCGGCCTGCATCATTTTGCTTTCGTAAATTTGATAAGGATCAACCATAAAATCTTTACGCAAAATTGGCAAATCGCAGGCTTCTCGAACTAATTTTAAATAATTTAATTCGCTATGAAAATATTTTTCGTCTGTTAGGACCGAAATACAGCTAGCACCTAATTCTTGATATGATTTGGCGGTTTTGGCAACATCAAGATTAGGCTGTAAAATACCCGCAGATGGCGAGCCACGCTTAATTTCGCAGATTAAACCAAGTTGTGAAAGTTCATTTTTTTGTTTTAAGGTTTGGTAAAAATTATATTTGGATTTTTGCTTACAAGATTCTTCTTTAAGTTTTTTGCAAATCTCAGTTAAAGAAAAAATTTTTTTACGATTTCTAACCTCGATAATTTTATGCTGATAAATTTCTTGCAAAATATTAGTCATAATTAGATTTTTTTAGCGATTTTTAAGCCAACCGCCAAACCGATTAAAACCGTGAAATATGTAATAAATTGAGCAAGTGAAGGTTGATCGATATAACCAAAAATAATATGTAAAACCTTACCCAAAAAAGATTGTTGCGACAAAATTTGTGAGCTATCAAAAAACGGGTCTAAAATTGGGTCGATGATTTGAGCATCACTCCAAAACCTGATACCGAGACTTGCAGTTGAAGAGGCAAAAAATATCAAAAGCCAAGATGAAATTTGAAAAAAATATTTACCAAAGGTTTTGAGCAAACCGAAATATAAGGCCAATCCAAGTAAAATCCCGCAAAAAGCTCCCGCAATAATTCCAGTCAAAATATGATAGATTTTTACACCAGAAACAAAATAGCTGTAGGAAAATAGAACAATTTCTGCTCCTTCGCGAATTACTGAAAGCATAACCACGATTGTTAAAGCATAAAGCGGTTTTTTGCCATCTTTAACACTATTTCCGAGTCTTTTAAGCTCGCCACTTAAGGATTTGGCGTGTTTTTGCATCCAAAGCACAGTCCAAGCAATCATAAAAGCTGCTGAAAGCAAAATTAAGCCATTGAAAAATTCTTGCCCCATACCATCAAGTGCCATCGAGATTTTATCGGTAAAAAAAGCCAAAATTATCGCAAAAATTAAACCTAAAAATAGACCCGACAAAATCGCCTTCCCCCTGCCCGCAACTTCTTTGGTGGCAGTAGTTAAAATGCCAAGAATTAAAGCAATTTCAAGAATTTCACGAAAGACCACGATAGCAATTTGCAAATAATAAGGTGATGTTGAGTCCATATTTTTAACTAAATAGATTTTAAAAACTATAAATTTACAATTATTTTATTTAATTGATAATTACAATCAATTAACTTTTTTAAAATTTTTGTGAGCATAATTTACATACATTATCCATATTGTTTAAGCAAATGTCCATATTGTGATTTTAATTCACATGTTAGTCAAACCATTGATTTTTCTGGCTTAAAGCAGGCTTATCAAAATGAACTTAGCTATTTTGCACATCAGGTAATCGACAAAAACATCAGCACAATTTTCTTTGGCGGAGGCACTCCATCATTAATGCCAATTACTTTGGTAGAAAATATTTTAACCACAATTCATAAATTATTTAAAGTCGATAATAATGCGGAAATTTCTTTAGAAGCCAACCCAACCTCGGTTGAAGCCGATAAGTTTCAGGAATTAAAAAAAATTGGTATCAACCGATTGTCTCTTGGAATTCAGGCTTTAAATGATGATGATCTTAAATTTTTAGGACGACAACATAATGCAATTGAGGCACAAAATTCCATAAAAATGGCCCAAAAATATTTTGAAAATTTTTCCTTTGATTTAATTTATGCCAGACCAAAACAAACTTTGCAAAATTGGCAAGATGAATTACAAAAAGCCCTGCAATATCAATCTCCACATTTATCTTTATATCAACTCACCATCGAAAAAGGCACCAAATTTTATACGCAATATCAACAGCAAAAATTTTTATTGCCCGACGAAAATTTGGCAAGCAATCTTTATGAATCTACAAATGAGATTATGGAAAAATTTGGCTATCAACACTATGAAATTTCGAATTATGCCAAATCTGGTTTTCAGTGTCGCCATAATTTAGGTTATTGGCAAAGTAAAGATTATATTGGAGTTGGGGCAGGTGCCCATTCTCGAATTTTTGTAAAAAATAAAGGTCTGCGACAGGCAATAATTATGGAACATGAGCCAAATAATTGGATTAAAAAATCAATAGACCAGCAAGCGGGGATTCAATCAATTTACGATATTACCAAAAGCGAATTAATTGAAGAATTTTTTTTAATGGGCTTAAGGCTTGATTCTGGAGTATTAGCAAGCGATTTTTATCATCTCACAAAATTAAATTTGTTAGAAATTTTTAATCAAAAAAAATTAAATTTTTTGCTTCAAAATAATTTTTTAAAAATAAAAAAAACCGTTAATGACAAACAAATTTTCATTCCAAATAGCCTGCTGATTTTATCACAAAGTATTATTTTAAAATTAATCGAAGCGATAGATAATATTAATATTTAGGGTGTATAAATAGATTATTTTAAAAATATTTGAGTTTATTTTTTATGATAAATTTATCAAAAAAATACTAACAAAAAAATATAAAAAATTGATTTTAATTTAGATTGAATTAAAAAAATTATTCATTATAATAATTTAAAATTTCATTTTTTAAAAAATTTAATTCTTATGCAAACAACTCCAGTCGCAACAATAGATCAATCCTTAATACCTGAATATAGTACTTTTCTACAAGAAAGGCAACAATATCTCAGAAATATTAATAAACCAACTAATACAGTAATAAAATTTGATATAAATAAACAAAATATTAATGAGAAAAAAGAAGCTACTAAAGGTCAAATTGACAAAGATAAAAGTTTGACAACTGAACAAAAAAAGAAATATAAAAGTTTTATTGATAGTTTGGAAAAAATTGAAATGGATTATGACGGTAATATTAACGCGGATTATTATTCAAAATCATTAAAACAATTAAATGTTCAAGATTTAAAAGAAATCACGACTTATCTTAGTACAAACTTTGATGAAAGCGAACATTCTCAAAATAAATTCTTTTCGGTGGTTGCATGGCAAGTATATGAAAAAAAACTGAAAGAAAATAATATTGATTTTAATTCAAATTTTGATAAAATAATAAATTTGCCACAATATAATTCAGTTGCTCTAACCTACGAAGAACTCAAGGCTTCTTGGCTCGAACTTCAATCTTTACCATCTACTTTAACATCTATTTATGATAGAAATGAATCTCGAGATAAATTAAGTAATGATAATTTTGATAAAGAAAAAGAATCATTACTTTCTAAGATAACTAGAGATAATTCTATTACACAAGATACTAAAACTAAACTTTTCAGTTTTGTTCAAATTTTTACAAAATCGGCAGATAATAAATATTTTTCTTGTGATACCACTTTTTTAAACAGAACTGCAATAATCTGTGCAGAAACACAACTTCATGAAGATGATCTAAAAAAAATTGTAACTGAATTAAGAAGATATACATTAAATGATCCCTTAAACTATGGATTAGAAGATAATTGGGGTGGATTTAACACATTTGTATTTAGAAATGCTTTTAATTTATATTTTAATAAATTGAAGAATTTAGGGATAGCAAATGAAAAGGATATAGATAGCTTGAAAAAAGAACATCCCTTTGAAAAATCTGATGCTTACAAATTAATCAGAGAACAAAGAATAGATTTTGCGAATGAATTGAGTAAACAACAAACTACCCCTCTTGTTTCTGATAATAAAGCAATTATTACAGATAGTGCTAGTTTAGAAACTGAAATTAAATCTTTTTGTACAACATTTTCGTCAACTACAGATAAAGATTTTGATGATTTAGGTTTAGATAAAAAAATTGTATTAAGAATTATAGAATCAAATAAACCATCAAATCCTTATAGTTCTGGAGGTGCTGCCTCTATTATAATGCCTAATCCTCCAGAATTAAAATCTTCAGATTGTTTAAAAGTTGCAAAATATTTTCTAAATAAATCTAGAGAAGCATCTGAATCTCTTCATATAGATGAAGATGGATCCAAAAAAATTCAAATAAATACATATTTAGCCAGAGTATTTTTTTGGTTATATGAAGAAAAATTACCTAACGAAAATATTGCAACATCAGATGATCTAAAAAAATTACGAAGTGATATTCCTTTTGAATATATAGGTTCACCATCAAAATCTAAGGATAATAATAGTTATAGTGAAACGGATATTGCAAAGCAAAGGGAAAAATTTACTGTTTCTTGGAATTTAAAAATTTTATCAATGCCACCTCAAATCGAAAATCGTCGGATACCATTCAACGCACAAAATATTTCTAGGAAAATAGATGCAATAATTTCAGAAACTGATAGAGATACAACAATAGCACATAACAATAGAAATAAATTTATATCATTTTTAGAAACAGTTAAATCGCTTCAAAACCATCAATTAGAAATTAAAGACGATAATATACAAATTAAAGAAGATGATATTAAAAAATTTGATGGATGTAATTTAAGTTCAGGAGATTTGTATACTATTGCAACACATTTTTTAGAAAAGTCTAATAGTGAGAATATAAGTCGTGGTTCAGATAACTCTAAAACAATTGGGAATGACACTTATCTCTCATTTTTAGCTTTTAGTTTATATGAAGAAAAATTAAAAACTGAAACTACAGATTCTTCAAAACATTTGAAAAATTCAAGACAACAATATTATTTCTATTCTAATAATCATCAAAACCAAACCTCAACTACTTCTCCAACCACCAAAGATCATTCAGAAATTACTAATTTATTAAAGTCAAAAATTTTTGGTGATAATACTGTTGATTTTACTCGCTTTTTTACCAACATATTAAATTATGACATTGCTATAGATAAGGCTTTAAATGAAATTTATAGTGTCCCGAAAGATCATGAAAATCTTAAGGATTTTTTACAGGAATCTGATTCTGAATTAGCAATCAATCTAAGAAAATATATTCTGAATAAATATGAAAATATTTTTGATACACCAGATAATAAAAGATCATTATTAACACTAAAACAATATTCAGCTTATGGAGTTTTTAGAACCAATACAGATAGTTCTAGATATGAAAAACATGATCTTGAAAATGCTAAAACTTATCTTGCTAATCATGAATCAGTCCCACAGGATGTTATAATTAAAAAAGAAAAATTTTCAAGAGATTCTGGCGGAATACTTTCATTACCACCAAGTCCTTTTTCAACCAAAGCAGTTGTAGAAAAAATATATTCGATATCAAGAGATAAAAGTTATACAAAATAATTTGAACAAGATTAAATATAAAAATTGAGAGAATTTTTATATTTAATAAAAACTAATTTTGAAATATTGGTAAAACAAACGATTTAAAGCTCCACCCCCTACGAAGAAGAGGATTCTACCAAATTAATGGTGCTTATTTGGTGGAATTAATATGGAACAAAAAGTTTAAATCTAAGAAAGGTTTTGGTGGTGCTTATTGAATTTCATAATAAAAAAAATTTGTGATAAATCATATTACTGATTTTTTTAAAAAAATATAAAAATTAATTAATTTTTTTAAATCAAAAATAAAAAAAATACAGAAAAAAAAACATAAAAAATTATTTAAATTTTATATTGAATTTTGAATTATAAATTTATATTATGAAAGAATAAATTTTATTAAGTTTTTTAATTATATAATATGAAATCTTCAAAAATAGATTTAACACCTTTAAGAAATAAAGTTGATCAAGCTACATTTAAAGATGATAGTCCAATTGGAACATCACCTTTATCGACTGATTTTTTATATGTGAGTCAGATGGTTTTTTATAAAGATAGTGAAATAAAAGCTATAAATGAAAAAGTTAATTCTTCAGAAGAGGAAAGATCATATTTGAAATTACTAGAAGATTTGGGACCTGTTGATAGAATATTCGAAAATGAAACAAAAAAAGTAAATTATAAAAGAAATGAACAAAAAGATATTACATGTGTTGAATTTATAAAGATTACAAAATTATTATTAGATAAAATTAAAAATCATAATAAAGATGATAGACATAAAAATTTTCTACATTATTTAACTAGAGTTTCTATGGATTTAGCAGAAATAAAACTATCCGATGAACTAGCCCAAGTCGGAGGAGACTCAACCAAAACCGCAGCCCTAGAAGCAGACATAAAGGCAGCCCTAGACGCAGCCCTAGCCCCAGCCGCAGCCCCAGCCGCAGCCCCAGCCGCAGCCGCAGCCCCAGCCGCAGCCCCAGCCGCAGCCCCAGCCGCAGCCCCAGCCCTAGGCGGAGGCGAAGACAGAGGCGGAGGCGTAGACAGAGGCGTAGACAGAGGCGGAGCCCTAGGCGGAGGCTTAGACAGAGGCGGAGCCCCACCCGCAGCCCCAGCCAGAGACGGAGGCGGACACGGAGGTGGAGCCCCAGCCCTAGCCCCAGCCGGAAGGCCAGACGGAGGCAAAGACGGAGACGGATCCCCAGGCGGAGGCGGAGCCCTAGGCGGACACGGAGGCGGAGGCGGAGGCGGAGCCCCAGCCCCAGCCGGAGACGGAAGCCCAGCCCTAGCCGCAGCCCCAGCCAGAGACGGAGCCAGAGGCGGAGCCCTAGGCGGAGGCGGAGGCGGAGCCCCAGGCGGAGACGGAGGCGGAGACGGAGGCGGAGACGGAGGCAGAGGCGGAGACCCAGGCAGAGGCATAGTTCCACTCCCAGGCAGAAAGCCATCTACCGATACCAAATTGACTGAAGATCTAAAAAAAGTTCTTTTAGAATTAAAGGTTGGTACTCAAAATGATCCCAATAATATCATAACATCTTTTACTCATATATTAAATTTTGATAATAATTTAGATGATAAATTAAATCAAATTATGAGTAATGACTCACTTAAACCAACATTATTAAATTTTTTAAAAGAACATAATGAACAAACTGCTAATTATCTAAGAGAATATATATTAAATAAATATGACAATCCACTTGATAAAAATTTACAGGAATTAAAAGAAGCTTCTGCTATTGGAGTTTTAAAACATTATAATGCTACTGAATCACAAATTAAACACACTTATGAAACTTGTAAGCAAGCAGTAAATATTTTATGCGAACCCCAAACAACTAATGGAGAATTTTCAGGTTATGTATTTAAGAATCAGCATAATCAACGCGATAAATACGAACTACGTACAGGATTAACAAAGTTCAATAATGATGAAAAAAGTATCTATACAAATCAATCTGAACCTATTAATACACTTAGAGAATTTGAACTTTTTTTAAAACCTATTTTTCCTTTTGCATCTTCTGCTTTATCATCATTGGGTTCTCTTTTATTGGATACAAACAAAAAGTCTATAAAGAGTCAGTCTTTAAACTTTAGACCACCTAGTAGAACTACTTCTATAGTTGTTAATGATATAAGTGAGTCTTCGTCAAAATTATTAGAGAAAGCAGATGGAAAAGTAGTTTGAATTGATTAATAATCCATTTTGTAAATAATTTTTATTGTAGATTATTTTTAAAATAAATTACTTTTTAAAATCTTCAAAAATATAGAATTACAACCTATTTTTAAAATCTTTTATCACAAAAAAATTTTGTTATAATTGTTAATTTTTGAGTTGAAATGTCACAAAATCGTATTTTATATTTAAATTTTTTTATGTAATTTAAAAAATAAAATTATTAGAGTTAAAAGATTAATAAAAGTAATTAAGATAACTGACAAATGTTGATTTCTGGCATAAAAGCTAGTTTTCGGATTTTTGTAGACCTCAACATTGATTGCACCCCGCTGATTCAATTCTATCTTGTCGATAATTTTGCCTTGATGATTAATATTAGCAGTAATCCCCGTTTGTGCTACCCTAAGCATTGGTTTTGCAAATTCAATCGCCCGCATTTGCGACATTTGTAAATGCTGATATGGACCAGTTGCCTTGCCAAACCAAGAATCATTAGTGAGATTTATCATTAAGTCGGCATTGATATTACTTTCATTGACCAACTCATTAGAAAAAATTACTTCATAACATAATAACGGAATGAAGGAAAATTTTGGCAATTTTATGATTTTTTCGCCCTGCCCCGAACTAAAGCCAACCCCACCTCCCGTAATTTTATTAACCACATCATCGATAAATAAAAAAGATAAGTATTGATGAAGCGGAACATATTCGCCAAAGGGCACCAAATGTTGCTTGTCATAAAATTGATTAACCCCATTATCATCAAAAACAAACATACTATTCCAGATTTGGTAATCATTGTAATTTGAACCCTCAAGATGAATCCCTCCGCTTATTAAATAACGTTGCTTTGAGGCTAAACTCGAAATCGTTCCAATTAAAGAATAATTTTGTGGAGCAATAATTTCAGGAATTGAAGTTTCTGACCACAAAATGGCATCAATATTGCCCAAATCACTGGCGAGGGTTAAATTTTGGTGTAATTCTAGGTTTTGTAATTTTTCGTGGTCTTGCCATTTATTTTTTTGTTCAATATTAGCCTGAATTAAACGAAAATTGCCGATTTTTTTTAAATTTTGAGGATAATTTTTATCAAGTTTAAAATTGCCATATAGCCACATTATAAGCCATAAAAATAACAATAAAATACCAAAAATTTTATCAATTTTTTTATTTTTTTTTGAAAAAAATAAAGTCCAATTTAAAATAAACAAAACCATAAGGAAACTTAGAGCATCAACACCTATAAGGCTAGCCACCTGCACCATATTTTCACTAAAAAACCACATATAGCCAAGCAAATTCCAAGGAAATCCTGTAAATAAAAAACCACGGATTAATTCGCTTAAAAACCAAAAAAATCCAAAGAAAAATATTTGTAATGACGGCGATTTTACTTTTAATTTTTGCATCAAATATTTGTAAGCATAAATCATAATTGCAAAATAAATTGCCATTAATGCAGGAATTAAGGTAATGGCAAAAGGAATCAGCCAAGCAAAAGCCAGTGGGTCTATTAATAAGGAATTACAAATCCAGTAGATGCCAAAAACAAAAAATCCAAAATTATAAAAGAAACTGGTAAAAAAAACTTTTTTTAAATCATTGATTTCAGTGATAGTTTTATAAAAAATGCCAATGGAAATGAAGGCAAAAATAATTAAATTAAAAGGTGCAAAAGCTAAATCTAAAAGACTTCCAACCAAGAAAAATTGTAAATAAAATCGTTTTTTTGAAAGATTTTTTTCCAAAAAAATTTGCCGAAAAATATGATTAATTTTTTCTAACATAAAGTTCAATATTGTATGTGATTTCATTAAATTCACCGTAAATTTTATTTTGATTTTTTTCAAAATTTTTGCGGTCAAAATTTTTATTAAAAAAATCCGCATAATAATCAATATTCTTTTCAAGTTTTTTAACTAAAATTAATTGATTTTCATACCGAAAATTTTCGGTAAATAATTTCTTAATTTCGCCATCTAAGAAAATATATTCTAAATAGCCAATATTACATTTATTATCAGATTCGCTGACAAGTTTGTTATCGATAAAAATTAATTTAGTATTTTTATCTCGCAACATTTTTTTAAGATCGGAAATTATATAATCATAAGCAAAATTTATTTGTGGATTATATGTCATAAACATCATTCCTTTATAAGAGCTGGTAATATTTATAGAAAAAACGGAGATTTTTTGGGGCATATAAATTTGTTTATAGGTTAATAGAGGCTGAGAAAGATGATGATATTGATAAAAATTTAATTCCTGAAAATATTGATTCTCGGAATATTTCTTTTGATAATAATCTTTGAAATCATAAATTTGACGAAATGACTTTCTAAAGCCATTTGGACTAAAAAAATCTTTATATTTATCAGTGTAATTATGAATAAACAAAAACAAGGATGCCATCAAGATAAAGGCCGAAAAGTTGGTTAATTTTTGGGAAATCTTAACGAAAAAAAATTTTTCACAAATAAAGTAACCAATAAAAAATAATATTAGAGCGGTAAAATTTGAAAGCCAAAAATTTTTATTGTCAAAAGCTAAAATTGTAAGCCAAAAAAAACCGCAGAAAACCCCAACAAACAGTGCAATATTTAAAAAATTAAAATATTTTTGACGCAAAAATGGGTTAACTGAATGATATAAAACATAAAAATTATAGAGTAAAAAAGCCCACCAAATATTAAAAACTCCACTAAATCCAAAAATCACAATTCGAATAAATTCAGTCATTGAGAATGGAATAATTATAAAAAATCCCAGAAAAAATAAATTTTCAGAAAAATTGAAATAATTAGTTCGAAAAATAATTCCAAAAATCCTTAAATAAATTAAGATATTTAACGAGCAAAAAAGCGAGAATTGGTCAGTTGTAAAAATATTTTCAGAAATTAAAGTCAAGGTGGAGCCTATAAAGATGCCAATTAAAGCGATATCTAATGGCTCAGACTTGAAGCGACAATAAATAAAAAATATTCCAAAAAATGGCAAAATTATATAGGCAAAATTCGAATAAAGATTGGTTAAATATTTGCGATAACCTCCATAAATGCTAAAATAATTATTCCATATTTCAGCAACATCGTGAAAATATTCGGGGTTAAATTTTAAAATTAGAAGTAAATATAAAATATAAAGTAAAGCGCCAAATAATTTATCAAGCGAATAAAATTGAGAAAATTTTTTGTTAAGAAAAATAAAAGATAATTCTGTAAATAAAATCAACAAAAAATAATGGGGTTTGATTGCAATCATTAAAGCCATTAGAATGCCCTTAATTAATTGATGAGAAATTTTTTGATGCTTTAAAAAATTTAGAAAAAAATAAGGGAAAAAAAGAATAATTAAATAGCTAGTTTTAGTATGATATTCAAGTAAATGAATTGCAAAAGGTCGAATAAAAAATACAAAAAATATTCCCACAACAAATGATTTACATAGATTTTTATCGCTTGATAAAGTTGATTTTTTAAGGATTTTATCCACCGTTAAAACCGAAATTATCGCCATAAAATTTATAATAAATTCAGCTAGTAAAATAGGATGAACTTTAATAATTAAAGAAATTTTATATTGCCAAGCATAAAACCACATTAGAAGTGGAAAATTGATTTCAAAAATATCATAAAAATAGCGTTTTCCAAGTGCCAATTTTTTGCCAACATCTAGGTAAACAGCACTATCTGGTCCAATATCAGCAACACTTCTTATATAAATTGAAATGGCTAAAATTATTGGAAAGCAAAGCCAATAATTTTGCGAAGTGAAGATTTTATTATCAAAAAATTGAAAAAGTTTTTTGGTCATTTAATTGGTTTTTTTATAAATTTCTAAATTTGGTAATTGCCAAATTTCGCTTCTAATTTTATGGATTTCTTTGATTAAATCAAATTCATAATTTGAAAGATTTTCTTGTAAAGGCTGATATTTAAAAGTTTTATTAAAATAATTTATTGAATAATTATCAAAAAATTCATAATTTTTTATAAAATTAGATTGGAATTTTGAATTTCTTAGTAAAAATTCAATTAAACCAATATTACATAAATCCTTATTAAAAAAAATTATAAATTTTGGCTTTGAATTTTGAATTTGCTTCAAAAAATCAACCACAAAATCATTTACAAGATTGTTTTGATAATTTTGCATTATTGAAAACCAACTATCGGTTATTTTGTAATTATTAATTAATAAAAAATCATTTTGACTCAATATATTTAGGTGCAAATTATGAATTTTAGTTGGATAATAATTCTTAGTTGGATAAAAATCCATAAAATTAGCCGAGACCATCAATATTTTATCATCTTGATTGCGAACTAGGCTAGTTTTTTGCACGATAATTTGAGTAATTGAGCTATTTATATTCGGAGTGGAGATACCTCGAAACAAGATTCCAAAAATATCGCTAAAAGCAAAAAATAAAATTAAAATCAATAAAAAATGCATAGATTTTACTAGTCTTTCATTAAAATCACCAATTTTTACCAAATAGATTATGCACCACAAAGCAAAAATGAAATTTATAACAAAATAAATTTTTAAACTTAGAATTTTCAAGAAAAAACCTAGGCAAATTAGTAAAATTGTTAGTAAAATTATAATAATATTTTGATTAAAAAAAATTTTATTACGAAAATTTGTTAAAAAAATTCCTAAAAAAATTACGGGAAAACTCCAAAAAATTAAATGGGTAATTAAAAATTTAAAATCCAAACTATAAAGACCTGCAATCAATATAATCAATAAAATAAACCAATATTTATAAAATATTTTTACTAGATTTTTATGATAAAATTTTACATTAAAAATTAAAAATATAATTAGCAATGCTTGCAATAAATTTCCTATTTGTGGATTAAGGTTTTGTGCAAAATAAATCAAAATTAATCCAAAAATTAGAGCTAAAAAATTCTTATTAAACTCGGTTTTATTTAACATAAAAAAGCTGAAAAAGCCTAGAAAATACAAAATAAAAAATGCAATAAAATCATAATATAATCTGGAAAATTTTATAATTGCAAAAGAACTGAAGCTATTTTTAAAATTTAAAACAAAGCTTGAAAAAAAAGTTTTGAGAAAGTTGATTTTAACCCCATCAATCCAATAATTATAAAAATATTTTATGATTGCCAAATCCAGTATCAAAGCTACTAAAACAACTATTTGTAAAAGAATATTTTGATAATTTTTTTTAGGATTTAAAAAAAA
Source organism: uncultured Rickettsia sp. (assembly GCA_964505265.1). Classification (GTDB taxonomy): domain Bacteria; phylum Pseudomonadota; class Alphaproteobacteria; order Rickettsiales; family UBA1997; genus CAILUF01. The sequence goes on from CAZDGN010000003.1 coordinate 117,121, forward strand.
ATCGTAATTTAAAAATGGCAACAAAATTATAAAATAAATATTTTGTAAAATTAATATTGCAGTAAGTAGACAAATTATAAATTTAGAAATAATTTTGAGATTATTTTTGCCTAGAAATAGATAGGAAATTATTGGCATCATCAATGCTAGGTTAATGAAATAATCAGTAAAGAATTCATTTTTTTGATAACTCTCTAATGAATTTTCGATAAAATTTCTTGGTGGCAAAAAATAAATAATTGTCATCAAGATTAATAGTAAATTTTTTTCGATATTGTGGCAATTTTTAAGAATTTTATTGCTGAAATATAGTGAAAAAATTCCAACCAAATTGATAATTATTTCGGCAATAAATAATGAATTAAAAGCAAATATATTAGCCGATATTTTAACCAAATTCGCTAAAAAATTTAAAATTTGCAAATTATTGAAAGCTAATAAATTATCGATATTTTGAATTTTATCATCGCGATCTAAGTTATAGGATGAAAATGCTTCATAATCAAGGCTTGAACGCCAGAGAAAACTTAATAAAATAATTGCTAAAATCACTAAATTTTTATTAAAATTATTAACAATCAAATTTTTAATAAAATCAAGTTTTTTAAAACATAATTTTTTTAAAAAATCATAAAATTTTGCACCTTTTTCAAGTCTAAATTTTTCGATTCGATGCTTAATTTCAATAATTTCAAATATAAATTTCATGAATAAATTATTGCAGTTTTTTTTAAAAAAAATAAAATATGATTATATCAAATATAATTTTAGTTTTAAATATTATTTTTATTACAAATGACACAAACGATAACTATAGCCTTTGGCGACGGAATTGGTCCAGAAATTATGGATAGCACCCTTGAAATCCTTAATGCCAGCAATGCTTCCTTAAAATATGATACCATCGAAATCGGAAAAAAAATCTATGAAAAGGGCTTCAGCTCTGGTTTAATGCCTTCGGCCTGGGAAAGTTTAAATAATTCCAAAATCATCCTAAAAGCCCCAATTACTACCCCTCAAGGTGGAGGCTATAAAAGCTTAAATGTAACTTTACGCAAAAAACTCGGGCTATATGCTAATATTCGCCCAGTCTCGTCATTCCACCCTTTTGTGCCTTGTAATTTTCCAAAAATGGATGTGGTAATTATTCGTGAAAATGAAGAAGATTTATATGCTGGAATCGAATATCGTCAAACCCAACAAACTTACCAATGCCTAAAATTAATTACCAAAAAAGGTTGCGAAAAAATCATCCGCTATGCCTTTGAATATGCTATTGCCAATTCTCGCCAAAAGGTTTCATGCTTTTCTAAAGACAATATAATGAAAATGACCGATGGAATATTTCATCGCACTTTTGATGAAATTGCCAAAGATTATCCGCAAATTCAAACCGACCATCACATTATCGATATTGCTTGTGCTCGTTTAGCTTCAAGACCCGAAAATTTTGATGTAATCGTTACCTTAAATTTATATGGTGATATTATTTCCGATATTGTTGCTGAAATTTCTGGATCTGTTGGCTTGGCTGGTTCCGCGAATATTGGTGATGATTTTGCTATGTTTGAAGCTATTCACGGCTCGGCTCCAGATATTGCTAATCAAGATTTAGCAAATCCAACTGGCTTAATTCAGGCTTCTGTTATGATGCTAAATCACCTCAAGCAAAGTGCTTGTGCCAATAATATTCGTAATGCCCTATATAAAACCATAGAAGATGGAATCCATACTGGAGATATTTTTAACAACAATAATAGCAAGAAAAAGGTTGGAACTAAAGAATTTACTAAAGCAGTAATTTCTAACCTAAATAAATTGCCGACTCAATTACCAAAAGCTAATTTACAAGATAATTACAACTCCATTAAAATTTCAACTAAAAATCAAGAATCAAAAACTGCTATAAAAACCCTTATTGGCTTTGATTTATATATCGATTGGCAAAAATCTTTCGATGAATTACTTGGGCTTTTAAAATCACTTGAAAGCGAAAAATTTGAACTAAAAATGATTAGCGCTAAAGGCTTATTATTATTTCCATTGATTGATGCCAAAATGATGCCTTCATATTCTGGAGACCTCACCTCGCTTCGCTTTACGGGCAAAGGAATTTGTGGAAAAAATAGTAGCGATATCATTAATTCTAAAATTAAAATTTCGCCAAGAGACATCTTAGTCTTAATTGAATATTTATGTGAAAAACAGATTGATTTTGTTAAGTTTGAAAGCTTATACTTATTTGACGATAAAGTTGCCTTTACCTCCGGACAAGGCGAATAAAAATATAAAATATTTTAAATGGAATCAATAAATTTTGATAAGTTTTTAGACAGCATCAACAAAACCATAATTAGTCCAAGCCTATATTGGCAATCATTTTCGCTGATTCTTTGCTTTATTTTTTCTTATTTCTTTTTTTCTCTTATTCGTCATCACATTGTTCAAAAAATCTTAAATTCCCCTGAAAATACTAGAGAATTCAACAATTTATTTAAAAGATATTTTTTACCAATCTTATTTCCGATTTTATCGCTTTGTTTCTTGAGTCTTGGCTATGTTATGTATAAACAATTTTTCAAAGAAACCATTATTATTTCTACCATTATCAAACTTGTTTCATTATTTATTTTCCTGCGAATGATTCGGATTTCTTCGAACAATACTTTTATCACTAATGCCACAGGAATTATTTTAGTCCCCGCCTTGTTCTTACATATTTTTGGTGCATTTGAACCAACAATTGCCTATCTCGATGAGGTATATTTTAAGGTTGGAAAAGTCAAAATTTCGGTATATTTAATCATAAAAGCTTTCATTGTTTTGCTCTTGGTGTTTTGGGTTTCGGGCTTAGTTAGTAAAAAAAGCAAATTTTATGTCGATAACAATAAAAACATAAAATCTAGCACCAAAGGAATTATAAGCAAATTCATTGATATTATTATTTATAGTATCGTTTTTTTAATTATCTTAAAAACCTTTGGGGTCGATTTAACTACCATAGCTGTTATTGGAGGTGCGGTAGGTGTTGGTATCGGATTTGGTTTGCAAAAAATCGCTTCCAATTTTATTAGCGGAATTATTTTACTCTTTGAAAAGTCGGTTGAGGTAGGTGATATTGTTGAACTCGATAATGGCGGTATTTACGGCACAATTAAACATTTTGGTGGTCGCTATACTTTGGTCGAAGGCAATGATGGTAAAGAAATAATGATTCCAAATGAAGAATTTATTATTAACCGAGTGACCAACTGGACCTATACCAACAACCGTGCTCGTCTTGAAATTAAGGTTGGGGTTGATTACAAAACCGATCTTAATTTAGCCAAGGAAATTATGTTGAATTGCGCACTATCTCACAAAAGATGCATCAAATATCCTGAACCTGAATGCTATATTTTAAGTTTTAACGACTATGATATTTCAATAATTTTATATTTTTGGATAAACGATATTGTTGAAGGGAGAATGGGAGCGAAAAGCGATGTGATGGTGGATATTTTACAAAAATTCAAGGAAAATAATATCGAAATCCCTCTTCCAAAACGTGAAGTTAAAATTAACCAATAATTCTTTAAGATAATATTATTGAGGTTGGATAATGTCCTAAAACTTTAATAAAAGGTTTAAATTTTGCTGAAGCAAATTTTTTAATACGATCATCATTGTTTAAATAAAATCCATCTAATTCTATTAAATGAAATTTTATCCCTTCAAATTGAACAATTTGTGCAGTCTTTAAAACTTTTCCAACAATTTCTAATTCGCTTAAAGCCGCCAAAATCGTGGTTTTGGCAACCTCTTTTTGAGTTTCAACACAAATAAGAGTTTTGTCGCAACTAGATTGCTCTGGAGTCTTGATGGCAACCGCAACTAATTGAAATTTTTGAGTATTTTTTTCAGGCTCCAAATATTCAAAAAACGGAATTTTAGCAAAAATATTTATGCCAATTTGATTATTGGCAAGCGAAATCCACCAATTATTTTTAACATCTTCTTTTTTATCAAAATCCTCTACCGAATTTGGTAAGGTAAATATTGCAATTTGATGGTTATTACTTTCTAGCTCCGAAACAATATTATTGGTGCTATCAAAATTGGTAATTGGAATAAAATTGGCATAATATTCTTTAACAAAATATTGCAAATCACTAATATTATTTGGATTATGAATGGCTATTTTAATTGGCTGCTCAATAATATTTGCCGAAGTAATAATTTTTCGCCAAATATTTAAAATAGAAATTTTAGGAAAATTTCCAGATGATTTATTGATTAGCTGTTTAAGCATATCGGCTTCACGACTTGAACGAATATAAAATTTATCATTCGAGCTTTTTTTTAACTCAGCAACTTGCGAAACCACATCCATTCTGTCGTTGAGAAGATTTAGGATTTGAGAATCTATGTTGTCGATTTTGTCTCGTAAATTATTTAATTTTTGCAATTGAATTTCATTCATTGTAATATATTTTTGATGAGTAATAATATTAATAATTATAATTAGAATTAAATTTAATTTACACTAAAAATTTTAAAAAAATTCATGAAGATTTATTCAAGATTTGGTATTTTAAACAAAGAAATTGAAATAGGTGAAGTTGATTATTTTGCTAAAGATCGTCCTTTAAAATTAACATCTGGTGTCGAAATTAGTAATTTTCCAATTGCCTATCAAACATATGGAAAACTTAATGCAAATCGTGATAATGCCATCTTAATTTGTCATGCCTTAACGGGAGATCAATATGTTGCCAACGAAAATCCAGTCACTCAAAAAGATGGTTGGTGGCAATTTATGGTTGGCGAAAACAAACCAATCGATACCAATAAATTCTTTGTAATTTGTAGTAATGTAATTGGCGGATGTATGGGATCTTTTGGACCAAAAGAAATAAATCCTAAAACCAATCAACCTTATGGTAGTGAGTTTCCATTTTTAACCATTCAAGATATGGTTAATTGCCAAAATTTATTAATCGAAAAATTTGAAATTTCACAATTACATGCTGTAATTGGCGGCTCAACTGGTGGCATGCAAGTATTGGCTTGGGGAGTTTTGTTTCCACAAAAAGTAAAAATTTTAATCCCAATGGCAAGTTCTTATCGGCATTCGCCACAAAATATTGCCTTTCACGAAGTTGGCAGGCAATCAATAATGAATGACCCAGATTGGTGTGGTGGCGATTATCTTAAACAAAATAAATTTCCAAAAAACGGTTTATCATTAGCCAGAATGACCGCCCATATCACCTATTTATCTGAAATCGCTTTGCAAAAAAAATTCGGACGGGATTTAAAAAATAAAGAAGGATTCTCTTTTAGTGCCAATAAAGATTTTGAGGTAGAAAATTATTTACATTACCAAGGCAATAAATTTACTGAAAGATTCGACCCAAACTCTTATTTAATTATCACTAGAGCTGTTGATTACTTTGATTTAGAAACTGATTTTTCTGGAAATTTAAGCTCAGCTTTTGTGAATTTATCAAAAAATAAAACTTGTAAGGTTTGTATTATTGCTTTTAGCGATGATTGGCTTTTTCCTACAAGTGAATCAAAAAAAATTACCAAGGCAATGTCGGTTAACAATATCAATGTTAGCTTGGTCACCATAGAAAGCTCAGGTGGTCACGATTCATTTTTACTTCGAAACGAGATTTTGGAAAAAACTTTAAACGGCATATTACTTGAAAATTAAATAATATTGTTATCGTCGTGTCGTTGCCGATAGGCACGACTGAAAATAAATAATAAGGCACGACTGAAAAAAAATATCATTTTAAAAAAATTACAATGTGCTATTGCTTGAAAATTAAAAAATATTAAATTTAATTGGAGAAAATTTTTAAATATTTTGAAATGAATAAAATTAGATTTGATTTACAAATATTAGCGAATTTAATTAAACCAAACTCCAAAGTCCTTGATATTGGCTGTGGCAATGGCGATTTGTTGTATTATTTAAAGAGGAATAAAAACATTGACGGCAAAGGTATGGAAATTTCTCACAATGCCGTAAGCAATGCCTTAGTTCGTGGTCTTTCAGTAATTCAAGGTAATGCCGAAAATGATTTAGGATTATATAGTGATAATTCATTTGATTACGCGGTTTTAAGTCAAACTATTCAGGCAACTCACAACCCCCCAAAAATTTTATTGGAAATGTTAAGGATTGCCAATTATGCCATCGTTTCCTTGCCGAATTTTGCCCATATACAAAATCGTTTTGAATTATTATTTAAGGGCAAAATGCCTGTGAACAAATCCATTCCATTTCAATGGTATGAAACTCCTAATATTCATTTTTGCTCAATAATTGATTTTGAAAAACTATGCGAAGATTTAGATTTAATAATTGTCAAAAAAATTTTTTTAACAAATAATCACCGACTAATTGGATTTTTTGGCAAAGAACTTTTAGCAAATTTATTGGCTCGTTATGGCTTGTTTTTAATCACCAAAAAAGAATTTCTACTTTCAACTCAAGAAGAATTTGCATTTAAAAGTAATATTAGAATAGCATATGGCAAGGCTATTCCAAGTTTAATGCAAAAAGAAATTGAATAGATTAAATATAAAATATTTTTTGATGAAGAAAATTTATATAATTTATACATTGCTAATGATTTCGCTATTATCGTCTTGTGCTTTTGATGGCGGCTCGAACTCCTCAAAATATAAAAAACGCTACTCAAAAAATATTGACAGTAAATTTAGAAGTGCTGGAAAAGTTTTTGCCAAGAAAATTCGCCCAACTGAATCAATGCAAGCTGGAATTCCCAAAAAAACTCCATTAAATTTTCTTAGCTCTGACTCTTATGGATATAATAACAATAATTATCGTGACTATAAAATTCGCAACGATGACAATATCAACAATGCTATTAGAAACAAAAATTCTGAATTTAAAACTGTAGATGATGTTGATGATTTTGAAGATGAAGAATTTGCCGATAACAACTCAATTGATAAAAATAATATTCTACAATCCGGAGTTTATAGCGGACATTTTAAAATTGGTAAACCATATACCGCTTTTGGAGTTTCTTACATTCCTCAGGATTATGAAAGTTTCGAAGAAATCGGCACCGCCTCTTGGTATGGCTCGGATTTTCACGGCAAAAAAACTGCAAATGGCGAAATTTACAATATGGGGGATTTGACTGCAGCTCACCCCACTCTTCCCCTACCATCACTAATTAAAATTACAAATTTATCCAATGGCAAAACTCAAATTTTGCGAGTAAATGATCGTGGCCCTTTTGCTAAAAATCGTATTATCGATGTTTCCGAAAGAGCAGCCGAGCTTTTAGGATTTAAAGGCAAGGGCACGACACAAGTTAAGGTAGAATTACTTCGTGGCGATACCGACCAACTACTAGAAAAATTACAAATTAAAAATTAAATTCATACACAAAAAATTTTTTTAAAAAATATTTTATTTTTATATAGCAAGATTTTAAAAAAAATATACAATTATAACATTAATATTTGATGTTTAATAAATTTTATGACAAACAAAAATACTATAATAGACTTAGATTTTCTTAATAAAGTAATTGGAGATGATCAAGAATTTGCCAAGGAATTATTTGAAATTTTCATCGATAATTGCCTTTACAATATTTCTAAGCTTCAAAAAGCCTTAAATGACAATGATAAAAATAGCTGGTATATTGCCTCTCATGCTATGAAAGGCTCTTCGGCTTCAATTGGGGCTTTTGATTTTTCTAAATTATGCGATTTGTCGCAGAAAGTTTCCGATCAAGATAATGCTGAAAAATTCAAAACACTCGAAAATATCAAGGCTGATTTTGCCAAGATTCAAGATTTTATAAAAAACATTAAATAATCAATTTTCTACTTGCATACTTTAGATTCTTCAACTTGATTTTTAACAAACATTTCATAAGTTGTTTTTGAAGGAGATGCTAAAGGTTTTGTATCAGTATTATCATATTTGGTATAATTAATGGGTATCAAAGTCGAGGCAAATGCACCAACTAAACCAAGACCAAAAGATGTTGTTGCAAGAGTTATCGGAGAAGAAACTCCAAAGCTCATTAAGGTAAGCGCGGTTGATGCACCAACAATTGTTAGTCCCGCACCAAAATAAATGGCAGTATCAATGTTCCTAAAAAGATTTTCTTTATTGCAACATTCTTCATTATTTTCTAAAGTCATAATTATTGCGATTTAATTTTATCACAATTTTTATTAAGATTTAAACGCATTTCCTCCAAATCTTTATTTATAATTTTTACACAATTAGAAATAAAACTCCTTCTCAATCTTGAAATTTCCTGCTTTGAATAAATATTATTTTTATGATTTTGGATATCGGATAATTTTTTGATAATCTCTTTTTTCTTTTCTTCTTTAAGATTTTTTGCTAGAAAATCATCTTCATCTATTCCCATAGAGCCAAAGCTGTATCTATTATCGCGGTCGGAATTTTGATTTCTAATTGATATGGCGTTATCGGTTCTTTCACTTTCAATAATCATTTCATCACTAAATCTAATATAGGCTTGCTTTTGACAGATTATTTTTTGATTACTTTCTTGCTTTCTAACTTCCAAATTATTATCAATTAAACATTGATTATATTTTTTAAAATCATCTAGGCACTTAGCAAATTCAGGGGTTCTTGGCTTAAAATTTGAACATTGCGGATTGGCTTCAAGTATTTTTTGATTAAGATCCATTGATTCTTTAATTCTTTTGGAAATAACATAATTTATATCGTAATTCTTTTCTTGATATTTGAGTAATTCACTATTACCAAAGGGTGGTTCAGAGTAAAATAGTTCAATTAAATTTTTTCTACATAAATAATATTCCTCGGTTTTCAATTGGTCATTTGGGTCAATTTTATAGCCCATTTTTTCGCATTTTAGATGATCATTTTTATCGATTTTACTGATTTCGTTTTGTAAAAAACTTTCTTGACTTCTAGAAATTTTTAATGAAATTTTAGCAATTAATTCGGAGATTTTAGAATTTTGGTCGATTTGGTTTGGAAAAACTGGATTGATTTCTAAATGATATTTTGCAAAAGTAAGTCTACAACGCCAATAATTTTTGCTTTCTAAATTATCATTGGCATCAAAATTTAATTTTAAATTCAAACAAGATTGATGATCATATTCTTCAAATTGTTGAATTTCAGGGAACTCGGAAATATAATATTGCGGGACAATTTTTGTGCATGAAAAAAAAAATGTTAAAAACAAAAAAATGATAAGATTTTTTTTCAAATTTAGCATTATTATTTAATATTAATTAACAATATAAACTATGTTTTTATTAGTCGGCCTTGGCAATTATGGTATAGAATATTTAAATACAAAACATAATTATGGATTTTTACTAATTGATAAAATTATTGCAAGATACAAATTTATTGAACAAAAAAATAAATTTCAAAGTAATTTTTTTCTAGGCAATATTAATGAGCAAAAAATTATCGCTCTTAAACCACATACTTTTATGAATTTATCTGGAAATGCTGTTTTTGATGTCCAGAATTTTTATAAAATATCAACCGATAATATTTGGGTATTTCACGATGATTTAGATATTGAATTTGGCAAAATTAAATACAAAAAAGGCGGAGGAAATGCAGGTCACAATGGTTTAAAATCAATTGATAATTTAATTTCCCCAAATTATCATCGACTTCGCTTAGGAATTGGCAGACCATTAAATGCAAATTATGAAATTGCTGATTATGTTTTGTCCAAATTTTTAGAAATCGAACTCAAGCAAATTGATTTAATTACCGATATAATTGCCGAAAATTTTTATTTATTACTTCAAAATCAAACTAATGATTTTTTCAACAAGATTAACCTTTTTGCCAAGAAATAGCTTCTTGACTTAAAATTTAGCATTAATTATAATCTTTTTTCGTTATTATTTCTATAACACTTTCCCTTTAACTTAGCGTCTAGCTATGGTTAAAAATTTACAAGCAACTTAAGTTTTTGCTTAAAATCTTGTAAGTCAATTGGTTCTAAAGTTAATTTTTTAAATATGTCAAAACGTATCCAAGCTAAGAAAAAACTTAGCAGAAAACTTGGTGGAAGCCTCTGGGGCAAAGCCAACGACTCCTATGCCAAACGCAATTATCGCCCTGGTCAACATGGTGCAGCATCAAAAGGTCGCTCTAGCGATTATGGTGTTCAGCTTCGTGCCAAACAAAGAATGAAATTTTATTATGGCAATATTTCTGAAAAACAATTTTACAATACTTTCAAATTAGCATATCGTATGAAAGGCGATGTCAGTGAAAACTTCGTTGCCACTCTTGAAAGCCGTTTAGATGCGGTAATTTATCGTGCAAATTTTGTACCAACAGTGTTTTCCGCTCGTCAATTCATTAACCACAAACATATTTTAGTGAATGGAAAGTGCGTTAATATTCCGTCTTACCGCTTAAAAGTTGGTGATATTGTTCAGGTTCGTGAAAAATCTCGCAAATTAACGATTGTTCTAGATTCTTTACAAAATATGGAGCGCGATGTCCCATCTTATTTAAGCCTCGACAAAGATAATTTCTCTGTAAAAGTAACCGATAAAGCAACATTTGCTGAAGTTCCTTATGCAATTGAAATGGAACCACATTTAATCACAGAATTTTATTCTAGATAAGATTAATTGTTAAATATTTATATTAAACCCCCGCTTAAAATTATTTTTGGCGGGGGTTTTTTTGCATTTTTTATGAAATAAAGCTATAATTTCTTAGAGATTTAAGTTTTATTTAAGACTTTTTAACAAAATTAAATTATGTGTTTATTTGCAAAAAACTATAATTTAACTAGTAAAAATTAACTAAAATTTACCTTCAATTTAAGCTTTAGACTACTAGTCATAATCCAAGACCTCTAGCATTTTCTAATCGATCAGCCGATACCAATGTTGATGCCGTAACACCACTTGGTTGATTTATTTCAACTTGACTTATAAGATCAGAAATTTTTGTAGGAGTTAAGCCTGATGCCAAACATGAAATTGCGCTAAAGCAACTAACTTTATCTTCTTTCTTATAAATTTTGGATATTGCATTAAAATTTAGCTCTATTTCTTGATCTTGTTGATTTCTAACATTAACTTTTATTTTAGATGATTCGGTTAATGCTTTACCATTATTCAAATATTCATTTAAGGAGTGTTCGATTTGCGATAAAATGTTTTTATGATCTTTTTCTCGGTAAAAAACTTTATATTTTTGGATAGTATTTTTTATATCTGTTGACTGAATTAGTTGTAAAAAATTATCATCAATTTTTTTTAAATCAGCTCCATTTTGAAGCAATGTCTCAAAGACTGAAGCATGGCCATTTTTTGAAGCAATCATTACAGCTGTTTCTCCATTAATATCTTGTAAATTAACATCCGCTCCTCTCTCAATTAATGCCTTAACAACTGAATCAAAACCATAATGCGATGCAATCATTAAAGCTGTTTTTCTATAGCTACCTATTAAATCAACTTTTGCCTCTTTCTCAATTAATGCCTCAACTACTGAAACATGGCCATTTTGCAATGCATAAATTAAAGCTGTATCTCCACAACTATCTTGCAAATTAACATCTGCCTTCCCCTTAATTAGTTCCTCAACGACTGAAGCATGGCCATTTTTTGAAGCAATCATCAAAGCTGTTTTATTATAAATATTTTTTAAATTAAAATCTGCCCGCCCCTTAATTAGTTCCTCAACGACTGAAGCATGACCATTTTTTGAAGCAATCATTAAAGCTGTATCTTCATAATTATCTTTCAAATTAACATCTGCCCCTCCATCAATTAATGCCTTAACGACTGAAGCATAGCCATTTTTTGAAGCAATCATTAAAGCTGTATTTCCAAAAATATTTTTTAAATCAACCTCTGCCTGAAAATTAATTAACTCCTCAACAACTGAAGTATGACCATTTTTGGAAGCAATCATTAGGGCTGTATCATTTAAGATATTTCTTTCATTAATGATGAAATCAGCGCTCATCAATACCTTAATAACCTTGTTAGAACCTTTTTTAGATGCTATATGCAGAAGATTACTAATTTGATTCGGTTTATAATCTTTTAATTGTTTTTTTTGAACTTCTGGCAAAATATCAATTAATTT
>CAZDGN010000004.1:0-121585 GCA_964505265.1 uncultured Rickettsia sp.
CCTCCCTTGGCGGAAGGGTCGAATACTCGGTGTAATCACCCTCCCCTTGCGGGAGGGTCGAAATTGCAAAGCAATTTCGGGGAGGGGGTATCGATAACCAAAAATTCATATTCTCAAAAAAAACTTCAATTTGCCAAAAATTTACACCATAATCAAACCGATGCCGAAGGCTTGCTATGGTATTATATTCGCAGTAAACAACTCGGTGGTTTTAAATTTAAGAGACAGCAAATAATTGGCAAATATATTGTTGATTTTGTTTGTTTTGAAAAAAAATTAATTATTGAGCTAGACGGCAGTCAGCATGGCGAAATTGAAATAATTAAAAGCGATAAAATTCGCGATGACTTTTTAAAATATCGGGGTTTTAAAATTTTAAGATTTTGGAATGAGGAAATTTTTAAAAATTGTTTTGAAGTGCTTGATTTTATTTATTATCAACTAAGGATATAATACCATTTTAACCTGAAAACTTATGTTTTGAACTTAAGTCAATCTAGCTTCATCTTTTGGGCTAAAAATGGTGAAAAGCCTCGAGCTGTATGCATATACAGCTCTCATTTTTCATCATTTTTATCTCCAAAATTATTTTGCCAGATTGATTGTTTTCAAGTTAAAATGGTATAATAAATTCTAAAGCAAGTCTTCGCAATTAAAAAATTAAATATAAAATTTATTTTAAAGGTGTCGAATTCGACACCTTTAAAAATTAAAATTAAAATCTAAAATACCAAAAAATAAACCAGAAAACTAAAAATTATGAACAATAAAATAGCCAAAAATATCCAAAATAATATAAAAGAAAATTCAATTATTTTATTTAAAGAAAAACAAATTCGTCGAACTTGGCATAATAAACAATGGTGGTTTAGTGTTTCTGATATTTGTTCTGCACTTACTGAGAGTATTGATGGAAAGGCTTATTGGCGAAAATTAAAACAAAGACTAAAAGATGAGGGAAGTCAGGTCGTGACAAATTGTCACGAACTAAAATTAACATCATCAGATGGTAAAAAAATTCAAAATAAAAAATAATGCCAAATATCGTCGAAGTAAATTATGCACAAACTGGTGAAAGCACTAAAATTAACAAAATGGGAATGCGTCAAATGCAAGAGCGAGCATACTTCGCAAGAGATGCTCAATATTTGCTTTTAAAGGCTCCTCCTGCTTCGGGTAAATCAAGGGCATTAATGTTTATTGCTTTGGATAAGCTTTATAAGCAGGGTATCAAAAAAGTTATTATTGCCGTTCCAGAAAAATCAATTGGCGGATCTTTTGGTAAAACTGATTTGATGTCTTATGGCTTTTTTGCCAATTGGGAACCTCAAGATGAGTATAATCTATGCGTTGCGGGAAGTGATAATAGAAAAGTTGAAGCATTTCTACGATTTATGGAAAGTGAAGCAAAAATTTTAATTTGTACTCATGCCTCACTTCGTTTTGCCTTTGAACAAATTGATGAAAGCAAGTTTAATGATTGTCTTTTGGCAATTGATGAATTTCATCATGTTTCAGCAGATAAGGAAAATAGCCGTCTTGGAAGCCTTTTGCATTCAATTATGACAAAATCAAATGCTCATATTATTGCAATGACGGGTTCTTATTTTAGAGGAGATGGGGTTGCGGTTTTGATGCCTGAAGATGAGGAAAAATTTACCAAAATAACTTATAATTATTACGAGCAATTAAATGGTTATGATTACCTTAAATCACTTGGAATTGGTTATCATTTTTATCAAGGAAAATATACTAGTGCAATTGCCGAAATTTTGGATACCGATAAAAAAACAATTCTTCATATTCCCAATGTCAATGCCGGCGAATCGACAAAAGATAAATATCAAGAAGTTGATACTATTATCGATTTAATTGGCGAGGTTGAGAGGCAAGATGACAAAACTGGGATTCTTTTTGTAAAAAGATTTTCGGATGGTAAAATTTTAAAAATTGCCAATTTAGTTGAAGAGGAAAATCGACAGGTGGTTATTGAATATCTTCGTAATATTAAAAAAGAAGAAGATATTGATTTAATAATTGCTCTTGGCATGGCAAAAGAAGGCTTTGATTGGCCATATTGCGAACATGCTTTAACGGTTGGTTATCGCGGTTCTTTAACAGAGGTAATTCAAATTATTGGTCGTTGCACTCGAGATAGTAAAAATAAAACTCATGCACAGTTTACAAATCTTATTGCTCAGCCCGATGCCAAAGATGAAGAAGTAACTTTTTCAGTTAATAATATGCTAAAAGCCATAACTTGTTCATTGCTTATGGAGCAAGTTTTGGCACCAAGTTTTAAATTTAAAACAAAATTAAATGATGATGATAAAAGTTTAGCGGGAGAAATTAAAATTAGAGGTTTCAAAGAGCCAAGTTCAAAGAGAGTTAGAGACATAATTGAATCCGATTTGAATGATTTAAAGGCGACAATTTTACAAGATAATCAAATGTTAAAAGCTTTGCCTGGAAATGTTGATGCTGAAGTGATTAACAAAGTTATGATTCCAAAAATTATCCAAATTAAATATCCAGATTTAAGCATTGAGGAGGTTGAAGAAGTTCGTCAATATGTAGTGGTTGATTCAGTTATAAAAAACTCAGAAATTAGGGTTGAAGGTAATAAAAAATTTATAATTGGATCCTCTGGATTTATTAATATCGATGATTTACATATTGATTTAATCGACAGAATTAATCCCTTTCAACAAGCTTTCGAAATTCTTTCAAAATCGGTTACAACCAGTGTTTTAAAGCTTATTCAACAAGCAATTGAGGCAAGTAGAATTCAAATGACAGATGAAGAAGCACTTATTCTTTGGCCAAAAATTAAAAGTTTTGTTCAAAATAATAATGGCAATCAACCAAATATTAATTCGATTGATCCTTTGGAAAGGAGATTAGCTGAAGCTATAATTTATCTCCATAATCAACGCAGAAAACAAGGGGTTTAAGTATGGATAAAAAAGATTTACTCAAATTAATTGAAGATGACAATTTAGGTATTTTAAATATTAAACCTAAGCAAGCTGGAGCTACAACTGATGAGCGTCTTTTATCTTCATTCCAAGAGATTAATAATTTTATAAAAATAAATGGTCGAAAGCCAATGGCTGGTGGTGATCTTTATGAAAATCAACTTAATTATCGTTTAAATTCAATTTGCGAAGATAATCAAAAAGTCCGAGCACTTTCTAATTTCGATGAATTTAATTTATTACCAAAAGAAGTAAAAGAAATTAAAACCATCGATGATATTTTTGAAAATGATGATTTAGGAATTTTTGAAAGCGATAAAAATGATATTTTTAATTTAAAAAATATTCCAAAAGAAATTGTGATGCCGGACTATATCGCCAATAGAAAACCTTGCAAAAACTTCAAAGAATTTGAGCAAAAATTTATTCAGTGCCAAGCGGATTTAAAATCAAAAAAACGCAAACTTTGGCCTTTTAGAAAAGAGCAAAATATAGAAAAAGGATCATTTTTTGTTTTGAAGGGTATGTTAGTTTATGTAGAAAATGTTGGTGAATTTAAAATAGTTAATGGAAAAAGAAATGCTCGTCTTAGATGTATTTTTGAGAATGGAACTGAATCTGATCTTCTCTTGAGATCATTAGCTACAGAGCTCTATAGAGATGGTAAAAGAGTTACCCATCACGAAGATAATCTATTAGATAATTTTTATAACATTACAAAAGATGATCAAGAAACTGGCTATATTTATGTTGTAAAATCATTAAGCGATAAGCAAGAAATAAAATCGATTAAGAATCTTTATAAAATTGGTTTTTCAAAAATTCCTGTTGAAGAGAGAATAAAAAATGCAGCTTTTGAGCCAACTTATTTGATGTCTCCAGTTATAATAGTAACGGCTTTTAGATGCTTTAATTTGAATCCACAAAAGCTTGAGCAATTATTGCATAACTTCTTTGGATCATCTTGTTTAAATGTCGATGTTTTTGACAATGAGGGAAGGCGTCATTTTCCTCGAGAATGGTTTATTGCTCCTTTAGAAATTATCGAACAGGCAATTCATTTTGTATTAAGTGGCGAGATTGTTCATTATCGATATGATATTGAAAAGGAAGAAATTTCAGGAAAATGTAATCAATAATCTCTTAAATTTTTTAAATAAGCTTATATAAAAAATTAAGGCAAGTTGGATGGATTTTTATTTTAAATTTATATTTGGATTTTCTTTTTAAAACTCTTGATACCGCTTTTAGATAATTTTTCTCACCCCCCCCGAGACTCAAAGAATTTAACTACCGTTAAATTCTTTTTTTCCGCTCCCCGCGTAAAGTCGGGGAGCTTAGAACCGCTTGCATTGCGAGTATTTTAAAATAGTTTTTTCATTAAAATTTAAAACCAAATAATTTGATGGAGTAAATTTTTAATTAAAAAACTCAATCTTAAAAAAAATATAAATTTAAAATATCAAAATTTTTTTGATAAATAACAACTCCCCCTCCCAAAATTTTCCTGCGGAAAATTTTACCCTCCCGCAAGGGGAGGGTGATAGCACCTCTTGTTTTGCCAGCTTTTCTTTAAAGGGTGATAGCACCTCTTGTTTTGCCAGCTTTTCTTTAAAGGGTGATAGCACCGCTTGTTTTGCCAGAGGAAAATTTTACCTTTTGAAGTTAAGGGAAGTTTGATTTTGCTTCTTGTGTTATGTCTTAATGAAAAAAATAATATAATATGTTTTTAATAGTAAGAAAAAAAATAAGCTCATACCCTATTTTTTTAAACAATCTATTTGACAATACAACTTATGAAGTATTTAATAATCAATAATAGTGCCCGCCAATGCTTCTTGGTAAAACTAGCACACCAAGGCGGGACAATCACCTACAAGATTTCCGATGACAAAATTTCTTAAGCCATCCCTAACAATAGAAAATCAACTAAATTTGGGTAAAAAAGAGGAATACACCCCCTCCTAAAATCTGTATTTCTTACAAATGAAACTCGTCTTCTTCGTTTTTTTGGTAAATATCGTTAATTACATTGTTTATGCGAAAGATAGCATTAAATTCGGTAATAATTTTTTTGCTTTCTTCCACCAAATTAAGTTGTTTGGAAATAATTGATGGCATAAAAATCGACTCATTTCTTTCAATATAAATTAGCATTGAATTTTTTTGAAAAGAGGCGGTAATGGTTTTGATATTCTTATTGCCAATTGATTTTTGATTGATTTTAAAATTTTCAAGTAAAAGGCTAAAGGCATTAATAAATTCAATCGAAAATAATTCGTTAAATTCAACGCCACAATTTGAAAAAACGATGAAATTTTTATTAAAATCTTCATTGTTAATTTCGATTTTTTCCAGATTTTCTGGGTCAGGATTTTCTGGAAATTTAGCCTGTCTAATAATGGTTTTGGCATTAAAATCTTGATTAAAATCGACTAAAAAGGCAATGCCTTCGCTGATTTTGTTAATTCTTTCTTTGTTAATAAACTCTGCAATATTTTTTTTATGCATCAAGGCAAGATCGCCTCGGTTAAAGCGTGGATTTCTTTTGGAAATAATAACCTTATTTCGCAAAATAATTTTTTGAATAGCGAGATGAGAATTATCCTTTTTGGCGGTAATTAAATCTTGGCAATCGCAAAGTTGAGTTTCAAAATCAGGCAAAATGTTGAATTCTTGATATCTTTTAAATAGGTTGGTGCCATTTTCGTTATATAAAAAATTCTCGCCAAAAAATTTGAAAAAAAATTGTAAAAAATTCTTTTTGTAATTGTTTTGAAATCCTTGATTTAAGTGATTCGCAATAAAAATTATAATTAGCGACAACAAAATTGCAAAAAACCAGAAATTATTCGGAGTTTTTTTTAAATAAACTTGTTGATAAAAAACCAATATGCCAAAAGCAATAATTGAATATGTGAAAAATTTTAGAGTTTTTAAATTATAAAGACGAAAATTTTCAATTGGCGAAATATGGGTTTTCAAATATAAATTATAGTAATCACGAAAGGCGATTTCATATATTTCTTTGGCGATAAAATTGTCGATGGAAAATTTTGATTTTAACGAACTAAATATTGCTAATATGGCGGTTTCGCAGGCACTCTTTAAATTAAAATTTACAATTTTTTTTATTTTCATGTTGCTGAAGTTTGATTTAAACCCCTCCAAACATATTCGCAAGTAAATGGCAATAACGAGGCGCAGGACTCACACATAATATTTAGCACCGTAAATAAAACATTGTAGGCATCTTGCTTGTCTTGGTCAATTTCGCTTTTCCAAAAGCGTTGACGATTTCTACGAATATACCAATTATTTAACACCTCAAAAAATTTATTGAACTCTTCGCAGGCAATAACGGTATCGAATTTATCCATCGATTTTTCAATATTATTTACACAATTTTTTAATTTTGCCAAAATATAATTATCCAAAATATTCGAAAATTCTTGATTATAATTTATTCTTTGTGCTTTGATTCCATCGGCATTGGCATAAAGGCAAAAGAAGTTATAAGCATTGATTAGAGGCTTTATTGACAATCGAAGTGTGTCACGAATGGCTTTGCCGTCTTTATCAATCCGCAATTCTTGACCTCGCATAACGGGTTGCGAGATCATGAAAAAGCGCATAGCATCGGAGCCAATCGTTGAAAATATTTCTAAAGGGTCGGCGTAATTTCTGAGGCGTTTTGATAATTTTTGCGAATTTTCATCAAGAATGGTGCCGTGGCAAATTACATTTTTAAATGGAATTCGGTTGAATAAAGCGGTTGATAAAACCATCATAGTATAAAACCAGCCTCGAGTTTGAGCCTGATATTCAGTAATGAAATCTGCTGGAAAATTATTTTCAAACCATTGCTTATTTTCAAAAGGATAATGAACTTGAGCAAATGGCATTGACCCACTCTCGAACCAACAATCAAGAACATCGGAAACTCTTTCAAAAATTTCACCATTTTCTTCGAAAGTAATTTCATCGATGAAGGGGCGGTGCAAATTATCGATTTTTTTGCCTGAAACTTTTTCAATTTCAGCAATTGAGCCAAAGACGCGAATTTTTCCAGATTTGCTTTTCCACACGGGAACGGGGCAACCCCAAAAGCGATTGCGAGTGATTGACCAATCTCTGGCACCTTCAAGCCATTTGCCGAATTGTCCGTCTTTAACATTTTCTGGAATCCAGTTAATTTGCTGGTTTAACTCCACCATTTTATCTTTAAAGGCAGTGACTTTGACATACCAAGAGCTTACCGCCTTGTAAATTAGCGGAGTATCGGTGCGCCAGCAATGCGGATAATTGTGAAGAATTTGTTCGGGATTGCCGAAGAGAATTTTATTTTCCTTAAGGTATTTTATGATGTCGTCGTTGGTATCAAAGACTTGGCGACCTTGAAGATTTGGTAAATTCAGGATTTGATAATCTTTGGTGAAAATTTCAAATAGAGTTTTATTGATGACTAAGCTATTGAATTTGCCCGCTTCATCGACTGGGCAAATAGTTGGAATATGATTAGCCTTAGAAATAATTTGGTCATCTTCGCCGAACCCAGGAGCGATATGAACAATTCCAGTTCCCTCTTCGGTTGAAACAAAATCACCTGCCAAAATCGTGAAAATATTTGGATTTGGATTAATTTCTGATACATTGCCAGGTTTTGATGTTGAATATATTCCACCACTTTTTAAAAACTCAAAATATGGAAAAATCGGCTGATAGCTTAACCCAACCAACTCACTACCCATAATGCTTCCAATCGCTTCATATTCACCTAAATCCTTGGCAAATTTTTCAATTAAATTTTTGGCTAAAATTAAAATTTCATCATTTTTTTTGATTAAAGCATATTCAATTTTTGCACCTACTGCTAAAGCTAGATTCGAAGGCAAAGTCCAAGGTGTAGTGGTCCATGCGATTAATGCCACTTTGGAGAAATCTTGATTAAAGTCAGTTAAAAATTTTGGAATTTCATTAAGGTAAAATTTGGCTTTAACAGTTTTGCTAGCCTTTTGCCTGTAAGCATTATCCATTCTGGTTTCAAAATTTGAAAGTGGAGTTTGGCACGCCCAAGAATAAGGAACGACGCGAAAATCTTCGTAAAGTAAGCCTTTGTTGTAAAGCTCTTTAAAAGCCCACAAAACCGATTCCATATAGCTTAAATCCATAGTTTTGTAGCTATTTTTAAAATCAACAAAACGACCTTGGCGGGTCACATAATGCTCCCATTCGCTTGCATATTTCATCACCGATTTTTCGCAGGCTTGATTGAATTTTTCAATACCAAATTCTTTGATGGCAATTTGTCCTGAAATATTTTTTTGATATTCTTTGCTAAGTTCTTTTTCGGTTTCCATTTCCACTGGCAAGCCGTGAGTATCCCAGCCGAACCTGCGTTCAACTTTTTTGCCTTTCATAGTTTGATAGCGGGCAAACAAATCCTTGATGAAGCCTGTAAGAAGGTGGCCATAATGCGGAAGGCCGTTGGCAAAGGGTGGTCCATCATAAAACACAAATTCGTTTTTTTCATCATGGTGATGCCTACAATTGCTATGCTCCTTTAAAGCACAGCTATCAATGACGGGCGAGGTATTGTCTTCGTCGAGTTCTTCGTTAAAATTACGAATTGCGATGGATTTTTCGAAGATTTTTTGCTCTTGCCAAAATTTTAGTATTTCCTCTTCCATTTTAGCAAAATCAAGATTTTGATTAGCTTGTGGATAAAATTTATTTTTATTCATCATTGATTGAAAAATATTTAAAAAAAAGATTTTAATTTATGAAATTTTCATTATAATCTCATTTTACCAACAAGTTATAAAAATACATTTGTTTTTTTAAAAATTTTTTAAATTATGAAAAAAGTCAATATCGCCATAGCTGGGCTTGGCACTGTCGGCACTGGAGTCTACAAAATTATCCAAGATAATAAAGATTTGTTTGCTTTGCGATCAAATTTAATTGTCGAAATTGTTGCGGTGAGCTCAAGAAGTAAAAAAGATTATCTAGATCCAAAAATTCGCTTTTATGAAAATCCTTTGCAACTTGCCCAAGATCCAAAGGTCGATATTGTAGTTGAGTTAATTGGTGGTTGCGACATTGCCAAGGATTTAATTCATAGTGCTTTAAAAAATAATAAAAAAGTTGTCACCGCCAATAAGGCTTTACTTGCCCTACATAGCGCTGAAATTCAATCATGGGTCGATAAATATCAAGGTTATATTGCTTATGAATCGGCTGTAGCTGGAGCTAATCCAGTAATTAAAGCGGTTCGCGAAAGTTTTGTAGCCAATGAAATTTCCGAAATTTATGGAATTTTAAATGGCACTTGTAATTTCATTTTAACTAAAATGAAAAACGAAAAGCAAGATTATAAAATTGCACTTGATGAAGCACAAAAACTTGGCTATGCTGAAGCCGACCCAACTTTCGATATTAAAGGCAATGACAGCGCCCACAAAATTGTTTTACTCTCTGCACTTGCTCAATCATCGCTTCCAGACTACGAAAATAGCTATGTTGAAGGCATTGACCAAATTTCTATTCAAGACATAAATTTGGCCGAAGAATTCGGTTATAAAATTAAATTACTTGGTATTTTTAAAAAATTAGGCGATAAGGTTCAGCAAACCGTTTATCCTGCCTTGATTAAAGCCAATGAAAAAATCGCCCAAGTTGATGGTTCATATAATGCGGTTTTAACTAAGGGCTCAAATTTTGAATATAATCTAATGATTGGTCGAGGAGCTGGTGGCTTACCAACTGGTTCGGCGGTGGTTGCCGATATTATTGATATTGCTTGTGAACGAAATCAAAATTTTTTATTTAATGCTGATTCGATTAATTTAAAAAAACCACAAATCATTAAAATCAATGAAAGAGTAGGGCAATATTTTATTACTTTTTCTTTTGACAAAAATTCAATTTCTAAAAATAATATTTTGGATGAGGTTTTTGCCAACCGCTTAAAAATTGACAAAGTTATTTATCAAATTGACGAAAAATTCCCTGAGCAAAATATGGTAATTGTAGCAATCATCACAGGTTCACATCAAGAAAAGCACCTAATTGATGCACTAGAAATGATTAATAAAAATCATATTAAAAACATAAAATTTATTCGCATTGAACAAACCAATTTTTAAATATGTCTGATTTTATTTTAGAATTATATAGCGAAGAAATTCCAGCAAAGATGCAAAAAAATGCTCTTGAGAATTTTGATAAAATTGTTAATGAGGTTTTAAAAAAAAGTAATTTAAATTTTCAGCAAGATGATCTGAAAACCTTTATTTCAGCGAATCGCTTGGTCATTTCTTTAAAAAATATTCAAGATTTTCAATTGCAACAATCGCAAAGAAAAATTGGTCCAAAAATTGATAGCGATCCAAAATCAATTGAAGGTTTTGCCAAGTCGATGG
This sequence comes from uncultured Rickettsia sp., assembly GCA_964505265.1. Classification (GTDB taxonomy): domain Bacteria; phylum Pseudomonadota; class Alphaproteobacteria; order Rickettsiales; family UBA1997; genus CAILUF01. The sequence goes on from CAZDGN010000004.1 coordinate 10,403, forward strand.
GCTTATCTGGTGCTTCGGATTTAAAAATCCATGATGGATTTTATGTTTTTGAAAAGCCTCAATCTAAAACTCCAACTGAAGAAATAATTAAATTGGCATTGCCAACTATTTTGTTAAAAATGCAAAATATATGGGCCAAAACTATGGTTTATAATGTAGCAAATGATTTAAAATTTAAATGGATTCGCCCGATTCGTTCAATTTTGGCACTTTACAATGATAAAATTATTGATTTTTCTTTTGCTCATCTAAAATCATCCAACAAAACTTTTGGCAAAAATTTGCAAATTATTGAAATAAAAAATGCTTCAACTTATCAAGAAGTTATGCAAGAAAATCATATTATCATCGACCAATTTTGTCGTAAAGAAATTATCTCAAATCAAATTGCCAAAATTTTAAAAGAAAAGCAAATTACTATTAATGTTAACTTCTTTCAATCGAATTTTTTTGAAGAATTAGTCGGTTTGGCTGATAACCCAACGGTTTTGGTTGGAAAAATTGACAATATTTTTTTAGAACTTCCGCATCAAGCCTTAAATATAACTTTGCAACATAATCAAAAATATATTTGCACCAATGATTATGATGGAAATTTTTCGCCTTATTTTTTATTCATTTGTAATTGTGAAGTGGGCGAACACAATCAAGGAAAAATTATTCGCGACAACGAAAAAATTATGCGAGCAAGGCTTAATGATTTAAAATTTTTCATTGAAGAGGATTTAAAAAAGCCTTTAATTAATTTTAAAGAAAACCTGGTAAATGTAATTCAGCACCAAAAAATTGGCAACATTGCTGAAAAAATTTCTCGATTCAAAGAACTGGCAAAATTTTTATCGGTCTTTACACCGCATTGCGACATAAATTTGATTGATAGAGCGGTAGATTTATCAAAGGCTGATCTATGCACAAAAGCAGTTGCTGAATTGCCAGAATTACAAGGTTATTTCGGAAGTTTTTATGCAAAAAAACAACTTGAAAATCATAAAATTGCCGAAGCAATTTATGAACATTATTTGCCAATTGGTGCAAATTCAGAAGTAGCAAAACAAGCGCTTGGCATAACTTTATCAATTGCTGATAAAATTGATAATATTGTGGGTTTCTTTTTGGTAAATGAAAAGCCATCAAGTTCGCGTGACCCTTATGCATTAAGGCGCTGTGCTCTTGGTATTATTAGAACTTCACATCAACATAATATTGCCTTTCCGATTCGAATTTTAGTTGAGCGTTCTTTAAAAACTTTTTCACCAAAAATGTTAAAAAATTATTTATCTCCTAATAAAAAAGATTTCTTTATTTTAAAGAAAAATTTAATTGAAGAGATTGTTAAATTCATCATCGAACGTCTAAAAATTTATCTAAAAGAGCAAGAAAATATTCGTTCAGATATTTTGCAAATGGTTCTAAATGATTATATCGATAACCTAGATAAACACAAGATGGTTGATGTTTTATATCTAATCAAAAAAATCAAATTCCTTAATGAATTTATTAACAACGAAAATAATAAAAATTTAATTAACCTTTATAAAAGATCGGCAAATATATTGGCTATCGAAGAAAATAAGGACAAGAAAATTTATCAAGGTCGACCTTCGATTTTAGGTTTCAAGAGTAAATATGAAAGATTGCTTTACCGCAGAATAAAGCAGGTTTCAAGACCATTTTATAAGTTAGTTTCTAAAGCAGAATTTGAAAAAGCTTTGGCCTTACTTGCAATTATTGAAACACCATTAACGCATTTTTTTGATCATATCGTGGTTAATGATATTGATAATAACACTAGGGAAAATCGCTTGATTTTGCTAGCCCAAATACGTGAAATATTTAATGATATTGGCAATTTATCTAAAATCGAATTATAGAATATATGTATTTATCGAATTATTTTATTCCATCTTTAAAGGAAAATCCAATTGATGCCACTGTGGTTTCTCACCAGCTTATGGTTCGAGCTGGTATGATTCGCCAGACTGCGAGCGGAATTTACTCTTGGCTTCCGCTTGGGCTTCGAGTTTTGCGAAAAGTAGAAAAAATTATCAAAGAAGAAATGGACAAAGCAGGAGCCCTTGAGGTTTTGATGCCCACAATCCAGCCAGCAGAATTATGGGTTGAGTCGGGTCGCTATGATGCTTATGGTAAGGAAATGCTTCGCATTAAAGATCGCCATGATCGCGATATTTTATATGGACCTACCCATGAGGAGGTTATCACTGATTTGTTTCGCAAAAATATTAATTCTTACAAGGATTTGCCAAAAAATTTCTATCAAATTAATTGGAAATTTCGTGATGAAATCCGCCCAAGATTTGGTTTAATGCGTGGTCGTGAATTTTTGATGAAAGACTCGTATTCATTTGACATCAATGAAGAAAATGCCAAAAAAACTTACGACTTAATGTATCAAACTTATTTTAAAATTTTCATAAAAATGGGTTTGCAACCAATTGCTCTTCGAGCCGATACTGGAGCCATTGGCGGGGATTTGTCTCATGAGTTTCATATTCTCGCTGATGTTGGCGAGAGTGCAATTTATTACGACAAAAAACTTGATGAAATTTATCAACAAGAATTATTTCATTATCAGCAAAATTCGGGCGACAAAGACGATATTATCGCTCTTTTAAAAGGTGGGCAGGAAATTGAAAATATCAATATTGACATCAAAAAATTGCAATCAATTTATGCGATGGCCGATGATTTACATTCGCCAGAAAATTGTCCAGTTGCCAAAGAAAATATTATTGCCAAACGAGGCATTGAGGTGGGTCAGGTTTTCAATTTTGGATTGAAATATTCTAAGGCAATGGAAGCTTCGGTGATGAGTGCCTCGGGCGAAAAAATCTATCCAAATATGGGTTCTTATGGCATTGGGGTTTCAAGAGTGGTGGCAGGTGCGATTGAAGCCAATCATGATGAAAGAGGCATTATTTGGCCCGCACAAATTGCCCCTTTTGATGTGATGGTTATTAACATCAAAACTGGCGATGAGCAATGCGATTTAGCATGTGCAAAAATTTACGAAAATTTGCAAAAACACCATATCGAAGTTTTATATGACGATACCAAAAATTCGATGGGACAAAAATTGGCAGTTGCCGATTTGATTGGCGTGCCATATCAAATTATCGTCGGACCAAAAACTTTGGCAAACAATCAAGTTGAAATTAAAAATCGCCGAACTGGAGAAAAATTTTTAGTAGATATAAGCAAGGTTTTGTAAAAAATTAAATCAACTAAAATAAAAAACCAAAACAATAAATTTTTATTTTTTGGCTAAAAATCTCTAGAAAGCCTCGATTCTTCAAGATTAGATTTTCATATTTTAAATTTAATTAATAAATATTTATATTAATTTTTAAATCCTATTATTCCGAAAATAAAACAATAAAATAAAAACAAAATAAATTATAAAAAAATAATTTACAAACTATTTAACATAATAAAAATCATAAAAAATAAAATTCCCATTAAAATATTTTTATATGATTGCAAATAATACAGAAACAAGTCTAAGTCCAAATCCAAATATATCCGAATCTGATAACCAGAATCCCACAACCTCTTCAAGAACCTCAATTGCAGGTAAGATCTAATTTTGATATTTCTAAAGCAGTTCTTGCTGGACTTTTAACTGCGGTTGCAGTTGGTGGGCTTGGAATTCTTGCAGGTGAAGCAAAATGTAGCACTCAAAATGTTCCAAAAAACGACACAGAAAGCAGTAGATCTCGTCATAATAAATGTGTTGATTCAAATTCTGATTCAATTATTATTGGAATGTTTGCAGGATTGATAGCTGGTTTTATTTTTGAATTAATTAGAAGAAAATTAAGAAGACCGCCTTCGGAGCAACCAGTTGAAGAACAAGAAATTTCCCCGACAACACTAGGGCAACAAAGAAGATTGCCAAATACTTACTACTACTCAAATATCTTCAGGACAGCATCAAGGAGTTGAAAGACAGTCTAGTCAAGAACTATAAATAATCAAGGTTTAAATATTGTCAAATAAACTCCTAAATCCTTTAGTGTTTAACCAAAAATTATTTTTGTTATTTTTTAAATAATTAATAATTTCATTTCTTTGGGTAGAAATTTTTTTCCCAGAAGAATTATCATCAAGTAATCTGTTGGAATATTTTCCATCAAGAAAGGATATTATGTAAAAATCTTTATTGCTTTCTTTTATGCTCAATAATTCAATTAATTCTGACATTTGTTTATCTTGTCCACCACCAGAAGTGTTGATATGTTTGGCTTCGCAAATAAATAGTTTTTCATTTGATTTAATAATTAAATCCAGATTTTTATTTTGAGTTTTGGTTTGAATTTTAAGATTAAATTCTTCACGAACCATTTCCAAATTTATTTTACTTGAAAATTCTAAAAATCCAAATTTCGATTTATTTAATTCATTTAAATTATTATATTTTTCATATCCATAATCATTAAGAATAAATGACAATTTCTTTTCTCCGGCTTTACCTTTTTTTCTTGATGAATTGTTGTCTATTAGAGCTTGTATCCAGTCTTTGGGGGTAAATTCATTCAAAACTCTATTTTGAAAAAACTTTTCGACAACAATTTTTAATGTATCAATATCCTCCTTAACACTTTCAATGGAATTGTCGCATGCATTAATAAAACAAGAAAATTCCGTAGAATTGGAATATTTATTAATATTATCAGAAAGTTTTAAATAATATTTTTGAATTAAATCACTATTTTCACTATTTTCACTAAGTGTTTTAATTGTTATTAAAATATTTTTGATTAAATTTGCATTTTCTATGTATTTATCCAGTTCAGAATTTATTCCAATAAAAGTATAAAATTCATCCAAATAGGGGTTCAGGATTATTTTTTGAAATATTAAAATAATGAAGATTGTTTAAAATCATTTTCTTGATATATTAAATTTATCAGCTTATAAGCAGTATCAAACGATATTCTCTTCCGGTTATTGTCACGAAAATTTGTTAAAAAGAAAGAGAAATATTTGCTTCTATTTTCATTTAATTGTTTGTTAAATATTTCAATTATTTTTGATTGTTCTTCAAGAGTGATTGGTTTCTTAAATATTAGATGAGCCATATTCCTCGAGGTGTTTTTCCCAACTAAAGCACTAACATTATATTCTCTAATATCTTCTAATTGAATTTTTTTTCCATTTTTACTATCAATTGCCCTTAAAAATAAAATATTTTTCTGTAGCATATTTATAAAGTTTTCGCTGGCATTGATTTGTTGTTTTTGATTTAAGTTTTGGATGGCAATGTCGATTTTTTTATTACCTTTTTCAATAAAGTCTTCTGTTAAGCGAAAGATTCCTAAAGAATTTTTTGTTTTCTTGATTTTTTTTATAAAATCACCTCCAAATTGCCAATTTAATTTTTTACTTAATTCAATTTTTATATTTATGTTTTGTGGATAAATTGTGGCATCAAAAATGTTTATATCAGAAATTTTTGAATTTTTTTTAAAATAAAATGAAATCACGTTGTAAGTCGTGTCGTTAAATACCTTTTGTGTAAAAATGTTAAGTTTAACAATTGAAAATTTTGAAAAAAATAATTCACGAATTTTTCTAGAGTTTTCAGCGCATAAAAAGTTAAGAGGAATAACAATTATTCCCTCTTCGCAATCAAAGCAGGATTTTAAAGCAATTTGATAAAGATCTTCAAAAATTAAATTCTGTGTTTTGTAAAAAATATTTTTATACTCATTTGATATTTTGTTTTTATGAAGATAAGGCGGGTTGGTGCAAATAAACTTGTATTTCTTGGGAGATTCCAAGGAATCATTAAAAAATACATTATGATTATCAACATATTTTTCATCAAAATCAAAACCAACAGCACTCTTACAATTATGCTTTTTTGACCAGTTTAATAAATCTTGATTTCCAGCAAATGGATCGGTTACAACTTTATCTTTAACATAATTTTCAAATCCGTACAATATAAGATCAGAATTTGTTGTAAAAAATTGACCAAGATTTGTTTTTTTTGAATTTTCTTTTTTTTTATTTTTAAGATTTTTTGTAGGATTTATAGGCATTAGGTGGATTTAATTTATTAAAATTTGTTATAATAATGCAAATATTGTAAAAAATTAATAAATAAATGCAAATAATTTTATAAATTTGCATTTATTTCGTAAATTTTAAAATTCCATAGTGAGGTTGGCTTTAAAGGCTCGAACTGAACCGGGTTGGATATTGTTGTTATTGTGGGCGGTGAGGTGGTATTTTTTGTTAAAAATATTTTCCACATTTAATTGAGTGCGAATTTTTGAATTAATGTGATAATAAATTCCGCCATCCACACGGTTAAATCCTTTAATGCGCACACTGTTATTAACCGAAGCGAATTGACTTGATTGATTGATGAAACCCAAGGCCAAACCATATTTTTTTTCGATGTCATATTTTCCCCATAGCGAAAATTTATTTTGTGGAGTAAGTGCCAGTTTTTTACCTTTTTTGGCACTTGAAGTGTCGCTAGTGATTTCGGCTTTAAGGTGCGAGAAGCCAGCAATTATGTTGAAATTTTTGTAAATTTCGCCTTGAGCTGAAAGCTCTAAGCCTTTAGTTCGAGAGGCTCCAGATAGAACAAACAAGCCAGTTCCTGCTGGGTCATTGGCTCTGGTGTTGGTTCTGTCTAAAATAAATAAGGCGCCACTAATATTAAATTTTTTGGTGAGATCAATTTTAGAGCCAACTTCGTAATTTTGTAATTTTTCGGCTTTTAAAGTTTTTGACTTTGCATCGAGTTCATTAAATTGGTCGCCTGCACTTGGTAAATAAGATGTGCTTAAGCTGGCATAGTTGGAGATATTAGATTTAGGTTTAAAAATCAAAGCCAATTTTGGTGAAATTAAATTTTGTGAATTTTCAAATTTTTTATGATTAAAATTGTCATTTAAAATAATTTTAAAATTATCTAATCGCACACCAACATTGGCTTCAAAATAATTATTTAAAATCAAATTATCTTGTAAATATCCCGCAAGAATTCTAACATTATTTTTATTTTTAATATTAGTTTGATAAGAAACTGATGACGAAATAATGTCATCAAAAACAGAAACTTCAAGGCTTGAAGCACTACCATTAAATAAGCCATTTCTTCTTTCTAATTTTGAAGCTTGATGAGAAATTTCGGTGCCAATTAATAATTCATGCTTTATATTTTTGGTGGTAAATTTACTTATAAAATCGGTTTGGTTGGTGAAGTTAAGGCGAGTTTGGTCGTTGTCGTAAGATGCCAATTTAAATTTATAATTATTGTCAACTGCGCTATTTGGATATGAATTTTTGTAATATTTATCGTAATTGCTTAAGCGGGTATGATTTTTAATTTTAAAATCCTTATTAAAATCATGATTTAATGTTGCAAAAGCGCTATTTACTTCAGTTTTTGAGCCATATTGATCAGGACTGCCAAAAAATTTATTTGAGCGAATTGTAAGTGGTGAGCCGTTTTTTGAAGGCAAACCACGGTCATTAAAGCGATTATCATAAAAATATTCATAACCAACTTTTAAGTCAGTTTTTTGGCTTAAAATAATGGTTGCCGTTGGGTTGATGCCATATTTTTGCATATATCCATAATCACGGAAGGTTTTAGAATTTTCATAAACACCATTGATTCTAAAATTAAATTTATTATTGATTTTTTCAGAAATATCGCCCTCGAAACGATGATTTTCAAAGGAACCGCCACTTAAACTTACTTTACGAATTTTGTTGCCATTGGCAAATTTTGAAACTCGATTTACTAAGCCACCAGAGCCACCTCGACCAAATGCCAAAGCATTTGGACCTTTTAAAAACTCAATTTGTTCGATATTATAAAAATCACGAAAATATTGGGCATCATCGCGAGCGCCATCTAAAAAGAAATCGGCAGTTGTGTCGTTGCCTCGAATCGAAACTTGGTCGCGATTGCCTTCGCCTTGCTTGACAAAAAACCCTGGAACATAACGCGAAGCCTCTTCAAGATTAACAATATTTTGGTCTTGAATTTGTTTGCGTCCAACCACGGAAATACTTTGTGGAGTGTCATTTAGAGCTTTATTAATTTTTAGCGAGCTTGACGAGGTAAAGTTTTTGTAATCAGAATTTTCGTTAGTGGCAGTGACGGTGATTTGTGGAAGGGTCGATGAAGAAATTATGTTGGTTTGAACTGGTTTTGAAGAAATATTTTTTTTAGCAAAAATATTGTTAATTAAAATAAGATTTAAAAATAAAATTTGTAAAATTAACCAAAAAAATTGCGGAAATTTGCGAAGAATTAACATAAATAATAAGACAAAAAAATTAATAAAATAATAAAAACTAATTTTAATAAAATTTTTATAAAACCAGTAAAATAAATATTTGGAATGGCTTTAAAATTAAAAAATCATTGCAATAATGATTATCATATTAGGTAATAAAAATATTTTTTTCAAGATTTTTTTTCGCGATAATTATTTTTTTGCTTTTTTCTTTAGGCGAAATTTTTTTAAGGTTTTTAAATCAATATATTCAAGAGCTTTGATGTTGGTGGATTCCAATTTTATTTTTGGAGCAAATCCAGCTTCGTAGGCTTCAAGCCAACGTAAAGCGCATAAGCACCAAAAATCTCCCGCTTTTAAGCCCGGAAAATTATATTGTGGATTTGGCGAAGATAAATTATTTCCTCTAGATTTTGTAAATTCTAAAAATTCAGTTGTTACTTGGGCACAAACCACATGAGTTCCTGCATCTTGAAAATTTGTATGGCAATATCCATCACGAAAAAATCCAGTGAGTGGTTCAAAACAACAAGGCTGGAGTGGTTTATTTAGAACATTTAATGCCGAAGTTTTTTGATTTGCTTTTGGAATTATCGTCATATTTTGTGCATAAATTTTGGTTGGTGATAAAAAAATAATTATAGTAAAAAAAATTTTATAAAATTTAGTTTTTTTTCGCATTTTTTTTGGAATTTTTACATTTTTCAGAGCAGAATTTTATATGTTCCCAGTCTCGTTGCCATTTTTTTCGCCAAGCAAAAGGTCGGTTGCAAAATTCACAAATTTTTTGTGGTAAATTTAATTTTTTGTGGGTCATTAACTTTCTTTTTTTGGCAGTTGTTTGAAAGCTTCAAGAGCCTTATGCCTTGATTCTTCGATATTTACAATTGGATGAGGATAGGTTTCGCCTAAAATTATCCCAGCTTTTTGTAAAATTTCGCTTGAGGCTTCCCACGGCTTATACAAATATTTACTTGGCAAATTTTTTAATTCAGGCACATATTTTTTGGTATATGCGCCATCTTCATCAAATTTTTCTCCTTGCAAAACTGGATTGAAAATTCGAAAATACGGAGCCGCATCAGCACCGCTTCCAGCTACCCATTGCCAACTTGCCACATTACTTGCCAAATCGGCATCAACCAAACAATCAAAAAACCAATCCTCGCCAACTCGCCAATCAATTAGTAAATTTTTTACTAAAAACGAACCAACAATCATACGCACGCGATTATGCATATAGCCAGTTTGCCAAAGTTCACGCATACCAGCATCAACTATTGGATAACCCGTTTTCCCTTGTTGCCAAGCCTTGAGATATTTGGCATTATATTGCCATGAAAAATTATCGAATTTTTCATTAAGATTTTTTTTGGTAATTTTTGGAAAATGATAAAGCAAATAATATGAAAATTCTCGCCAACCAAGTTCACTTAAGAAGTGATCTAAGTTTTTTTCACCTGTTTTTTCTTGATAATTTTCTTGTGTATAATACCAAATTTGTTGAGGTGAAATTTCGCCAAAATGCAGGTGGGGCGAGAGTTGCGAGACTTTTTTTAAATTTGGAAAATCTCGACCAATTTTATAATTACTCAAATCATTTTTTACAAAATTTTGCATTTTTTTATAAGCATTTTCTTCGCCGATATGCCAATATTCTTGCATAATTTTGTCCCATTTGATTTTGGGTAAAAGCTTTAAATCGGCAAGCACAAGTGAATTGACCTTGTCGTGATATAAATTCAAATCGCTTGGCGTTTGTGTTGGTTTTTTTGGAGGCAAAGCATTGAGCAAGCAACCTTTACGATAAAAGTGAGTGAAAACCTTGTAGGGGGTTTTATCATCCTTTAAAACTTCAAGAGGTTCCCAAAGAAGCGAACCGTTAAAACTTTCAACTTGCAGGTTTTTCTCTCTAAAATGTTTTTTTATTTCAGTATCTTTTTTTATCAAAAGCGGTTCATATCTTCGGTTCCAAAATATTGCCTCGACCTCATGATTTTTGATGATATTTTGTAAAATCTTTAGTGGTTCGCCTTGATAAAAATTTAATTTATTATCCAATGATTTGTTTAAAGATTGAAGCGAGTGGTGAAGCCACCATTTGCTGGCCGAGCCAATTTTTCGACCCTCGTCAATTTCATTATCAAAAATATAAATCGGCATAATTTCGCAATTATTTTTTTTGGCGAAATCATCGCAATTATTCAAGGCGGGATTGTCGGTTAACCTCAAATCTTGGCGAAACCACATTATAATTTTTTTCTTCATAAATTTTGCTTGATAATTAATTATTTTATTGAAATAAATTTATATAGATTTTTTAAATTTAAAACACCTATTTATGGTTTTAAAAAACAATATTTCTAGAGTAATTGTTCCGCCCGCTTTGGCTAAAAAATTAAAGGAATTAGCAGAGAGTTTGGTTCCAGTAAATGCCAAACCGAGGAGAAATTTTAATTGGCAAGAAATTTCAAAATATCAGCCTAAATTTATTGAGATAGTTGAAAAGCATCCTGAATTTGCCCATCATTTAGCTCAAACTTTGGCTGAAAAATCTAAAATAATTTATTTGCAGGGTCTAAATTTTCCTTCGGTTGATTCAAATGTAATTCCAAAAACTATTTACAATTCAGATTCTGAAATGATTGGCAATCGAGATGTTGCAATCTGTAAAATTTCATCATCTTTGGTGTTAGGATTGCTGGTTAATACTAATAAGAAAGGAGAAATATTTCAAACAATTTATCCAACAGAGGAATCGAAAGGAAGTAATTCAAAATTTGATGGAGATAGAGAATTGCTTTGGCATAATGATGGGTGGAATAAGGGAGTTGATGAATTGACTATTTTGGTTGGAGTAAAAGGACATGACGCGGTAAAAACCAAAGTAATTTTGGCTGAAACCATCATCGATTATTTTAAAAAAAATGGCAAAGAAGAAGATTTGGAAAGTTTGTTTAAAATCACCACAATTGCAGAAAATAATAGTGATTTTGATTATGAATATGGCAAAATTATTGACCCCGAAACTAATGAAATAAGGTTTGCAAAATATGGTTGTTTTGGTTATCATCAAAATGATGTAAAAGTTTTAAATGCGATTAAATTATTGCAAAAATATCTTGAAGAAATTGATCCAGATTTTTCAGAGTCTTTGCAATCAGGAGATATGCTGATTTTACAAAACAAACATGGGCTTCATGCCAGAGAAACCTCACAAATTATTGGTGAAAGTCAAAGATTGTTATTGAGATCAAGAGTAATTGATGGCGAAGTTGGTTTAAGAGCATCATTGCCAGATGGAATGGTTAGTATGGCTAGAACTGAAGGTTTAAAAGGTAAGGAAGGGTTGGAAAAATAATTTTATTTAAAAGAGTTGGTAATTATTACTACTTTTGAATAACTTCTTGATTTTGGCTTTTTAAATTTTTTAAAATATTTGGCATTAATGTTTTTAATTCTCGAAGATTATTTAAGGTTTCTGGTTTGGTTTTAGCTAATGTAGCAATGACTTCGGAAGCCTCTTTTAAAGTTTCATCATCGATTTTTTCTCGATTCTCTTTTGTCCAATTTTTAATAATTTTTTTAAAATCTTCAGCCTGATATTCACATAAAGACTTAGCATTAATTACGGTGCTTCGATGCAGAATTGCTGGGCTAAGAGCCGATCTTCAAGAGTTGGTTGCGGAGTTAACGCTACTAATAATCATAAATCCAGCTTGGGGTTTGATTGTTGAATCTTGTGGATGCTGACCTGTTAATAAAGCGTTGATGGTTTTTTCGAGTCCGCCTTCTTTAATGTGGGTATTCATCTCGTCAAAAACTACGATTACACCTAATTCAAAAGCCTTGATTAAATTCTTTTCAATTTCTTCAATCGGCAAGCTAGCGGGGATTTTATAGTAATAATGAGCCGGAGTTTCAGGTTGAATTTCTGATTTAATTTCCTTTTCAATATTCTTTTCAATTTCTTGTAGTGATTTTGTTTCGATGATTCCTCTTTCTTGCAAAACTGCATCGATCATCATACTTTTACCAACTCCGGAATCGCCTTCAAAAATTACTCCGCAAGTTCCTAAAAATTGAGGCGGAATTTTACCCTCTTTTTGTAATTTTCTGATTTCAATCGCGGATTGCAAATCGGCAATATTTTGTTGATTGGCTTGGGTTGCAATAAAATTAGCATTTCGAACTTGACTAAATTCAATTGGCGATATTTTTTTAACAATTTCTTTTAAAACTTTTTCTTGTAATTCTCTAACGGTTTCTGTGGGTAAATCTTCTTTGGTTTGAGGATCGCCTTGATTTTTTTCTTTATATTTTTTTATTTCTTCGATGGTAATTTTTTTGAAATCTTCCTCAGATAATTTTGCTTACCACTAAAACCAAAGAGAACTCATCGAGGGAATTGCAATTCAGATTTATTATTACAATAACAATAGAATCCAATCTGCTAAAAAAATGCCACCAACGGTTTTTTAACAAAAATTTAGTCAATAAAATTTTAAAATAAATTAATTGATCATTCAAGTTAAAAAAATTGAATGATTTCTGTTAATCAATTTAGAAGGAAGTTTTTGTCAAAAAAAAGGGGGGGTGAGGTTTGAGCTGGTTATCTTTAATTTAGCAAAGTCAAAAATCGCCTTTTTTTATATAACCTCACTTGTTAAGAAAATGGATTGCTAAAATTTTGATTCGCAAATGCTGTTATTTCACTTATATCCGTCACAAAAAGGAATAAAATTACTACAAATTATAATTGACTTTTTTAAATCAAAAGTCAAAATTTAATTTTATTTAATATATTTTGAATTTATTAAAAATTATGAATAAGGACTTTGTTCAAAGAATCCTCAATATTTTTGAAATATTAGGATATATTTTTGTATTGGGATATTTAGGAAAATATTGTAAAGGATGTCATTACTATATGGAAGATATCTTATTATTTTTATTTTTTGTAGCCTTTCTTAGAATCTGTTCAAACTACCTTTTTCAATTCAAACTGTTTAATATATTTATATTTTTTCTTATAAAAAAAATTTGTACAAAATTATGCTATGTTTTTAAATGTATTAATTCAAAATGGTATAATTAAAAATGGGTAAGTTTTATCTTATCTCTTATGCAAATTTTAACTTTACCTCGTCATCTATTGATAATTTAGTCTTGGCGATTTTTAAAAAACAAAAATCTTATGAGTATTGCAGGCTTTTGACATAATCAGATTTGGATAAGGAGTTATTTTTTGTCATCTATTTTAACTTAGATTGAGATACAATCTTTTTTATTTCTGCAAATAATCTATCGATAGCACCACCATTATTTTTTTCGTCATTTTTTAATTCTTCAAGTCTGTAGCGATTATTAAAGTGATCTTGCCAAGACTCGCTGGTATTAGGAGGAACAAGAACCAACAAATAACTATTATGATATTCATGGATTATGGCTTGTTTTTTATTTCTCAAATTCTGAGTTATTGTTTTAATATCTTCTTTATCTCTTAATATCACTCTATGGATTGTATCGAGACCTTTTTCATCAAAATCAAATAATCCTATTATTGTTTTTGTTTGTATGATTTTTTGAAAATAAGGAATTATAGATAAAGCCTTTATAGCATTAGGTACATTATCTGCACAACCGCATTCAATAAATTTGTAATTTGTTAAACCTAATTCTTCTGCTTTTGTTGAAAAATATTGTTCATCATCTTTTCCTTCAACAAATATTATCACATCTCTCGATCCTTTAATGGCACCAATCGGTCCAAGTTCTTCATCATAAACAAATTTAGGCGCAAGTTTTTCTAAAATTTTCTTTTTACCATCTTCATTTTTAGCCCACTCAATTTTATGACAACCATCTTCATTTATAATTTCACACAAGCTTTTTGGATCAACCTCTGCAACAGTTGATGGAGAATGAGTTGTTAAAATTACCTTAATATTTTTTTCAACAAACTCCTTATTTATGGTTTTTAAATAAAGCTCGGCTAGAGCAGGATTAAGGTTGGCATCAAATTCATCTAATATAATTAAATTAACTGCATCTTTAGAATTATCATCTTTGCAAATTACAAAATAATAACAAATTAGTTCAAAAATCATTTTTTCACCACTTGATAAATTTTGAAAAGATATGTATTCACTATGACAATCTTTATTATGAGAATAAAATGTTAGTTCATATTTTTTTCGAGTTGGTGGATTTAATAAATATCTAAATTTTTTATCTCCAAATTCAGTATTTAGATTGGTTATTTCTTCATTGATTTGCTCCCAATAAGATCGCCCCCCCCTTCTTTTTTCATTCTTTTGATCTTCAATCTTTCTAGAAATTTTATCGATAATAGCCTCCATCGATTGAAATGGATTAATTAATTTGTAGATATATTCATCAAACTCAAAAGGGTTCGTTATTTTTGATTTATCTCTGGCTTCTTTTCTTAATTTTTTTCTAATTTCTTGATCTATTTCCCTTAAGTTAATTCTATGATTATAATCTGAATAATTGCCTATATATTTTGGCTCATAACCCTCTCTTTCGAATATTTTCAATCCATTTTCATATTCTAGAAAAATATTTTTAAATTCTTTTTTATTTTTATTTAACCTAGAAATTTTTTGAATTCGATTTTTTATCTCTGTTTTAACATCATCTTCACGAGTAATTCCTAAAGTTTTAGCAATTACATCTTTCTGCTCTCCAGTCATTTCAAAAAGTAAGTTTGTAACTTCATATAAAAAGTCAAAACCATATTCGTAAAGATCAGAATCTTTATTAAAAAGCATATTATTAACATCTAACAAATCGCTATAATAAATTTTCTTCCTTGAGCAAAAGTGAACAAATCTTCTATTAATTTCAACCCATATATCTTCAATTGTTAAACTTTCTTGCTCAGAAAATCTTTCCCTTGAGTTTCTAAATCTTATAAATCCATCGCTTCTTCTAATCTCATTGCGAGAATTTGGGTTTGTTGTCTTAAAGAAAACTGAACTAGGTTCTTTTTCTCTCTTTTCTCTATATAAATGGCTTAAAATAGTTGTTTTTCCACTTCCATTGAGACCGGTTACTACAACCAGCTTTCTATCTTCTGGATCAAAAATTAGTTCCTTCTTAAAAAAACCTTTATATTTCGCTGGTATTGTTGTTTTAATAATGTTTGCGGGTATTTTTGTTATCATATTTTTTTTTCAATTCTTGATAAAATTAACTAATTTTACTTACAAATTTCATATATAAAGTTAATAATTTTATAAATTTTTGAAGACGGATTGGGATTTCTGTTTTTATGTTTCAAATGATTTTCATCTAGGTCTTGACAGTTTTTAATCGCTTGATTAATTTTCTTTTTATCAATAAATTTTTCAAACCAATTTTCATTATTTTTTTCGTAAATAAAATTTTTATTTTTGGTTTTTAAAATTTTAGAAATTTCATCTTCTACTGATTTAGAATTTTTAAATTGCTTATCGGAAAATTTTTGAAAATGATTGAGAAGCCATATTTCGTATGATGGATTAGAATCAATTATTTCAATTTCATTTGAGTATTTTTGATTTAAATCTTGTAAATTTTTCGATGAAATTATTTCTTGGTATATTTTAGAATTGCCTTGATTCTCTTGAGGCGAAACCGCATCAACAACACAAAATATTTTATCAAATTTAATTTTTGGACTATTTCTCTCTTCATCTTTTAATTTTTTTGCTAAATCAACAATTCCTTGCAAAGATTGATTTTTCGGGCATATTAAGGTTATTTTAATTCGTTCAAATTTGTTAATTTTTATAAAACATCTTTGTTTTTTTGATTTTGGAAAATATTTTTCAGAATCGGATTTTTTTAAATCGGAATTGTTATTTTGAAATTTTAATTCTTTTAAAAAATATTCCATATAAAAAATGAAAGATTTTTCATCTTCAGAAATTATTAAAATATTTTTGTCAATGAATTGATTCTTTGCCATTAAACCCTACTTATTTTTGCTAATAAATGGGCGGGCACCGAATTCATGATTGCGATATCGATCACAAATATTGTCATCATTGCGAATTCCGTTAAATTGATTGAGGCTATAAAGTTGACTTGATTGCTCTTTATCATCTTTGCTAATAAACCAAATTTGATCGCGACGAAATAAATTAATTTTTTTATCAGTCTTTTTATCGTAAATTTTATCAAGCAAAATATCATTATGTGCCGTGAAAAGCACTTGACCATTGCCTTCATTGATGTTTTTATCATGAAACATTTTAACAATTTCGAGCAAAATATCGGGATGAAAAGAGCGATCAATTTCATCGAAAAATAATACTCCACCATTGATGAGGGTTTTAAAAATTGATGCCGAAATTGAAAATAAATTCATGGTTCCAAACGACATTTTATTGGCTTTTAACCTTGTGCCATTTGGATTGATAAAATTTATATTTGGTTTTTTTCGCATATTTTTTTTCATCTCCTCGCTAATATCAGAATCTTCTTCGATAAATTTTGGGAGTCGAACTTCTTTAAATTCAACCTCAATATCCTTAACATTTAAATCAAATTTTTGCAAAAGTTTGACAACTTTATCTTTATTTTTTTTGTTTTTACTAATCCAGTGAATAGTTTCAAAATATCGATCTTCATGATCAAGAATAACTTCAGCATAATTTTGCATCCAATCATAAATTGGATTCAAGAATTTATTGCCATCTTCATTGATATTGAGTGATAAAAATAAATTATTTTGAGTATTTTCAAATAGATTTATAGCCTTGTCTTTGTGCCCTTCAAAGCTATCTTTAAATTCATGATATAATTTATTTTTCTCAAAACCAATTTCATAAATTAATTTTGGCGAAACATCGACTCCATCTTTGTAAGAGGATAATTTTTCATAATGAATTTGCGAAGAATCATAGGCGAATTCATATAAATATCTTGTTGAATTTGAGGCGATAAAATCAATTTCAAAAATCGTTGGTTTTTGAAATTTTTTATCTAGAACAAAAGGATCAAATTCTTCAATTGCATCACCTCTTTTCCTTTTTGTTGATAAAATCATTAAACCAAAACAATACCAAGATTTTACTAAATTAGATTTACCAGAAGCATTGGAACCATAAAGAGCAATTGATTTTAATAAATTTGGCACTTGTTTATTTTTGGTAGCAAAAATATTGCTTTTTAAATGAGATTGACTTTTGCCGTGATATTTTTCGCTAACAGAAAAATTAACAGTTTGTTTGCCTTTGATTGAACGAAAATTGCTAACCGAATATGAAATCAACATAAATTTAGAAAATATTCTTTGTAATTAATTTACAAAAAATATAAAGTATTGTGATTATTATTGCAAGAATTTTGTTGATTTTGCAATTTTTTTACAAAAATAACAAAATTTTCTACAACACAAACTTCATTAAATCATTATTGTTTGATAATAAATCGCCTAGATGTTTATTATCATTATAAGAATTGATATTAAAATACTTGTATAGAGAATTGAAGGGAATTTATTTAATTAATGAACTTTTCAATGCAAATCAAAGGGCAATGTCCTTAAAATTTATTTCAACTCCTCCTTTTCGATCAATCAAATTGAGAAGAAATTTTATATTCCAAAAGGAATTCTATGAATTTTTTTTCAAAAGCTAAAATTTTAGCTTGAAGATTTTATTCCCACTAAAACCAAAGAGAACTCATCGAGGGAATTGCAATTCAGATTTACTATTACAATAACAATAGAATCCAATCTGCTAAAAAAATGCCACCAACGGTTTTTTAACAAAAATTTAGTCAATAAAATTTTAAAATAAATTAATTGATCATTCAAGTTAAAAAAATTGAATGATTTCTGTTAATCAATTTAGAAGGAAGTTTTTGTCAAAAAAAAGTACGGTTCACTTTTTTTATCACCATCAGCCTTATATTCAATCGAACATGCAAAAATTTCGCCGTCGGTTTTTTTTAAAATAAAAGCCACATCGAATCCTTCATCTTTTAGTTTGGCAATTTCAAATGCCATTTCAAGATTATTCCACAAACGATAACATGAATTATAATCTAAAAGAACTTTCCTTTTTTTTGGGGTTTGACTTGGAGAAGTTTGGGGCTTAAATCCGCACCACCATTAATAGCATCTGAAGGAGAGAATGGAGCGCTTGGGGAGATTTGCTTAGTTGATTTTGAGGTTTCCTGAAATAAAAACCTAAAATCATTATTGTTAAATAAAAGCGAAGAGTTCATAATTTATAAAAAAATTAAATTACAAATTTATAAAAAAATAGGCTACAACTTGTTTTTTAATTAATTTTTTAATATTTTCAACTAGTTATTAATATTTAAAATAAATTTTAATATATTTGTTCGGATTTTTTTAAAGAAGTGGAGATTTAGAAAAATCATGTTAATTTTATAGTTAAGATTTAACCAAAAAAATTAACATAATGACCTTAAAAATTGAAAATCTTTACATAAAATTCAGAAAAACCGATGGCAATTTTCAAGAAATTATTCGGGATTTTTCTTTAAATTTATCATCACAAAAAATTACTGCATTAGTTGGCAAAAGTGGTTCTGGTAAGTCTCTAATCGCTCTTTCTATTTTAAAATTATTGCCAAAAAATGCTGAAATTTCTGGAAAAATTTATTTTGATAATCAGGATTTGTTAAAATTAAATGACAAAAATTTACAAAAAATTCGTGGCAAAGAAATTGGTTTTATTTTTCAAGATCCAAACACTGCATTAAATCCGCTTCACAAAATTGGCAAGCAAATTGGCGAGGCAATTTTGACACATCAGCCAAAAATTTCTAAAAATATATTAAAATTCAAAATTGAAAATTTAATGAAAGAAGTTGGTCTTAGTTCTTTGATTGATAGGGTCAATCACTATCCTCATCAATTATCGGGCGGGCAAAAACAGCGGGTAATGATTGCTATTGGGATTGCAAATAATCCACAAATATTGATTGCCGACGAGCCAACTACGGCACTAGATAAAAAAATCCAAGGCGAAATTTTGGAATTATTAAAAAAACTTTCAATCGCTCGTAAAATGTCGATTTTATTGATTAGCCACAATAAAGCGGTAGTAGCAAATTTGGCGGATGAGGTGATAATGATTGGCGATAATTCGGAGCATTTGCATTTGCCAAATCGAATTGATTTTGTGAAAAAAAATACTGATGAAGAAATTTTGGTGGTGAAAAATTTGTCAGTTAAATATAAAAATCATGAGGTGCTAAAAGATATCAATTTTACCTTAAAAACAGCCGAGAATATTGGTATTATAGGTGAAAGTGGCTCAGGAAAATCAACATTAGCTTTGGCTTTACTTAATTTAATACCAAGTGCGGGTGAAATAAATTTTGCTGATAAAAAAAATTGGCAAAAAAATGCAATTGAACTTCGAAAATCTATTCAGATTTTATTTCAAGATCCGTTTTCAAGCTTGAATCCGCGGACAAAAATTTTCGACATAATCGCCGAAGGCTTAATTATCAATAGTTCGTTAAATTATTTGCAAAAAATATTTAATTTAACTTCGCCTAGCTTTAAAGAATATGTAAAAAATCAGGTTGAAGATATTGCCAAAAAATTGCAATTACCTCTTTTTTTGTTAGAATTATTTCCGCATCAACTCTCGGGAGGGCAAAGGCAAAGAGTGGCTTTGGGGCGTTCGCTAATTTTGCAACCAAAAATTTTGATTCTTGACGAGCCGACCTCGGCACTGGATTATCAAACTCAAAATGAAATTTTAAATTTATTAAATAATATTCAAAAAAATCAGGAAATTTCTTATATTATCATTTCTCATGATGATGAGGTGATTAATAAAATGAGTGATAAGATTATAGAAATAAAAATAAGTAAATAATAAATTTATAATTAGAAAATAATTATTGATAATTAAATTAAATATTTATAATTGATTAATACTACTAACTATTAATCAATAAAATATGAGTTCTTGTTTTCCCTTATTTTCCAAATTCAAAATCCCAAAGATTTCAACATCATTATCTGCAATTGGCACTTTTTTTTGTTACAAAAGAGGTGGTTATGAGCAATCGTCAACATCTCCGGAATCTCCAACAAATTCCTCTAATAGCCCTACAAATAACAGTGATAAAGAAGCTATTAATTCATCGAAATTATCAGGAGCTATTATGCAAAATGGTGGCGAAAGTCATAGCAATTCTTCTAGTTCCCCCTCAATGATTTCCATTTCTCGAGAATCTTCCGTTTATTATACTTTGTCACGAACTCAATCATCTGAATTTACTCCAGTTGATCCTTCTCCACCCAGAAATGCAAGGGGGGTGTCTCGAAGTGATGCAAGGGAAGATGCTAAATCTCCACTTCGTTTCACATCAGCTCCAGAATTTAGTTCAAAATTTCATATTGATAATTCAGAAAATAATGAAGATTTAAAAGGTAATCATTTTATAGAAGATTATCTTGATAGAATAATAAATAATATGAAAATTCGCGATTCAGCTAAGGAAGATAAAGCATCTAAATCATTATCTGATCCACAAAATCTTGATCTTCATTCTAAAATTATGCGAGGAAGATATACAGCTGGGAAAAATTATCCATCAATACCATCTGAAGGAGCCCGTCCAAATTTAAATGCAGGTGAAGGTGTTGGTCTTGGAATGAGACCGAGTTTTACATGGGTTAGGGCTGTAGGAACGGAGGCAGCGTCAGAAGCTACAAGAAGAGTTAAAGATGCTAAGGAAAATGGAGGGATGATGACTTTTTAAGTTGTAAAATCATTTGGCAGCCAAATTCGTTAACCGCTATTAATAATTCTTAAGCACTCATCATATTTAAATATTCTTAGGAGAAATTGATATTTTTTATTGATTTCTAATTTTAAATGCGGATCTGACAAAAGAATATTTTTGGCTTGCTGATTGGCGTAGTTGAAAAAATGATGATGTGAACTTAAATTGGCAACATAAAAATCAGGAAAACCGCTTTGCTTAGTTCCAAGCATTTCACCGCTTCCGCGCATTTTTAAATCTTCTTCGGCAATAAAAAATCCATCATTTGATTGGCGCAAAATATTTAATCGGGCTTGCGAATTTTTGCCATATTTTTTGCCATAAAGTAAAATACAATAAGATTTTTTGTCGCTTCTACCAACTCTGCCTCGAAGCTGATGGAGCTGAGCTAAACCAAAATGTTCAGCATTTTCAATAACAATAATCGTGGCACTTGGCACATCAATACCCACTTCAATTACGGTTGTAGCCACTAAAATTTGTTTGGAATTGGATTGATTACTGGCAAAATCTTGCATAATTTTTTCTTTTTCACTTTCTTTCATTTTGCCGTGTAAAAGCCCTACTTTATTGGCTTCGAAATAATTTGAAATTTCTTGGTATTTTTGCACAACCGAAGTTAAATCGGCATCATTATTTTTGGAATTTTCTTCATTATTTTCGTCGATTGCAGGGCAAATCCAATAGATTTTTTCTTGATTGTTAATGGCTTTTTGCATCGCTTGATAAAGTTCTGGTGATTTATTTTTTGACATTATAGTTGTTTCAATTTTTTGCCGATTTTTGGGCTTTTCATTGATGATACTTATATCCATATCGCCATATAAACCCAGCATCAAACTACGAGGAATCGGTGTTGCACTCATCAAAATTAAATCAACATTTTCGCCTTTTTCTACAATTTTCAACCGTTGCAAAACACCGAAGCGGTGCTGTTCGTCAATGATGGCAATCCCCAAATTTTTAAACCTTACATCATCTTCTAGTACTGCGTGGGTGCTGATTAAAATTGAAATTTCACCATTAATTAATTTTTCAAGTAAAAGTTTCTTTTGTTTTTTTGTGGTCGCCGAAGTAAGAATTTCTATGGTTAAATCAAAATCAATCAATAATTTTTTGAAATATTCAAAATGTTGTTTGGCAAGCACTGTAGTTGGCACTAACACGCAAGCTTGTTTGCCTTGAGAGATATTTTGCAAAGCTGTAAAAATTGCAATTATAGTTTTTCCACTGCCAACATCACCTTGAATTAAGCGGGTGATTTTTTTACTTGAAAAAATTTCTTGGTTAATTTCATTGATTGCCTTTAATTGAGCATTAGTTGGGGTGAAGGGGAGGGAGTTAATAAATTTGTCGCCTAGAAATTGTTGATTTGGATAGAATTTTTTTAAGCCTTTTTGGCGATTTTTTGCCATAATCATCGCCAATTGTGATGCTAAAATTTCATCAAAGGCGAGGCGTTGAATGGCTGGGTTTTCTGGATTGAGATCGTTTTGATTTTGTGGATTATGGACAAGTTTTAGAGCTTGATAAAATGTTGGAAAACCTAAACGCTTAACAAAATCGCTGTCAATCCATTCTTCGCAAGACTTTGGAAGTTGTTTTAAAATTTGTTGAATTTGATAGGCAATAAATTTATTCGATAATTTTTGACTTAGCGGATAAATCACATTAAATTTGGCAATATCATTGATTTTATTAATCTCTAAAATATGTTGCGGGTGGTTGATTTGATTGTCGTTAAGGTGTTTTTGAATTTTGCCAACAACGGCGATTTCTTCACCGATTTTTAATTTTTCTAATTGACTTGGAAAAATTTTGAAAAAAACTAAAGAAAAAAATCCAGTTGGGTTATAACATATAATTTTAAAAGGTTGCGAAGACCTTGCGGGTGCTTGGTGAGCCTGAACTTTGCCCTTAATTAAAACCAATTCCTGATCTTGAACTAAACGCAAATCGGGTTCAAAATTAATTTTTTCCAATCGATACGGAAAATGTAAAAGCAAATCAATAATTTGCTCACCCTCAATTAATTTAGATAAATATTCGCCCAAGGATTTACCGACTCCTTTAAGGCTGGTTATTGGGTCAAATAAAAAATAATGCGGGTTTTTGATCATTTTAATAATCGTCTTGTCGTTGTAATCTTCTGGCTTCATCGCGTTTTTTAATAGTTTCGCGTTTGTCGTAAAGTTTTTTGCCCTTGCCGATGCCAATTAAAATTTTGGCGAAGTTTTTTTTGTTGAAATAAATTTTAATTGGAATAACGCTACAACCATCTTGCTCTATCTTGCCAATAATCTTATTTAGTTGCTTGTGGTGTAAAAGTAATTTGCGTTCGCGTTTTGGGAGGTGATTAAAACGATTGGCACCTTTAAATTCAGAGATATTAGCATTGATTAAAAAAAGCTCACGATTTTTTTCGGCAATGTAAGATTCATTTAGGCTGGCCTTGCCTTCACGTATGGATTTTACCTCGCTTCCAACTAAAATTAGACCCGCTTCAATTTCTTCGGTAATTTGATAATTAAAATGTGCTTTTCGATTTAATATTTGCATAAATAATATTGTGGTTTGGTATTTATTATATTTTAGTAAATATATTTTTACTTTAAAACCAAATTTATAAAAAAATAAAAACTTTAACTTGCAATTAAAACTTTTGTTAAGTAAAATTTTACAACTTCAAATTATAGCTTGTGACTAAATTTATATGATTTTCACTGAAATTTGCTTGTTTAAACTGCTTTTAAAGCCATGATTTATATGGTTTTGGGGTTTAAAAAATCAAATTTGAATTTATCAATTAAATTATTTTCACTTTATTAAATTTATTTATTTTAAACTAAAAATTACTTATGTCTTTATACGAAACCGTATTTATTGTTAGACAAGATCTTACAGCTGAAGATGTTGATGCACTTACCAATAAATTTACTAAAATTATCACTGATGGTAATGGTAAAGTCCAAAAAGAATATTGGGGGCTTCGCACTCTTTCTTATAAAATTAAAAAGAATTCTCGCGGTCATTATGTAATGTTGAAAATTACCGCTGATTACCCTGCCGTTGCTGAACTTAAAAGAATTATGAGCTTCAATGAAGATGTGATTAGAAGCACAATTTACAGTGTAGAATCTCATGACAAAGAATCAGTTTTATTTGTTTCTAGCACTGCCAAAGATTTCAAAGCTGGTAAAGTTTCTGCCAAAAAAGAGCCTTCTAAACTTGACTTGGTTATTGAACAATTTCAATTTGATGCTTAATTAACAACTAAAATTTTATCTTATGATTAACAATATTGTCCCGCAAGTAAATAACGAAAATGAAGAAAGTTTTGTCAAAGTTTCTTTAGTCAATCAAAGTGTTTTTATTCGCAAAAAAAAGACTTGCCCACTTCGTGATGTTGATATTTCAGAAATTAATTACAAAAATTTAAAACTTCTTAATAAATTTATTTCTGAAAGAGGCAAAATTATTCCAAGTAGAATTACTAATGTCGAGTTAAAAAAGCAAAAAGCTATCGCTAATGCAATTAAAAAAGCTCGCTTTCTAGCTTTGCTTTCACCAATAAAAAAAGATTCTAATTACTAATTTTTAAAACAATGAAACTAATTCTTATAGATAATTTACCAAAATTAGGCAAAATCGGCGATGTTGTAACTGTTAAAAATGGTTATGGCAAAAACTTCTTAGTTCCAAATAAAAAGGCAATTTGCTACACTGAGGAGAATTATAAATCTTTCGCTGAAAAAAAAGCTGAATTCGAAAAACAAAGTTCAGAAAAATTAGCCATTGCCAATAAGATTAAAGAATTATTAGCTGGCAAAAATATCATTATTATCGAAAATGCTTCCGATGACGGCCGTCTTTATGGTTCTGTAAATTCATCGGTTATTGCTAACAAAATTAATGATGTTATCAACGAAAAACTAATCGATAAATCAGTGGTTTTCTTATCAAAACCAATCAAAGAAATCGGAATTTATGATTCAAAATTAAATTTACACTCTGATTTAATTCTTGATGTAAAACTTTTAGTTTCTAGAAGCGAATCTGAAGCTATGGTTCTATTAAATCCAAAAAAGAAATCTAAAAAAGAATCTGATGATCATGAAAATGAATCAACTTCACAAGAGGGTGTAGAAGAAGTTGTTGTCAAAGCCAAAAAACCAAGAAAGAAAAAATCTGAAGAATAAATTCATATAAAACTTAGATTTAAGAAAATCCCTTTAATTTTATAATTAGAGGGATTTTTTTTATCTATAATTTTACCAGCATCCTTAGAAATCTCGCTTTTTGGTTGTGTCATAGTAAAATTCTCTTTGGCAAAATTAGCGGTGTCATCACCCCAGCTAGTTGCTCAATTGATAAAATTCCTAGGCTAAGAGAGGGTAAAATTCTTTTTGGCAAAATTAGCGGTGTCATCACCCTCCCCATCGCGGGAGGGTAAAATTTTCTGCAAAGAAAATTTTGGGAGGGTAATTGACATTTATCAAGGAAAATTTTGATGTTTTATAATTATATTTTTTATAAAATTGAGTATTTTAATATATTTATTTTTCAAATTATTTGGGTTTTAATTATATGATTTCAGCCCCCTCCCAAAATTTTTTTGGTAAAAAAATTTTACCCTCTGAGCGAGGTGGAGGGTGATAAGTACCACCTTAATTTTTAGTTAAAATTTAAAAAATTAATTTACTTTAAACTTTTTATAACTTTTTAAAAATTAATTATTTTTTTAAAACTCGTTGCGATAACTTTACTTTGAAAATAAAATATATAATTTCATTGACAAAATTAGCGGTGTCATCACCCCAGCTAGTTGCTCAATTGATAAAATTCCTAGGCTAAGAGAGGGTAAAATTCTTTTTGGCAAAATTAGCGGTGTTATCACCCTCCCCATCGCGGGAGGGTAAAATTTTCTGTAAGAAAATTTTGGGAGGGGGGGGTTATAGTTTTTTTTACAAAATAAATAAATTATCGATGTGGATAAGTTCTTTTTTGGCTGATGTTCCGAGGATTTTTTTAATTTCGTTGGAGTTTTTTTGTAAAATTTGTTTAACTTCTTGACTGTTAAAATTAGCAATGCCACTACCAATATGTTGTCGTTTTTCGTCAAGAATAAAAATTGCTTCATTTTTGGCAAAACTACCGACTACATCTATTGCTCCAACTGGCAATAAACTTACTTTTTTGGTTAAAAGTTTTTCTTTGGCAAGTTCGTTAATCACTACCGAACCCTTGGCATTAACCAAACCAGCCAGCCAGTTTTTTTTGGACTCACTTATATGTTTTGAGGTTTTTGAAACCTTATCTTGCGGAGTAAAAATTGTGAATTTTTGTTTGCCTTTAACTAATTTCTGTAAAACATTTAAATCGGTGCCATTGGTGATAATACAATCGCTTTGCGATGACATTACCATTTTGCTTGCCATAATTTTGGTGATCATTCCGCCAGTTCCAACTTTAGATGAAGTGCCTTTTGCCATTTTCTCAATATCTTTACTAATTTTATTGACGATGGCTATATGTTTGGCGTCTTTATAAATTTTGGGATTTTTATTGTAAAGACCATCAATATCTGAAAGTAATATTACTAAATCTGCTTTTATCATTTGGGCAACTCGCGCTGAAAGCCGATCATTATCGCCAATTTTAATTTCATCGACGGCAACTGAGTCATTTTCGTTGATAATTGGAATGATATTATTTTTTAAAAGTTCTTCGCAAGTGTTTTTGCAATTTAAAAAATTCTTACGCAAATTGCAATCATTGGCAGTAAGAAGTATTTGTGCTACTTCATAATTATGCTTATTAAAAATATTTTTATAAATTGACATTAATTCGATTTGCCCAACAGAAGCACAAGATTGTTTTTGTGGCAGGGTTAATTTTTTGTCAAGAAGCCTCAATTTTATTCTGCCAAGGGCAACCGCTCCAGAGGTGACGATAATTATTTTGCAATTATTTGACAAAATTTTACTAATATTTTCTGCCAAGTTTTCAATCCACTTATAGCGGATTTGATTGTCATCAACTATTAATGATGACCCGATTTTTAAAATAATTTTGTGATACTTTTTATTATTAATTTCCATATTATTTTTGTTCAATTACAATTTCTTTTTTGGCATTTTCAATTTGTGCTTTATAAAGAAGGTTTTGTAGCAATGGCAGAGGATATGGTTTAAAATCCAAATCGCCTGAAATAATATAAACCCCAACACTTCTATTTAGTTGATTTTCAACCTCATCATTGGCAATTATATCAGGAAAATCTTCGGATTCAATGCGTTCTTGAATGATATTTTCATCAACACCATTTTTGATTAAATAATTTTTTACTACAAAAATTCGATTTTTTACTAAGGCTAAATTATATTTTTCTTTTATGGCATTATCAGGATTACCAGTAATAATTAGTCTAAATCTACCACCTTGGGACTTTAAGTAATCGACAATTTCAAGCATTTGTTTCTGCCCTTTTTCGTTTAGAATATAGTTTTCAGCATCAAAAATCACTTCAAATCTTGTAAATTCTGGCTCGACAATTTTAACTTCAGGCGTTTTATCTTTGGTAAGGTCGTTTAAAAAACTTTCCAATTCATCTACTAATTTTACAAAATTAACTCGACAATTTGACAATTCATCGGATCGAAAAATTGCCTTAGATTCTTTGGAAACATAGCAATCGTAAAGATAAGATAAATGGGCCATTTGAATTGGAAGTTGAAATATCAAGGTTTGATTATTAATCAAATTTTCTAACTTTTTTTGCATTAAAATAAATTCCGACATCCTTGTTAGCTCTCCCTTCCATGTAATTGGATTTTCTGGAGAATAGCTTTTGCCACCTTCAATATCTAGACCTTTTTTGGCAAAATATTCAGCGGTTTTTAAATCGTTAACACCAACTAATCTGCGGGCAAAAGACAAATATTCAAGAGCTAAGAAAGCTTCGTAGCCCCCAGTTGATTTGAGCATTTGTTCTTTGCTACTTAAAAGCTGTAAATAGCTGATTTTAGCACAAGATCCTGCAAATAATAATGTGAGAATTATAATAAAATTTTTCAATGAAAATTAAAATTATGAAATTTAAGGTAAAAGGTTTTCAAAATTAAATTAATTTACTAAAGTTAAATTCTAAAAACAACTTAAATAATAATTTAATAAAATTCGACTACTCCGCTGGAAATATCATACATTGCTCCAACTAAAATGATTTTTTCTTCAGCGATTAATTCATTTATAATTGAGCTTTTTTCTCTAATTTGTTTCAATACATTTTTTACATTGGCTTTGGAAACAAAATCGTAATATTGAGATTGGTCCTCGTTTTTTTCTTGCCAATCTTTGTCAATTATCACACTGATTTTATCGAGTAGACCCGTCAAATGCCCCATTTTTAGGTGATTGCAGGCTCCTTTTATGGCGCCACATTCGGTATGACCCAGAACCACAACAATTTTGGCACCCGAAATTTTGCAGGCAAATTCCATACTACCAATAATGTCGTCATTTAAAATATTGCCGGCAATTCTACAAGAAAAAATATCTCCTAAGCCTTGGTCGAATATAAGTTCAGCTGATGTTCTAGAATCAATACAACTTAAAATAAAAGCAAATGGATATTGTTCATCACTGGTTTCATTGACCTGCTGCAATAAATTTCGATTAAGTTTTAAATTAGTTACAAAGCGATTATTTCCGGCTTGAAGCATCTCTAAAGCTTTTTGTGGTGTAAGTTTGTCACGCATTATTTTTGTAAGTGTTACCATGTTTTTTTAATAGCTTTAAGTTGAAGTTGAATATTTCTAGATTTAGCATTTATCTCAAAATCCTTGATTATTTCATAAACATCATAATCAATAAAAACAGATTTTGAGCCATCAATCATTACCTCTGAATTATCGGGAATTGATTTAAGTAATTGCAAAATTTTTCCCTTGTTTAAAAACGAAACTTCTTGAGCCAAAGTGATAGTGAATTTGTTGCGATGATGCTTTTCGTTAACCTGCTCAAAGGCATTACGGAAATTATTGATCAATACAAAAATAATGGCCACAATCATTCCCAAAACTACTCCCTTTAATAAATCAAAAACCAACATACCAAATATTGTTGCTAAAAAAGGGATAAATTGTTCGTTTCCAAGTTTCTTTACTTGCCATAAAACTTTAGGGTTTGCAAGTTTATAGCCAACAAAAAGCAAGATGCAAGCAAGGCTGGCGAAGGGAATCATATTTAAAATTTTAGGAATAGAAACCGCACACATCAATAATAAAAATCCATGGAAAATTGCCGAATTTTTACTTTTTGCACCAAACGTATGATTGGCAGAGCTTCTAACAATTACCTGAGTAATGGGTAGTCCGCCAATCAAACCTGAAACTAAATTGCCGATTCCTTGAGCCTTTAACTCTTTATTGGTTGGGGTTATACGTTTTTGTGTGTCGAGCTTATCGATGGCTTCAACTGATAAAAGAGTTTCAATTGAAGAAACAATTGCCAAAATTAATGCAAGAAAATAAATTTTTGGATTGTTAAGCATAGAAAAATCAGGAGTAGTGAAATTATTTAAAAAATCATCAAAGGATTTAGTTATAGGAATTTGTACAATTTGATGATCGGCCAAATCATAAAAATTACTAATAATTATGCCAATCAAAACTACAACCAAAGGACCTTGAATGAATTTAAGCACACGGTGTTTTTGCATTAAATATTTATCCCAAATTACTAAAATAGTTAAAGAAATTATAGAGATTATTACGGCAAGTGGAGTAATATTGGCAAGAGTTTGTTTGAAGCTAATAAAAATATTTTGGGTTAAAAATTCTTGGAAATCATTTGGGTTTTGATTGTCATAGCCAAGAGCATGAGGAATTTGTTTGATGATAATTATTAAGCCGATGCCAAATAACATTCCTTTAATTACCGAAGATGGAAAGTAATAAGCTATTGAACCGAGGCGAAAAACCCCCATCAAAAATTGCAATATTCCCGCAATACATACCACCAGTAAAAAACCCTGATAAGAGCCAATTTCATTGATATTACTAAAAACTATGACTGCTAAACCAGCAGCTGGACCACTTACCCCAAGAGCGGATTTGCTTAAAAAACCAACCAAAATTCCGCCAACTACACCTGCTATAATGCCCGAAAATAAGGGAGCTCCAGAGGCAAGAGCAATGCCGAGGCATAGTGGCAGTGCCACGAAGAAAACCACGATACTGGCTGGAAAATCTGCTTTGAAATTATGTAAAAATTGTTTCATTGAATAAAAAAATAAGTTGCTAAAAAAATATAAAAATTAGCAATTATTTGGGGGCGAGGTTGGAACTTCGTTAAAAAATTCTAAGGAAGAAATTAAATTAAAAAATTTAAAACTTTTGTGAATTAAGTTTGGGGAATTAAAATCAAAAAAACTGGCTAAAATTTTTGAATTCTCTGATTTGGATTTAAGGGATTCTTCACTTTCAATTTCTGGCTCCATCTCGATATTAAAGGAATATTTTTGATTAAAGTCGTTAGAAAATAATGATAATAAAATATTGTTGATAAAAAATATAAATAGGCTAAAAATAATAATGTTTTTAAAGAAATCTGAAATTTTCATTTAATTATTATTTATCAAAAAAAATTTTTAGTCAATTAAATTTTTACTAAATTAATTTTGCAAAAAAATTTAGTGATGCCAAAAATGTGATGATTGCAATTCCTTTTTTAAAATATTTATCAGAAATTTTACGATGAACTAGATGGCCAAGATAAATGGCAATGAAAACCGGAATTATACTCCAAAAAAAATCAGATATTATATATAATTTAGTTGGGTTAGATAATGAAATTTGTAAAAATCGTAAAATATTGCAACATAAAAAAAACATCGCCATAGTTGCTCTTAATGCTGATTTTGAAGAAAATTTATGATATAAAGCATTGACTACAAAAGGTCCGCCAACCCCAAATGCTCCTTGAATAAAAGTGCCAAGCATTAATATTTTTAAGTGTAAGATTTTTGGAAATTGATATTTTTCAAAAAAACTTAATTTTAACGAGAGTAATAAAAGAGTTGTGGCCAATAAAATCGTTAAAAAATTACTATTGGAGATAGAAAAAATAAAGGCTCCAAATATAGAAAAAATTATAGTTATTGGCATAATTTTTAAAAATATTTTTTTATCAAAATATTTGAAGCTGGTAATGACGATATAAAGCGAAGAGAGTAAGCCTATATACAAGCCAGCAATTACCATAATTTTTAAATCCACAAAAAAACCTAAGAAAAAATAAGCGATTAAACCGCCCCCAAAGCCAAAAATACTCTCAAAAAAGAAACCGATTGAAAAAAATAAAGCAATTAAAATTGAAGTCATAATTTAATATAAGAATGGTTTAAAAATAGCATAATTTAATTTAAAATATTTACAATAAATTAAATTGTTATTATAATTTAAGAAATTAAAATTTTTAAATTTTAAAATTATATTCAAATATAAAATCTAATAATGAAATTTCCATCTTTAGGCTTTCAGATTTTAATAATATTTTTGTCTTTGAATTTGGGTCTAAATGTTAACAACCAAGCACTTGCTACAAATTTAAAAAAAGAGAATAAGGCTAAAAAAAAATCTAAAAATATTTCACAGCAACATCATAAATCTAAAATCAAAAATAAAAAAATTCAAGAGCAAGATGATGAAGATTTATTGGACTATATTTTTGATGAGGAGGATTGGTTTGAGGATTACGATAAACAAGAAAATGAACAATCAAAAATAATTACTGATAATTCTCAACAAATAAATTCAAATCTAATTTCTAATCAGTCCAATGATTCAAATATAAGTGATTTCGGTGTTTTAAGGGTGGTGATTGAAAATAAAAAAACCCAAAAAAAATATGATACGGATGAGAGTCAAATTTTTTTAAATCCACAAATTTTTAATGTTAAAGAAAATGAAAAAATTAAAAATCTAGAAATTATCGAAAAACCCGTTCAAAAATCTATTTTTTCCATCAATCATCGTCTAGTCAATGATTTATCTTTTGCTAACAATTTTGGTAATCCTAGAAATAATTTTCAAGATACTACAGGTGTTGTAAGGTTTTCCTCGAATATTGAATATAAAAACTTTAAATTATTTTCAATATTAAGATTGGCTCGAATTGATAATAATCGAGATCAAGAGCGAAGATTGAACGATCCTTCGGGTGGAGGATCTAGAACATTTGAAAATTTTGGCGTAACCTTGCCAGAGCTAAACCTAAAATATTCTTCTGGTAATAATTCTATTATTGCTGGAAAATTTACCTCAAATTTTGGAACCGCTTGGCGATGGAATCGAGGTATTTTTATTCATAATATTGCAGGAAATTATGGCTTATTTGAAAAGCTCGGCTTGGCTTTTGTTAGTAAATATGGTGATATAAAAAAAACTGGATTATATAATTTTTCCTTTAGTACCTTTACCAATGACAGAAAAAATTTTGATAACGCTTTATTTCATCGCAGAGATAGTGATAGCAAATCTCAAGGTCTTGCTGGTGACACTAGAAGTTTAAAATCCTATACATTAGCTACGGATATTAATTTTGAATTTTCAGAAAATGAAAGATTATCATATCATTTGGCCTATGCAAATCTTGCCATAAATAAAGAAATGTCTCCAATTAAAAATGCTAAAATTAAAAATCAAAACGGATATGTTTTTGGAGTGAATTACACCTTCCCAATTTTCAAACAATTAAATGCCGAAACCTTAATTGAATATGCGAGAATTAGCAATATTAATGGTAATACCGATATAAGTAATAAATTTCTAACTACTAATTTAATTTTTAAATATAACAAAAAATATAGTTTAATGATTGGTAATTCAAAAAATAAAATCAAAAATAAATTAATATCAAGAAGTTATAATCAAGCTAGTGAAATTAATTTAGGTTATGAATTTGACAAAACTAAATATTATGACAAAATCACCGCTCAAATTGGCTATCATCAGCTTATTGAAAAATCTCCAACACAAAATCAAACCAACAAATCTATGGCGGTTCTATTAAGATATTTTAAAAATTTTTAATATGAAAAAAATTTTATTGGCAGTTCCAAAAGGAAGAATTTTAAATGATTTAAAGTTATTTTTTGAAAAAATAAAAATAACTCCTGATACTGATTTATTTAATGAAAATACTAGAAATTTAATTTTTAAAACCAATCTCCCTAATCTTGAAATTGTTAAGGTTAGAAGTTTTGATGTTGCCAATTTTGTTAAATTCGGGGGAGCTGATTTAGGAATTTGTGGCAAAGATGTAATTGAAGAATTTGCTAGTGATGAATTTTTTTCAATGTTAAATTTGAATATCGGTAAATGTCGTTTGGCAATTGCTGGTGATACCAGTCAAAATAAGGACTTCCGCAAATTTGATAAAATTAAAATTGCTACCAAATATGTTAATATTACTCAAAAATATTTTGAAAAATATGGAATTCAGGCAGAAATTTTAAAGTTAAATGGCGCACTCGAAATTGCCACTAAGCTTGGTTTGTCAAATTATATTGTTGATTTAGTTAGTACTGGACAAACATTAGCTAACAATCAAATGATTGAAATTGAAAAAATTTTAGATGTGAGCTCATTTTTAATTGTTAATAGAACTTCTTTTAAAACCAAAAATCTTGAAATAAATTATTTTTTAAAAATTTTTGAAAGCTTGACAAGAGAAAATTAAATGATAAAAATTTATAATTCAACCACATCGCCTAATGAGGATATAAATAAAAGAAAAATACCTATTTTAAAAAACTATTTATTTATTTTTTTTCTGATATCTATAAATCTTTTTCAATTTTCCAATAATGCTTTTGGTGTTAATGTTTCTGTTAACAATGATGTTAGAAATGTAACGGGTAGCGAGTGTTTAACTTCGGAATTTGACGAGGAGGAGTTTGATACTGATGAAATTGATGGAGAGATTCGAAGTAAACAATTGCCATCCCCTTGTTACGAGTCTAATTATAATGAAAGCAAGCAAGTATGTGAGGTTGGGGGTTTTCCCGAGGCGATGCAGATTTATAATAATCCAGATTTGACTTGGAACTACGGAAATCAGGCTTGTTTAGGATATATAACTTCCACCGGAATTACATTGCAAGCAATTTTTATGGCTGCAAGATATTATTGTCCAATGCCAGGATTTTTTGCCCAAGGAAGTGCAGATTTAGCTAATGATGTAAAGACCGCTGGTCAAGCGGGGGCTCAAGCTGCAACTCAGGTTAGTAAACAAGCGGCTAGAGAAGCATCTAATGTAAGCAAACTTGGAACAAATGGTTCAAAATCAATTGGAGAAAAATTAAGTGGTGCAGCAAAGACTCCTATTCAATCGGCAATGAACAAGGTGAAAAATTTGACGAAAAGAACATCAGGAATTTCTTCTCCATGGCAAAGTGCTTCAATGGTTATTGATCCATTTATGATAGCTGAAATTGCTTACTTTGGGGGATCTTGCTATTATGCTCCATCATGCTGTGCTGCATTTGGTACGACATCAAGTGCATATTTAACTGCGGTTGGGATTTTGGGTGGTATGTATTTAAATGCAAGAACTGCTTATTTAAACACTGAGGTTTGTGGAGAGGGTTATAGAACTTGGAGAAAGTCAACAGATCCTCTTGAGCCAAATAAATTAGGAATTTGGCAAAAGGAAAAGGGATTTTATGCAAAATGCCTAGAAAATTTTTTTGGAGATGCAAACTACGATTTGAGTTTTAGTAATATCGAATCGCCTCCCAAAGAGCATGTTGCTTATGATCGTTTGATGAAATTTAAAAGCAATTCAGCAACATATAGCTTTAGTACAAGTCCAAGCGATTCAATATTTGATTGTAAAGTAACGGATAGTGGTACTGCAAGAAATACTCAAAAAACATTGACCAATATATATTATCGTGAGCACTTATTTAAAGGAATTGAGTATACTGACTCTGGTCCTGGTGAGTGTAAAAATCCTAGTTGGAATGAGAGTGAAAAGTTAAAGTATCTTGGATATAAAGATGAAAATCAAAAATATTATTTTCGCGGATCGGCCGAAGCCCCAAATTATGCATGTGATAGGTTTTTAATTAAAGGAATCAGTGATGAAGAGGGAATAAAAGCATTTGAATGTTGTAAAAAAAGAAGTATGGGAGCAATTTGTTTAGAAAGAAGAATAACTGGAAATTATAAGTTTTGTTCAATGGATGATGGCGAGTGCAGTATAAATCTTGGAAACCTTCAGTATCCTCAAGCAGCTCCAACAAAATATGATATTTCAGAATCTGAAACTGATCCAAGATTTATTTGTGCTAAAACTTATAACCATTGTCCTTTTGATCATAATTTAGCAGGGGGTACCGATTATGCTCAACAATATCCAAAGCGTCCAAGTATCATAACTAATTTCTGTCAATATTTGCGAAATTGTGTTAAAAGAGTTCCTTATTCAAGAATTATTCCAAATGATCCAGATAGTTTTTTTATTGCTGGAGCTTGCAATAACTTGATGGGGGATTCGCAATTTTTTTATGATGAAATTAATTTACAATACTCACCAATTAGGTCTAGAAATTTTAGTGCCCCAATTATTCAATGTGTTAAAGAATCAATTGAAAATAATTTTTTACAAATTACTGGCAAAACTAAATGTGCATCAACTGATTTTATTTATAATCCAATTAATAAAAATTGCGAGAATTTAGTAGATAGAAGCATTACTAATACCGACTTTTTATTTGTTAAGGGAGATGTAAGAGGTATAACTTTATTTCAAAAATTACAAAATCAATTTAGAAATATTATAAGAATTGTTTTAGTTCTTTCGGTTGTTATGTTTGGATATAGCACATTATTTGCGGTTCCAGAGGCACATATCAATAAAAAAACAATTATGGTTTTTTTAATTAAAATTGGTTTAGTTTCATTTTTTGCCCTAGGAAATGCTTGGCACGGATTGTTTATTAATCAAATATTAAATATTTCAAGCGAGATATCGAATATAACATTTTCCCCTGATGCCAAAAGTAAGGATGGATGTGAATTTCCAAAAAAGAATTATCAATATATCGATAAACTTCGTAACCTTGAGACAAATAATTTAACTTCTTATGCCAACTTACCACCCGAATATCCACCTGGTAAAAATTATTTAAGAATCTGGGATACATTAGATTGTAAGTTAGTCCGAGCAATAGGTTATGGACCCAATGTTGATACTGCAAATATTGCTAAAATGATTTTTGCAGGTTTTTTGACTGGAGGCGTAGGAATAGTTTTTTTCCTAGCTTCATTTGCATTGGCTTTTATGTTGCTATCAATTATATTTAGGGCTATACAAATTACTTTAATTTCGTTGCTTGCGGTAGTATTGTTGGTTTATATTTCTCCTATTACGATAACTTGTAGTTTGTTTGAAAGAACCAAGGGTATTTTTGAAAATTGGTATAAACAATTACTTGGATATATCCTGCAACCAATGATTTTATTTGCTTATTTAGGTTTGTTTATTACGGTCATAGATTCGGTTTTTATTGGTAAAGCCAAATTTCAAACAATTACGGCTGGAAAATATTTTGAATTACCAGAACCAAATTGCTCTGGAGTTGAGGATTCTAGTTTATTTTGCATTTTTAACTTTCCAAAATTTAAAAACTATACTGGTTTGGAATTTTTTGACTTGGCAATTCCTATATTGGTTGGATTAAATCCAGAAAAAGTTAATACCATAATTAGAGGTGCAATAATTTTATTTGTTATGTATAGTTTTATGGATAAAGTTACATTTGTTGCAAAAAAATTAGTCGGAGGTCAAGAATTGAGTGCTGATAAGGCTCCAGATATAGCTAGTGCAGCTAAGAAGGCAATGAGAGCGGTTCAGAAGAGGGCGCTAAATCTCACCAAGCGATCGGCTATGCAAGTCGGGGGTTTGGCTGCCAAGGGTACAAAATCTGCTTTAAGTAAGGGTAAAAGAAGTAGTGACTATAAAGAAAATAATCAAAAGTTTGAACCAAGTTCGGGAGGAGAATCATCTCGTTCAGGAGGAGAATCATCAGATCCCTCTTCTTAATTTTTGATAAGCTAAGTGCTTAAATCGTGGTAATTCTCGCTTTAAAATAAAATAATTCATCAAAAAATATTTCTTAAATATTAAGAGAAGTATTTTTCAAGATAAAAATTTACGAAAAAAAGATATAATATCTAAGTTCACAATGCTAATTACAAGATACAATTTTCATAAATAAATTAATGTTTTGGTATTTAATCGGTATCAAACTAAATTAATTTTTTAAAAAAAAACTGGTATTTTTGATCTTTAATTGGGCAGGTGCAATACCAGAAAAAACAATATGTTCAAAATTATTTTTTTCTAAGAAATCAATAGTTTTTTGATAGTTTGAGCGTTCAGAGTCATCAAGAATTAAATATCCTCCAGATTTCAGTGAGTCAAGAGATTGAAGTGTGCAGAGATGCCTTTTTAATGAATCGATGACTATAAAATCAAATTTAATATTATTCATTATTGAATAATTATTCGCAAAATTCTCGTAATCGACATTGTCAATTGCATCTTCTAATAAAAAAATTTCAGAATTTTTGGATATAAAATGTTTGTTATTAGAATTAATTTTGTTAGGAATTTTTTGGCAAATTATATCAAACCAAGTTCGGTTGCTTTCAATAGCCACAACCTTTAAGCAATTGCTATTATAAAAAATTGTCGATGATCCAGAACCAAACTCAAATACATAATGTTCTGGCTTAAGATGCTTTTTTAAAAATTCAATAGCCTCAAAACTATACCAAGGAATTGCATTAAAATTTTCATCGACTGAAAAGCCGATTTTAGAGGAGTTAATCCAGCTACTTTTGTATAAATTAAATTGGTCTTTAATCATTGGTAAATTAATTTTAGTTTAATTTAATTACTTTACCTACCAAAAACTACAGTACATCTTTTACTAAATAAGAAGTAATTTTTACTATATTTATCAACAGCATAAATACTTTGTATATTGGCATTTTTAATAGCCGAAATAACCGATTGATCGCCCGATAATTTGATGGCAGTCTCACCGATATAAGGAATGGTAAAACCACCAAAAAGGTTGCGCGAACAAGATTCTCCTTTTTTAATTTCAGATAAGGAGGAAACAGTTATTTTTTCTAATTCATTAAAATCAGTATTGTAGCTGTAACATGAAATGTTAAAAGCTAATAAAATAATTAAAAATATATTTTTTATATATAACTTCATTATATCTAGTAAATTATATTAAATTTTATATTATTGTCAATATAGCATTTATCTTGGGATTTATAAAACTTTTGCAAATAGATTTTTGAATTCTTATTGTTAATATATTTGATAAAAGCGGTAGTTACTTTGCCGCGGTCAGTACTACTATTTTCAAGGCTGTAAACTGGCATAATCCATTTTCGATTTAGGTTAAATTGCATATTACTTGCTTCTCTAAGGTCAAGTCTTATGGGTTTTTTGATGTTATCAGCTAAAAGTGAAAATTTAAAATTCGCAGCAAATTTTAAATTGCCAAAAACCGAATTAGAATTGTTGGCATTTATTATAATTTCTTTATCAACTAAATCTGGGCGGAAAATTTTTTCAGGTTTGAAAATTTTTAAAACTTGAGGTGGTAAGATTGTAATTGCCGAGTTGTTAAAATTAAACATTGAAAAAAACCCCTGCGAAAATTTTGAAGTGAATAAATATGGTGTTAAGGTGAAGTCAGATTCGTTTGAAAATATTATGTTGATTAGATCAACTGTTTTGTAATATCTTAAATCAACCAAAATAAATTCTGCATCTTTTGGAGCTTTTTTGATTGAATTATAGATATGAGATACAACACTTTCATCGGTAAGTTTCGAAACTGAAGGCAAATCAACTGATTGCCTTCGCTTAATTTCAATTGCTGATAGTGGATTAAATAATTGTTTTCTCTTGCTTATTTCACTTTCTGTATTGATGCAATCATAACTAGAATTTTGATTAATAACTTTATTAGCACAAGATTGAAGGTTAATAATTACAAATATAAATAACATTCTTTTTATTAAAATCATCTAAAGTAAATTGTTTTTCGTTAATAACAAAGCTAGTCGGTAATATTTTAGTTTATTCCTTAAATAAATTTTTACAACTTAAAATAGATAGGATAATTTTAAAAATCTATTTTACTTAAATATGAAACAAATTTTTGGATTGTATATTTTTAAAGGGGGAGATTTGTAATAATCGCAAAATCTTTTTATAAAAGATTTTGCGATAAAATATAGCTTTAGTTATTCGGCAAGTTCTAGAACATCAACCGATTCTTTGCCTTTACGATTAGTTAAAGTAAAATAAACTTTTTGATTTTCATTTAGAGTTTTTAGACCAGCTTTAATTACAGAGCTAATGTGAACAAAAACATCTTTGTCACTGCCATCTGGCTTAATGAAGCCATAACCTTTAGTAGCATTAAACCATTTAACTTTTCCAGTAATTTTTTCCATGATATTTATTAATTTTAATTCAATGAAATAACAAAAAGTTATTTCTTCAATATATAAAATACAAACTTAAATTCAAAAATAAATAATTATTTTACTTTTTATTAAAAAAATTTTTAAATTGATAATAAATTAGCTCTAAAATATTTTTTTAA
Source organism: uncultured Rickettsia sp. (assembly GCA_964505265.1). Taxonomy (GTDB): domain Bacteria; phylum Pseudomonadota; class Alphaproteobacteria; order Rickettsiales; family UBA1997; genus CAILUF01. Next base: position 50,195 of record CAZDGN010000004.1, read on the forward strand.
ATAATTTTTTACCCAACTTTTTAAAGCTAAAAGAGTTATTTTTTCCAAATTCATTTTCATATTTTTGAAATTTCTTTGGTTTTTTTGGATTTTTGTCGGATTGCTTTCTTTCATTTCTGCTTCCAAAAAACTTTTTATGCTCAGAGTTATTAATTTTTTTACCAATAATTGCATTAGGTAATTCAATAATTTTAAATCCTTTAAGATTAGAACAATCTTCGCGAGGAATTTGTTTATTTATTAAAGTTTCGATTAATTTAATTTTTCTAAATTCTTCGGGTTCACAAATCGAAATCGCACAACCGCTTCTGCCAGCTCTAGCAGTTCTTCCGATGCGGTGAACATAATTTTCACTGTCCCGAGGTAGGTCGTAATTTATTACTAGAGTAATTTTAGAAATATCAATTCCTCGAGATGCTAAATCAGTTGCCACCATTATATTTACCGATTCATTGGCAAATGATTTGATGGCTTTGTCGCGGGCTGCTTGAGATTTATTGCCGTGCATCACTAGATTATTAAATCCACATTTTGCTAAGCGAGTAGATAATCTATTGGCATTATGTTTAGTTTGACAAAAAATCAAAACCGAACCCTCTTGATGATTCGACAATAAATAATGCAAAACGCTAAATTTTTGGTTTTTGCTGGTGGTTATAATTTTTTGCTCGATTTTGTCGACAGTGCTAGAAACTCTTGCGGTTTGAATTTTAGTTGGATTTTTTAAAATATCATTTGCCAAATCTTCGATTTTTTTAGCCATTGTTGCCGAAAACAGAAGTGTTTGTTTTTTATTTGGTAATAATTTTAATATTTTTTTAATATCCTCATAAAATCCCATATCCAGCATGCGGTCAGCTTCGTCAAGTATTAGGATTTTTACATCCGAATATTTAACATAATTTTGATTTGTTAAATCAATTAATCTTCCTGGAGTAGCTATTAAAACATCTAAACCTTTATGCAAATTATTAATTTGGTCACGTTCGCCAACCCCACCATAAATCGTTGCATATTTAAAATTAAATTTTTGGCAATATAGCTTGAGATTCTCGGCAATTTGAGTAGCTAATTCTCTGGTTGGAACTAAAATTAATGATGAGATATGTAGCGGTTTTTGTTGTGGAGTATTTTCGAGTAAAAGTTGAATTAGTGGAATGCAAAAAGCATCGGTTTTTCCGGTTCCTGTTTGCGAAATAGCAATAAGGTCGCCACCATTTAAAATATTTGGAATTGCTTGTTCTTGAATTGGAGTTGGTGTTGAGTAACCTTTTTTTTCAAGAATATCAATAATCTTACTATTGATATTAAGCGCTGAAAAATTTGTCATAATTATGTTAAAAAATATTAAAGAAATATTTTATAAAGGGCTAACGAAAAACAAACAAAATCGAGTAAAAAATAAAATATTCATTAAATTTTAATTAAAGCTAATGATAGGCTTTAGATAAGATAAATAGTGAATTGCAAAATAATCTTTATAAAATAACTTTCACATTATAAAATATCTAAAAATTTTAAGCAATAAAAAGATTTTAAAAATAATGTTTAAAGACTATAAAGAAAAAATTAATGCACTAAAAAAACAAAATTTATACCGAAATTTAGTAAATTCAGAAGCAATTGATTCTACTAAAATCAAATATAATTTAAAAAAGGTGATTTCCTTTGCATCCAATGATTACATGGGTTTAACTCAAAGCAATATTTTAAAAAAAACCGCAATATCAGCTATAAAAAAATATGGTGTTGGTGCGGGTGCATCTCGCTTTGTTTCTGGCAATAACCAGCTTTATGGTAAATTAGAAAATTTAATTGCTGAATTTTATCAAATGCCAAAGGCACTGGTTTTTTCTTCGGGCTATATGACTGCACTTGGGGTTGTTAAGGCTCTAGCTAGTAAAGACGATATTATCATTGCCGATAAATTAATTCATGCATGCTTTATTGATGCAGCAAAAATTTCCGAAGCAAAATTTTGTCGATTTCAGCATAATTCTATAAAACATTGTAATGAAATTTTACAAGAAAATCGAGATTTACATCGCAATTGTTTGATTATAATTGAATCAGTTTATTCAATGGATGGAGATGTTTCGAATATTGAAGAATTTATTATGTTAGCACAAAAATTTCGAGCAATTTTGATTATTGATAATGCTCATGGGTTAGATTGTAAATTTTCGTCCAGCCCAAATTTGTTATTAATGGGAACCTTGTCCAAAACTATTGGTGCTTTAGGCGGTTTTGTTGCCGGAAATACAGTTTTAATTGAAAATATTTTACAATTTTCGCGTTCACTAATATACTCAACCGCTCTTCCTCCGGCGATTTTAGCTAGTGCAATTCGTTCATTTCAATATTTGCGGAAAACTAAAAATTCTACTAAAGCTATAAAAAATGCAGAATATTTTTGTGAATTGATGGGGCTAAAAAAACCAGATTCACAAATCATTAAAATCATTATCGGAGATAATGCCAAGCTATTAAAAATTCAAAAGGAAATTTTAAAGAAAGGTTTTTTGGTTTCGGCAATAAGATCGCCAACGGTAATGATTAAAAGTGAAAGATTAAGAATTTCCTTTCAAAGTGAGCATAAAAAATCTCAAATTAAAAAACTTTCAATCGTTATTAAAAAAATCCTAGCGGATTTTAAGATTGATATTTCTTAAGTTTTTTAAATGTTAAGACAATAATAAAAATTACTGCTGAAACTAAAACCAAAGAAATGGTGATTTGTCGAAGGTAAGTGAAAATTAAATCTTGATTTTCACCTATAAAATAGCCAAAAAAAGCTAAAATACTTGTCCAGATTGTGGCTCCTAGGCTAGTGTAAAAGAAAAACAACTTAAAATTCATTTTGGCAAGACCCGCGGGCAAGGAAATAAAATGCCTAAATCCCGGAAGTAATCTTCCCATAAAAACCGAAATATTGCCATAATTTTTAAAAAATTCCTCAATATTTTCAATGGTTTGAGGTTTAATAAAAAAATATTTGCCAATTTTTAAAATAATTTTTCTTGGAAAGAAAAATGCTAAATAATAACTAAATACCGCCCCAGCTACATTGCCGATAATGCCAAAAAAAGTGACCAAATAAATATTAAGCGAGCCTTTTGAGCTGGCAATACCAGCTGGAATCATAATAATTTCGCTTGGTATTGGAAATAATGTGCTTTCTAAAAACATACCAATAAAAATGCCCAAATAGCCAAGCTGTTCAGTTATTGTGACCACAACGCTGATCATTTCTTTTAAGAATTCGTGCATATTATTGAAATTGATTGATAAATTTTTCTATGGATTGAGGTTGCTGTCTTTCAACTCTTTTGGCTTCAATTATTGAGCGAATTTTTTGATAAGAATTATTCAAATCATCATTGATAATTAAATAATCATATTCGCGGTAATGACTAATTTCGCTCAAAGCCTTTTTCATGCGGCTTTGCACAATATGTTCTGGATCTTGTGCTCTGGCACGAAGCCTTCTTTCGAGTTCTTGAAGCGATGGCGGTAAAATGAAAATCGAAACAATTTCATTTTTAGAAAATTTTTCACGAATTTGTCTGGCACCCTGCCAGTCGATATCAAATAAAACACAATGCCCCTTGTTTAAAGCCTCTTTGACGGGAGATATCGGAGTTCCGTAGAAATTTTCGAAAACCTCAGCATCTTCTAAAAATTCTTGCTTTGATTTCATTTCCAGAAAATTTTGGTGGGATACAAAATAATAATGTTGTCCACTAATTTCATTTGGTCTTTTAGCTCGAGTTGTGGCTGAAATTGAAAGTTGGATTAAAGGGTCATTTTGCACAATCATTTTGCAGATTGTTGATTTTCCAGCTCCAGAAGGTGAAGATATAATAATTAAAAAAGGCGAATGATTGATAAACATTTATACAGTTATTTAATTTGGTGAATTATTAAAAATAATAATTTATTCGCCGTCTTTAACAATAGCAATGTCTGGAGCATCTGGGGCTTTCATACCAACCACATGATAGCCAGCATCAACATGAAGAGTTTCGCCAGTTACTCCATTGCCAAGCTCTGATAATAAAAATACTCCAGCACCACCTACATCTTGTAAAGATACATTACGACGAAGTGGAGCATTATATTCATTCCATTTGAAAATTAATCTAAAATCACCAATTCCACTGGCAGCTAGCGTTTTGACTGGACCTGCTGAAATTGCATTGACTCTGATATTGTCTTTACCCATATCCATAGCTAAATAACGAACACTAGCTTCAAGTGCAGCTTTGGCAACACCCATTACATTATAATGTGGCATAACTTTTTCAGCACCGTAATAGCTAAGGGTAATAATGCTTCCACCGCCAGCATTTATCATTAACTTTTCAGCTTCTTTGGCAACTGCAACCAGTGAGAATGCTGAGATATTCATAGTATTAACAAAATTTTGTGGTGAAGTGTGTAAATATTTTCCGCGAAGTTCTTCCTTATCAGAATAAGCGATGGCATGAACTAGAAAATCTAATTTACCCCATTTTTTTTCTAAAACTTCAAAAACTTTTTTGATGGATTCTGGGTCATTGACATCGCAAGGTAAGACGATATCGGAACCAACTGATTGAGCCAAAGGTTCTACCCTTTTTTGCAGAGCCTCTCCTTGAAATGTGAAAGCTAATTCGGCACCATATTTTTTTGCTTCTTCGGCAATGCCCCAAGCAATTGATCTATTGTTGGCGACACCCATAATTAAACCTTTTTTTCCTGATAAGATTGTCATATTAAAAATTTTTTAAATTATTAATTCGTATAAAGCCACGGTGTAATTTTGCGGTTGATTTCTTCAAAAGAAGTGATTTTATCATTTTTTTGCAGAGTTAAACCAATATCGTCAAGCCCTTCAATTAAACAATGTTTTTTGAAAGCATCGATATTAAATTTGTAAATTTTATTATTGGCCAAGATAGTTTGATTTGGTAAATCAACCTCGGCAATATTGTTTTTGTCTTGAGAATATTTTAAAATTTCATCGACCTGATTGTGAGGTAAAATGATTGGTAAGATTCCGTTTTTAAAACAATTATTAAAGAAAATATCGGCGAATGAAGGAGCAATTACCACTCTAATTCCAAAGTCTAGAAGAGCCCATGGAGCATGCTCACGACTTGACCCACAACCAAAATTATCTTGGGCAACTAAAATTTGTGCTTTGTTGAAAGGCTCTTGATTTAAAACGAAATCGGCAATGATATTTTCGTTTAAATCATAACGCATTTCGTGAAAAAGATTTTGACCCAAGCCAGTTCTTTTTATAGTTTTAAGAAACTGTTTTGGAATGATCATATCAGTATCGATATTAATAAGGGCAATTCCAGCAATTACTGATTTAATTTTATTGAATTTTTGCATTAGCTTTAAATTTAGCTTTAATTTTTTTAAATTCTAAATTAATTTTTTTTTAAGTAAATAATTTTTTTTAATAAAAAACCAAAAATTAATTAATTATTGTTGATATATCGAATTGAATTTGCTGTTTTAAATGTTCAAGATTAACAAATTTCATTTCATCGCGAATAAAATCCTCGAAGATAACTACAATTTTTTTCCCATAAATATCTTGATTAAAATTAAAAATATGTGTTTCAAAAATCGGTTGAGAATTATTTTGATTAATTGTTGGCTTGATGCCAAAATTAGTTATGCCTGAAAATGTTTTTTGCATTTTTGGAATAAAAATTTTGGTTTTATAGACACCAAATTTTGGCAAGATTAAATAAGGCTTAGTCAATAAATTCGCAGTGGCAAAACCGATTTTATGCCCAATTTGATTGCCTTTAACTACCATTCCTTCAATTTGATAATTTTTTCCTAAAATTAAATTTAATTTTTTTATTTCACCATTTTTTATAAAACTTCTAGCCTGCGAAGAAGAAATTGTGAGGTCATTATCGAATTTAATTGGACTAATTTCATGTAAATCAAAATCGTAATTTTCTAGGGTTTTAAAATTACCTTGGCGATTTTTGCCAAATGTAAAATCATAACCAACGATTAATGATTTAGTGTTAAATTTATTTATTAATATATCCTCAACAAAGTTGTTATGGCTTAATTGTGATAGATAATTATTAAAGTTAAGTATTAAAAGATAATCTAAATTATAATTTTGAAGAATTCTTATTTTATTTGCTAAACTATAAATACGAAAATTTTTGCTAAAATTTGGATTATTTTTATTTAAAAATATAATTGGGTGAGGTTCAAAAGTTAGTAAAGCGGTTTTAAGTTGATTTTTTTTAGCTACTTGATGAGTTTTGGCAATAATTTTTTGATGAGCTTGGTGAACTCCATCAAAGTTGCCGATAGTTAAGGCAATTGGGGGTAGTTGTTGCGATATTTGATTTAAATTTCGAATTAAAATCATTTTTTAAAATCATTCTTGGAATTAAATTTAAAAAAATTATAATACTAAAAATTAAACTCCGCAATATTAATTAATCTATTTTAGGTGATGAAATTTTATATAAAATTATTTTTGGCTTGGTGTTGTTTGAATTTATTTATCAAGGAACTTTCTGCAAACAACATTTCACATGGTATTTCGATATTTGAAAATTTAAAATATCCACAAAATTTTTCTCATCTTGAATACGTTAATCCGAATGCACCAAAGGGGGGAGCGGTTAAATATGGTGTTGAGGGTGGCTTTAACTCCTTCAATCAATTTATTTTAAAAGGCTTGCCCGCTTCGGGTTTATCATTGATTTACGATAGCTTGATGGAAAGTGTAGATGATGAAATTGGTTCAAGATACGGTTTAATTGCTAAGGCGGTAAAAATTTCAGATGACAAATTAAATATTACTTTTTTCTTAAATCAAAATGCTTATTTTCACGATGGTGTCAATATTACTGCCGATGATGTGGTTTTTACTTTTAACAAATTATTGCAAGAAGGTCACCCATCATATAAAATGAGTTATCGTGATGTTAAGGAGGTAAAAAAAATTAATAAGCATCAAGTGGTTTTTAATTTAAAAAATTCACAAAATCGAAATTTACCTCTGTTAATTGCTTCATTACCAGTTTTACCAAAGCATTTTTATGAAAAAAACGATTTTTCTAAATCCTCGCTAGAAATTCCTCTCGGCTCTGGACCATACCAAATCAAGGATTTTAGTGTAAATCGATTTATAGTTTATGAGCGGGTAAAAAATTATTGGGGTAGAAATTTGCCAATTAACCGAGGAAGATATAATTTTGATAAAATCACCTTTGATTATTATCGTGATAACAATGTTTTGGTTGAAGCTTTTAAATCTCAGAAATACGATATTAGGCAAGAAAATATTGCTAGAAATTGGGCAAATTTATACAATATAAAAGCGGTTGAAAATGGCGAAATTATTAAGGCGGAGATTCCTCATCAAACCCCACCTTCAACTCAAAGTTTTATTTTAAATTTACGAAGACCAAAATTTCAGGATCTAGCTTTAAGAAAAGCAATTGCTTTGGTTTTTGATTTTGAATGGCTTCAAGCCCATATTTTTTACGGCTCCTACATTCGCAATCAAAGTTTTTTTACAAACTCTATTTACACAGACAATGAAATCAAGCCTTTCACTTATGTTTCCAAAACTAATGGCGATGGCTTTAATCGCGAAAATATTTTACAAGCCCAAGAAATTCTATTGCAAGCAGGCTATAAAATTAAAAATAACCAGCTTTTTTCTCCGCAAAATTTACCCATTAACATTGAATTTTTAATTGACCAAAAAACTTTTGAAATGGTAATTGCTCCTTATATTAAAAATCTTAAGAAGATTGGAATTTTAGCCAAAATGCGTTTTGTTGACGAAAACCAATATCAAACCAGAATTAATAATTTTGATTATGATATTATAGTTTCAACAATACCACAACAGATGGTTCCTGGGTCTGAGTTATTTGCTTATTTTCACTCATCGCAAAAGGACATAAAAGGCTCGGCCAATCTTTCTGGTTTTAATGATAAAATAATTGATGATTTAGTAGAAAAAATTTCTACGTCCAAAAAAATTCAAGATTTATCAAAATTATGTAAAAAATTTGATAGATATTTACTAGAGAACTATTATATTATTCCACAATGGTATAATAATAAATATCGGATTTTATACCGAAATATTTTTGAATTTCCGAAAATTACACCAAAATACTCATTGGCACTTGAAACTTGGTGGATTAAAAATATTAACAATTAATTTAAAATTATGTTTATTCAAACTGAAGAAACTCCAAATCCAGCAACTTTAAAATTTATCCCTGACAATAAAATCGTTCTTGAAGATGGGGTAATGGAATTTAAAAGCCAAAAACAGGCTTCTGCCAAGTCGCCACTAGCTCTTCAGCTTTTTGCTATTGTGGGTATTGAGGCGGTAATGTTTGGTAGAGATTTTATTACTATAACCAAATCAGGTAATGTCAATTGGGATTATTTAAAGCCAGAAATTCAGGCTACTATTATGGATTTTTATACAACTAATAAACCAATTTTATTTGAAAATGTTGCTAACTCAAAATCTGAAATAAAAAATTCTCAAAACTCCAATGAGGATTCAGAAATTGTCAAACAAATTAAAGAATTGATTGAAATTAAGGTTAGACCAGCGGTAGCTATGGATGGAGGTGATATCACCTTTCATTCATTTGAAGATGGGATTGTTTATTTGGCATTAAAGGGATCATGTTCGGGCTGTCCAAGTTCTAGTATAACTTTAAAAAATGGTATTGAAAATATGCTTAAACACTACATTCCAGAAGTTGAGGGAGTGGAGCAAGTAAGTGAAGAATAGTAATTTTTTAAAAAAGCATTCGTAGCTCAACTGGATAGAGTGTTGCTTTCCGAAGGCAAAGGTTGTGGGTTCAAATCCCGCCGAGTGCACCAAAATTACCTTAAGCTAGCAATAGTTTTAGCATAATTATTGCTAGAAAAAATATAAGAACCAGAAACTAAAACATTGGCCCCAGCATTAATGGTTTGTTTAGCAGTTGACTCATTAATTCCGCCATCAACCTCTAATTCAATATTTTTACCAATTTTTTCAATTTTTTTTCGAATATTTTCAATTTTTTTAAGTTGAGATGTTAAAAATTTTTGTCCTCCAAATCCGGGATTAACCGTCATAACTAAAATCAAATCTAAATCTTCTAAAATATAATCAAGTGTATCTTCGTGGGTAGAAGGCACAAGCGAAACCCCAGCTTTAATATTGTATGATTTAATCAAATTAATTGATCTATCGAGATGAATGCTAGATTCTTGATGTATGGTAATGATGTCGGCACCAGATTGGGCAAAATTTTTAATGTGCAAATCTGGATTGTTAATCATTAGATGAACATCAAAAGATTTATTTGTGAATTGACGTAAAGCCTTTACTACATCGCTTCCAATGGTAATGTTTGGGACGAATGAGCCATCCATTACATCAATATGAATATAATCAGCACCCGCTTTATCAAGGGCAATTATTTCTTCACCTAACTTTGAAAAATTTGCCGATAAAATAGATGGAGAAATTTTGATCATAGTTACTTATTAAAACAATTAATTGCAGTAATGTCATAAATTGGGTGCTCAAGTCCAGAAATTGATGGGCTTGAAGCAAACATCCAGCCATAAAAAATTCTTTTCTCAGTGATTTTGTCCTTACCTTCGTTTTTTGTTTCAAAAACTTCGAGTAAAATTTTACTTTCGGGCTTTTGTTCTAGAGGGGATTGCCAACATTTATGTGGAATAATTTTTATGCTTCCAAAATTAGTTTTATCATTAACTTTTAATTCGGTAAAGGAGGTTTTAGCGGTGGTTTTGTTCAGTATTTGAACTAGAGCATAGTTGGTAAATCCTCCTGAACTTGATTCGGTATCGTCTTGTTCTAAATTAACTTCAGAATTTTCGGTTGCAGTCTCGCTAAAACCCTCATCTTCAAGTTTTTTTTCGGTGCTTGTGGTTTTAGTATTTTTATTTTGAGCAATAACATTTTCATTGATTAAAATCATCAAAAATAAAATTGAAAAAAATTTAATTATTTGCATTTTTATTTCCACCAAAAATGAATTTACCAAGAAGCTCCTCAAAATTAACTGAAGATTGAGTAAAAGTAATTTCTTGATTTTGAGTTAAAAATTCGGTATCGCCACCCGGAACAATCGAAATATATTTTGAACCTAATAAACCTTCCGAAGAAATTTTAGCTGAAGAATCGGTAGGTATTTTGACATCTTTATTAAGTTTAAGAGTAATTACTGCTTGAAAGGAATTTTTGTCAAGATCTTGGGTAACTACTGACCCAATTTTTACTCCAGAAATTTTAACATCACTGCCAGAAGATAAGCCGTCAGCATTTTCAAATTTGGCTATTAAATTATAGCCATTATGATCAGAAACTTTGGACTTTTCAAGCGAAGTAAAAAAGAATAGAATTGCCACACCCAAAACAATGGAGCCAACAGCAAAATCAAAATAATTATGATTGGATTTAGTCATATTTTTTAAAATTATTTGCATCCCAAGCTTCGTAATGAGAGGGATTATTATAAGTTGAAGTTTTTGAATTTTGCGGACTGTAAGAGTTTAATGTTCCTGTTAAGTTTGGCAAATGAATTTTTTGCCAAGAATATTTATTGGTATTGATTTGAACTGGGGCTTGATCAATCATATAGTGCATCCAAACATGCCATTCTGCTGGTATTTTAGTTGGTTCTGCAATGCCATTATAAACTACAAATCTTTTTTTGTTTATATGTTGATAATATTCGTTACCAAACTCATCTGAACCAATTTTTTTACAGGTTAATTTGGTTATAAAATTTTGAATAAATTGCATTATTTAAAAAAAATGGTTAGTAATTAAATAAATTATATTAAAAAAAATTTAAATTACAAATTGAGTTTTAAAATTTTTTTATAATATAATCTATAAGTTAAATTTATTTAAATAAATTTTACTTCAATACAATCAAAATATCTAAATGAGTCTTTTTTTTAAAACCATATTAATTCTTAAAAACAGTTGTGTAAAAGATATTTTAACAATAAAAAGTTTTTTAAAAAAAGGATTTTTTATTTTTTTAATTACCATTTTTTTACCACATACAATTGGTTTTGCTAAAAGTAACAATAATGATAATAATCCCAATCCCAATGCCAAATATCGAATTATTTCAAATGCAAATAAATCGACAAAAAATCATAAATTTTCTAAACCAACACCCACTTATTATGATAAAAATAAAAATCCCAAAAAAAATAGTAAATCTCCAGAAAATATTAAGGTTAGCTCTAAGATTAAATATCAAAAAATTAGCGAAGAGGCTACAAAAAAAAGCACTGAAGATGCAGATGATCTTGAAATACCCGAAGATAAAAATACTCTAGAAAATAAAAATATTGAACAAGAATTATCATCAAAAGAAGATTTTATTTCGCAAAAATTATGGAAAAAATTTTCTAAGAGTGACATTGAAATTTTACAAAATATTAATAATAAACTAAAAATTAACGACTATGATGATGCTATTCGCCTAGCTAAAATTTTGCAAAGTAAAAATAGTGAAAATAAGAATTCTTTAGCTGATGCAGTAATGGATATAATTTTGTGGAACAAATATAGTTCTAAATCCGATTTAAAAAAAGTAGCATTTATCGATATATCAAGTTTTGTTATGGATAATCCTTTTTTTCCAAACATTAACGATTTGCGTAAAAATGTCGAAAAAATTGCTGTGAATAATAATATTGATTACAAATATTCTGAAATTTATTTCAACACAAATCCAGCATTAACAACCGAATCCAAGCTTTATGTGATTGACTCAAAAATTTCTAAATTATCTGCAAATTACAAAAACTTTGATGAAAAAATCAAGGATTTACAAAATAAATCTATTCAATCAGAAATTGCTAGGGTTTGGATTAGTGAAGATTTTACTGAAATTGAGGAGCGTCAATTTTTAGAAAAGTTCAAAAACATTCTTACTCAACAAGATTATGCCAAAAGGATTGAGCGTTTACTTTGGGAGAATAAAAAAAGCGAATCTTTTCGAATTATGAGCTATGTTGGCGAAGATTATCGCAACTTATTTGAAACCATCTTAAAGTTTGATGAATCGCCTCGCTATATCGATAAAATGATACTTGATGTACCAAGAAGACTGCGTTCAAATGAGCTATTAAATTTTAAAAGGATGATATGGTATAAATCCAAAGATCAAATTGATGATGTATTGGAAATTCTAATTGAAACCCCAAAAGATTATCTTAATCCAGATAAATGGTGGAGTTTTAGAAGATTATATGGTCGCGAAATGCTAAAAACCGGTAATTATAAAAAATCCTACCAAATTATTTCAAATCATAATCTTCCAACTACCTCTTCAGATTATTGGGAAGCGGAGTGGACTGCAGGTTGGGTAGCTTTAAGGTTTTTAGATGAGCCTAAAGATGCCTTGAAGCATTTTTTGCAAATGAAAAATAATGTTAGTCAACCTGTGACAATATCAAGAGCTTTATATTGGGAAGCTATGTGCTATGAGGCTATGGATGAAAAATCAAAAGCTATTGAAACCTTTAAAATCGCCAGTCAATATCCAATTTTTTTCTATGGACAATTAGCAATACATAAACACAAATCGCTTGACCCACTTGGTTCAGCTAAGGATATTATTTTGCCAAAAAGCCCAGAAATAACTGGTCGTGATATTGCAAAAATTTCTGAATCCAGAGCCGCTCAAATTGCTTATATTCTTGCGGTTTCGGGCGATAGGGCTAATGCCACCAAAATTTTTGAATGGTTAGTAAATAATTCTCCAACCGATGGTCAAATTGCCGTTATTATGAAGATAATTGAAGAAATTGGCGATAGACAGCTTGATGCCCGAATTTCTAGGTTTGCTTCCAAAAAGAATGTATTTTTTATTAAGGAAAAATTCCAAATAATTAGTGAAGTTATGAATGATGAATATGCTCCGCTAGTTCATGCCATAATTAAACAAGAAAGTGGATTTGCCCAAATGGCAGTCAGTAGGGTTGGGGCTCTTGGTTATATGCAGTTGATGCCTGCCACTGCTAAATTAGTGTCCAAAGAAATCGGAATTCCGTATAATCAAAAAAAATTGACCCGCGATATTCGCTATAACATTAGGTTGGGGTCATTTTACATTAAAAAATTAATAGATGAATTTGAGGGTTCAGAAATGCTTGCCATCGCCTCATATAATGCTGGACCAAATGCTACAAGACGTTGGATTAATGAATTTTATGATCCAAGAAAAGAAAAAGATCAAGATAAAATCGTAGATTGGATTGAATTAATAACTTATTCTGAAACCAGAAATTATGTGCAAAGAATTATTGAAAATATGATTGTTTACAAATATTTGATGTCGAGAAATAATTATGATTTGTTAAAATAATAAAGACCAAATTAACTTAATAAACTGTAAAGATTGCAATCATTTTTTTTGTATGTAAAATGTTAATGAATTTAATAATTTTATTTTTATGTTTGATAAATTTAATGACGAATGTGGAATCTTTGCAATTTATGGTTCTCCTGATGCCTCAATCAATACTGTTTTAGGTTTACATGCTTTGCAACATCGTGGACAAGAGGCGGGTGGAGTAGTGTCGATGGATGGTGAAAATGCCAATTTTCATTTTGCCGATGGTTTAATTTCGGATAATTTTACTTCACGCAAAATTCTAAAAAAGCTTGAAGGAAATTCAGCGATAGGGCATGTTCGATATTCAACTGCTGGCAAAAAAAATGCTCGTAATTTTCAGCCAATTTATGCCGAATTAAGTCATGGCTTCATTGCTATTGCTCATAATGGAAATTTAACTAATGCTAAAACATTACGTAAAAAATTAATCAGTGAAGGCTCAATTTTTCAATCCACGATGGATACCGAAGTTATTATTCATCTTATTGCTAAAAGTCAAAAAAATTCACTACAAGAAAAAATTATTGATGCCACTTCTCAAATTGAAGGGGCTTGTTCTTTGGTCATAATTTCTAAGGAAGGAATTATTGCTATGCGCGATCCATTTGGGGTTAGGCCACTCAGTATCGCAAGACTTGGTGATGCCTATGTTATTGCCTCGGAAACTTGTGCATTTGATATTGTTGGGGCAAAATTTGAACGCGATATAGAACATGGTGAAATGGTTATTATCAATGAATCGGGCTTAAAATCCTTAAAGCCATTTAATCCTCAACCATCAAAATTTTGTATTTTTGAATATGTTTATTTTGCTCGCCCAGATAGCTTTATCGAAGGCAATCATGTTTATGAAATGCGAAAAAATATCGGTGTTCAATTGGCTAAAGAAATTCGTCTTGAAGCTGATGTGGTGGTGCCAGTACCAGACTCTGGAGTTCCTGCTTCAATTGGCTATGCCAATCAATCAAAAATCCCTTTTGAACTGGGAATAATTCGCAATCATTATGTTGGTAGAACTTTTATTGAGCCAACTGATAAAATTCGTCATTTTGGGGTTAAATTAAAACATAATGCCAATTTGTCGGTAATCAAAGATAAAAGGGTGATTTTAATTGATGATAGCATTGTTCGCGGTACAACATCAAAAAAAATTGTCCAAATGATTCGCGATGCGGGAGCTAAAGAAATATATATGCTTATTGCTTCCCCACCAACAATTTCTCCTTGTTTTTATGGTGTTGATACCCCAGAAAAGCAAGATTTAATTGCCTCCAAGAGTTCGATTGAAGAAATACGTAAAATGATTGGTGCTGATTACCTTGGTTATTTATCGATGGATGGAATGTATCAAGCTATATTAAAAACTAACCGCGATAATATAAATCCGCAATATTGCGATGCTTGTTTTTCTGATCAATATCCAATTCATCTTACTGACAAAATTGGTGCCAAAATTCCATTATTTGAAAAACCAAATTCATAATTTATGACTAATTTATCTGAAAAAACTAATGCCAAAAAAATTGTAAAAATGTCTTTTGAGGAAGCTTTGCAAAGACTCGAAGAAATTTCTCAAATCTTATCTTCGCAAAAAATCAATCTCGAACAAATGATTGAATTATATGAAGAAGGAACGGCTCTTAAAGACCATTGTAATGCAAGGCTTGAAGAAGCAAAACTGAAAATAGAAAAAATCGAAACTTCTTCATAAATAATGTAATCGGCGGCATTTAAATTTATTAAAATAAGATGCTTGAATTTTGTTTTTTATAAATTATTATTTTTTAAAAAAATAATTAAATGAATCAAATACCAAATATATTAACTATTGCTAGAATTGCTATAATCCCTCTTTTAGTTTTTGCTTTTTATATCCCAGGAATGTTTTCAAATGTTTTAACTGCCATTTTATTTGGTATAGCCGCAATTACCGATTATTTTGATGGATATTTTGCTCGTTATTTTAAAGTTCAATCCAATTTTGGCAAATGTCTTGACCCTATTGCTGACAAACTATTGGTTGTAATTGCAATTGTGATGCTAATCAAATTTAATCCAAATAATCCATGGATTTTATTTCCAGGATTAGTGATTATAGCAAGAGAGGTCTTGGTTTCTGGTCTTCGAGAATATCTTGCTGAAATTAATATTAAAGTTCCAGTTAGTCGGTTAGCCAAATATAAAACAGCGGTGCAAATGTTTGGAATTGGCGGACTTTTACTTGGAGATAATGGCTCAGCCTATGTAGTTTATCAATGGTTTGGGGGATATATTGAGATTGAATTTCGATATATTCTAATTTCGATAATTGGCATTTTAGCTAAAATTCTTTTTACCTCATCTGCAATTTTAACAATAATAACTGGTTATAATTATTTTAAGGCTAGTTTTAAAAATATGTAATTATGTTTCTTGTTCTTTCAATTTTTATCAACATTTTGTTGATTAGTTCAATGTTTTATATTTTTCGTCAAAACCGAATGTCGCATCGGCAATTTGAAGAATTAAAACAGCAAATTGCCCAATTAAATAGCACAATTGCGGTATATGAAGAAAAATTATTTACTAAATCTAATGAATGTCAAAAATATGAAAATTTAATTCATGATTTAACTCAAAAAAAAGATGATCTTGAAAAGAAAATTATTGAAGCAAATGCTAATATTCATTTGATGGAAAAAAATCAACTAATTGCCGAGCAAAAAATTAAAGATTTAGATTTAAAGAATCATAAAATTCATGAAGAAAATCAAGTCACATCTAAGCTAAATTCCAAATTAGAGGCTGAACTCAAGCAAGTACAAGAAAAACATCAAGATTTAAAAAAAGAAATTGAAGATTTGCATAAAAAATCGCAACTTAATTTTGAAAATATTGCCAACAAAATTTTTCAAGAAAAATCTGCAAAATTTACGGAAATCAACAAAGAAAATATGACTCAAATCCTTGAGCCTCTTGGTCAAAACATTGCAAACTTTAAAAAGCAAGTCGCCGATACCTACGATAAAGATTCTAAAGAAAGATTAGTTTTGCAAGAGCAAATTAAAAATTTATTCGAACAAACCAATAAAGTTAGTTCAGAAGCCAATAATTTGGCAAGCGCTTTAAAGGGTAGTTCAAAAAAACAAGGAAATTGGGGTGAAATGATACTTGAAACTATACTTCAACATTCTGGTTTGCAACGCGATATTCATTATATTCGCGAAAAATCTTTTAACGATGAAAATGGCAAAAATTTACGACCTGATTTTCAAATTTTATTGCCTGATAATCGATTAATTATTACTGATTCCAAGGTTTCGTTAAATGCCTACAATAAATTTTGCGAAAATTCGAACGAGGCTGAGTCGCAAAAATATTTAGCAGAACATCTCAAGGCGGTTCGAAACCATATCGAACTTTTAAGTGAGAAAAAATATGATAATCTCGAAAAATCACTGGATTTTACTATGATGTTTATGCCTGTCGAACCCGCATATTTATTGGCAATTCAAGCCGATGAAAATTTATGGTCAGATGCTTATAGCAAAAGAATTTTACTGGTTTCACCAACCAATTTAATTGCTTGTTTAAAAATTATTGATGATTTGTGGAAGCGCGAACTTCAAAGCAAAAATGCTATGGCGATAGTTTATCGAGGAGAAAAACTTTATGAAAAATTCATCGGGGTTATAGAGTCTATTCAAGAAATTGGCAAAAAACTTAACGATTCGCAAAAGTCTTACGATAATGTTATGAGGCTTATTAGTGAGGGTAGGGGCAATTTATCTTGGCAGGCGGAAACCTTAAAGAATTTAGGTTTAAAATCAGAGAAAAAAATCCCAATTGACTTTGATTATTTGCCAGAAGAAGATAATTTATAATTTTTTTGTGAGTAAAAGTTTTTTTAAAAGAAAGGTTTTGAACTCGCAAACGCTTGAAATCAATGGCTTTAAAATTGATATTGAATTTAAAAAAATCAAAAAATTATATCTAAAAATTTTAAATAAAAATTGCCAAATCAAAATTACTGCTCCGATTAATTTTTCGCTTCCAGACATTATAAAATTTGTTAATGAAAAAGAAGTTTGGTTGAATAAGGCTTTAATCAAGGCGCAAAAGCATCAAAGGCAAAATCAAATTAATTTACAAGAAAATCAAATAATTAAAATTTTTAATGAAGATTTTGTTTTTAAATTTATTCACCAATCCGCCCGCCCAAAAATATATTTAAGCCAGCAAAATCAAGAATCGCTAATAATTTTTGACAGTCAAAAACCAATCAATAATTTATTGCAAAAAAAATTACTTACTAAATTTTTACGACAAAATCTAAATGATTATATTCTTTCGATTTTGCCCGAAATTGAAGAAAAAACCAAAATTAAAGCACAAAAAATTTTTATAAAAAAAATGCAAACTCGTTATGGCTCTTGCAATGTTTTATCAAAAACAATTTGGATGAGTGAAAAATTAATACACTATCCAAAAGAGTTTATTAAATATGTTTTGGTTCATGAATTTACTCATTTTTTTGTGCCAAATCATAGCCCAAAATTCTATAAATTAATTTCGGGTTTTATGCCAAATTTCCGAGAAGTTATGAAGCTAAATATTGATTAAATTTTCATCAAAATACATAATACATATAAATAATTTACCAATCAAACAAAAATATTTCTTAAGAAAATTTTAGAAAAAAAACATTAGTTGCATTAGTTTGAGCATTGCTCTTGGGTCAGTTATAATATCTTAAAAATTATGCATTTATATATGCAAATGCTATTTTTTATAACGTTTTAATTGTTTTATAAATTGGAATTGTCTATTACTTTAATAATCATTCATAATTATATGATCTAATCTTAGTAAATTAGAAATTTTAATTTTATTTGATTGATCAAGTTGTCTTATTGCCTTCGATTTAATTTTTTTTGATGCGATGAAAAATAGTTTTGTTGCCTAAGATGTCTTCGAGTAAAATATTTTGGGCTTTAAGATTATCGCGAATTTTATCTGCCATTTCATAATTTTTTTGGATTTTAAAATTATTGCGTAAATTTATTTGTTCTAAAATATAATTTTCATCATTTGAATTATCGACTAAAATATTATTTTTTAACATTAGAATATAATCCTTATCTAAAAATGCCAAAAAATTTAAATTAGTGATAATCTTTGCTAAAAATTGCTGGTCCTTGGTGCTTTTGAATTTTTTTAATAAATCATGTAAATAAGCGATTACTCCAGCAACATTTAGATCGTCGGCAAGAAATTCTAACACTATTTCGCAAGGATTAATATTAATTGATTCCTCAATAAAAACTTCACTTTCATTGGCGATAATTTCATGGAATTTGTTAAAAATCTTTTGACAATCATTTAATATTTTTTCATTAAAATCGAAGGGTTTGCGATAATGTGAAGACAATAACATTAGTCGAATTACGCACCCATTAATTTTTTTGTCGAGCAAATCTTTAACCGTAATAAAATTTTTTAATGATTTACTCATTTTCTCGCCATTAACTGTCAAAAAACCATTATGAACCCAATAATTGGCATAATTTGAACCGTGAAAGGCGCATTTGCTTTGGGCAATTTCATTTTCATGATGAGGAAATTGTAAATCAGCACCTCCGCCGTGAATATCAAAATTTTCACCCAAATATTTATGACTCATTGCTGAACATTCTATATGCCAACCTGGACGCCCCTTGCCCCAAGGGCTTTCAAAAATTGATGATGGATCGTCTCCGATATTAGCTGGCTTCCACAACACAAAATCTAACGGGGTTTTTTTATAGTCGGCAATTTCAATACGAGCACCAGAAATTAATTCGTCAATTTTACGATTTGATAATTCACCATAATTTTGATATGAACTTACATCAAAAAGCACATGATTGTCAGCGATATAAGCGTTTTTATTAATAAGTAATTTCTCAATAATAGAAATAATTTCGGCAATATTTTCGGTTACTTTTGGTTCAAATGTTGGTTTTAAAACTTTTAAAGCAGAAATATCATCGTTAAAATATTCAATTATTTGCGAAGTTAAATTTTGAATGCTAATTTTTTTTTCTAGTGCCGAAGCATTAATTTTATCATCAACATCAGTGATATTGCGAACAAAAATTACCTCTTTAAAAACCTCTTTAAAAAATCGATAAAATAAATCATAAACCACAATCGAACGAGCATTTCCTAGGTGGGGGCGGTCATAGACTGTTGGTCCACAAACATACATTTTTAAAATATCTTTTTCAATAGTTTTTAATTCTTGCAAAGAATTTTTTAGAGTATCAAAAATTTTAATATTGATTTTGGGTTTAAAATTTGTCATTAATTTGGATAAAGTTCTTTAATGATTTTATTGCGTAAATAATTGATATTTTTTAAACCCATATATTTGGTTATAACTTCGCCATCGCGATTTAAAAGTAAGGTAAAAGGAATATGACCGCTATATTTTATTTTTTTTTGTTTTAAAAAATCCATAAAACCCTCTTTTGAGCTTAAATAATTGATTTCAAAATAGGTGGATCCTAATTCTTTGAAATGTTCAAGAATTGCTTCATCGGTTAAATCCCGGTCAATGGCAATTGCCAAAACCTTAAGCTCGGTATTTTGAAATTCTCTGGCAATTTCATTGATATTGATAAAATTTTTTACACAAATTTTGCACCAAGTTGTATAAATATAAAGTAAAATTGGTTTATCGTCATATTGTTCAAATTTAGAAGCAAAACTATTGATATTTAGAGGGTTTGGAGCCTTGTCATTGAAGGTTATGTTGTTTGATTCAGGAATTTTAACATCATAGGTTGCAATGTTTTCAACTAAGTATTTCCAAAGTAAAATACTAACAATAAAGCCTATAATTATTGATAAAAACAACATTTTATTTTTTTTAAATTGATAAAGTTTTTTATGAAAAGAATTTATTTTTATAATTTTAGCCATTAATATTTGAAAAAAGTAGAATTTAGTAACAAAATTTTTATGAATTAATTTTTAATTTATTTGTTGTTTGTTGCAAGTTTTTTTTAAAAAAAATTCAAATCCATGAAAGTAAAATTAAAAAATTTTGAACTCACTTGCAATATTGGAATTTACGATTGGGAAAAAAATTTTCCTAGAAAATTGTTAATTAATATTGAAATGCAAACCTCAAATGAATTGGCTTTAGTTTCAGAAGATATATCGCAGACTATTGATTACGAAGTGGTATATAATAATGTAAAAAAAATTGCTAACAGTAAAAAATATCAGTTAATTGAAACCCTTGCCAATGATATTTTGCAAATGATTTGTGCTCAAAAATACATTACTTACGCTAAGGTAGAAATCGATAAACTTAATATTTTTCCAGAAGTTCAAGCTTGTAGTGTATCAATTGAAAAATATGTAAATAATGCTTAAAAAATCGAATTCTTCAAAACTCAAAAACATTAAAATCTCCAAAGAGCAACAAATTATTTTAAATGTTAAAAATTCTAAAAAATTGCAAAAAGTTTTAACAATTTTTTGTTATTCATTCATTTTCTTTGCATTAATTTTTTATGCTTCAAATTTTTTTAAAGAGAAAAAAACTATTCGGATTGTCAATCAAATTAAGAGTGGCCGCGAAAAATTTTTGGCCGAAAAAATTATGATAAATCCAAATATCAAAATCAAAAATGATGATGGCAAAATATATAAAATTACCGCCAAAAATGCTAAAAATTACAATAATGAGCAGGTGATTATGACCGAAGTTTTTGCTGAATCCAATGATTTAAAAATTAGTGCAGGAGAGCTAAAGATTCTTGAAAATGGCAATCATTTAATTTTTTCTAAAAATCCTATTTTAATTTTAACAACCTATGAATAAATTTGGCAAAATATTTTCTTTTACCACCTTTGGTGAAAGTCATGGAACAGCAATCGGATGCATTGTAGATGGCTGTCCATCCTTGATTGATTTATCTGAAAATGACATTCAAAAATATTTAGATAAAAGAAGGCCAGGGCAATCTAAATTCACTACACAAAGAAACGAGCCTGATCAAGTGCAGATTTTGTCTGGAGTCTTTGAGGGCAAAACCACAGGAACTCCAATTGCTTTAATTATTCATAATCAAGACCAAAAATCCCATGATTATGGCGATATTAAAGATAAATTTCGTCCATCTCATGCCGACTATACTTATTTTCAAAAATATGGCATAAGAGATTATCGAGGTGGAGGCAGGTCTTCGGCGCGTGAAACTGCGATGCGAGTTGCAAGCGGAGCAATTGCTCGCAAAATTATTGCCAAGGAAAATATCGAAATTTATGGCTATATCTATCAGATTGGGGAACAAAAAATAAATCGCGACAATATTGATTTTGCTGAAATTGAGAAAAATGATTTATTTTGTCCAGATTCTAATGTTCTTAGCAAAATGAGTGATTATTTATTGGATATTAGAAAGCAGGGAGATTCCGTTGGAGCAGTAATTGAAATTGTTGCTAAAAATGTTCCAGTTGGTCTTGGTGAGCCAATTTATGACAAGCTTGATGCAAGATTGGCTAGCGCCATGATGTCGATTAATGCAGTAAAATCGGTGGAAATTGGTATGGGTCTGGAAAGTGCTTCAATGCGAGGCTCTGAAGTTGCTGATGAAATGTTTAATCATAATGGAAAGATTAAATTTTCAGCAAATCACTCTGGTGGAATGATAGGCGGAATTTCTTCGGGTCAAGATATTGTCGTTAGATTTGCAGTCAAGCCAACCAGTTCAATTTTAATTCCTCGTAAAACTATCGACATTAATGGCAATAATTGCGAAATAATCACTAAAGGTCGACATGATCCTTGTGTTGGAATTAGAGCAGTTCCAGTTGGCGAGGCAATGATGGCATGTGTTTTAGCGGATTTTTTGTTATTAAAAAATGCACGCCAAAAATAAACAAAATTATTTTTTTTTAAAAAAAAATTAAAAAAAATATTTCATTTAAATTCGATTAAATTTAAAAAATTAGCACAAATTATTTTAAATTATGTCGAAACATTTTGTGTTAAAATCTAAAATTATCATTCTAAACTTTATCGTTGTATTAATAATAAATAATAATGCAATGTCTCAAACCGCTGATTTAGGCAAAAGTTATGAAACTAATTTACAAAAAAGTGATAATGCCATTGAAATTAGAATGGTTCCAAAGAAAAAATTATTGCCCCCAAAGCTACAAGCTGAAAATTTGCAACAAGACAATTCTGAAGGTTTAGATGATATAGAAACTAGTTCAGAAGATGCGGAAGTGGTTTATAAAAAATATACTGAAGAACTTGATCAGGTAAAAAATGAATTGGAAAAGCAAAATATTGAATCTCAAAGAAGTTCTGAAGGAAATTCGCAAAGTCAAAATGCTTCTAACCAAGAGCGTTTAGCAAAATTAAATGAATGGCGCGAAGAGCAAAGGAAGCTGCGTGAAGAGCGCTTAAAAAAACGCGATGAAGAGTCGCGTAATCGCTATAAAGTTAATAAAGAGCGCAGTGTGATAAAAGAAATCGAAGAGTTAAACAGAAAAAATAATGAAGTGTTGCAAGCTAAAAATAAAAATAGCAATTCTACATCAAATCAAATAACTTCATCTAATTCTTCATCGGTAAATCCATCAACTCAAAATACATCAACTTCTCCTTCTTCAGCCATTTCATCTACTTCAAATACTGCACCCGTAGCACCAATTATGCCAGAAATTACTTCGCCTCAAAGATAAATAAATTGCATTATTTTTTTTATAATTTAAATTAAAAAGATTGCCAAATAATTTTTATTATAATGAGTTTAATTTCTTTAAAAAATATCAGCTATAAAGTTTCGACAAATAATGCTAATGCGGATTATATTTTAAAAGATATTTCGTTAAAAATTGAGCCATCAACTATAACTACTTTTATTGGAATAAATGGCGGCGGTAAAACCACATTAGCCAAGATTATGATTGGCTCCATATCTCCTTCGTCAGGCGAAATGTTGGTAGCAAAAAACTTACAAATCGGCTATGTTCCTCAAAAAATTGAAATTGAAAAAACCATTCCAATTGATGTTATAAATTTTATCAAAATTTTTGCTCCAGATTTTCAAAAAAATTCTGAATTTTTTGAATGGTGCAAAAGGCTAAATATTGAAAATATTTTACATAAACAAATTCATCAAATTTCGGGTGGTCAATTGCAAAAAATTCTGTTCTTGCAGGCAATTTGTGGCTTTAAAGATGTTTTGGTGCTTGATGAACCAACTCAATTTATGGATATTTCAGCAATCGGAGAATTTTATAAAATTATCAATGAAATTCGTGTAAAAAATAAATGTGCAATAATTTTAATTTCTCACGATTTGCATTTGGTGATGAAAAAAAGCGATATGATTTATTGTATAAATCAGCATATTTGTTGCTCTGGTAAGCCTGAAGAAATTAGTGTTCACCCCGAATATTTGAATATTTTTGGAAATAATTTTGCCGAATTGCAAACAAATATTTGCGATCATAAAGCTAAAAATTTCGATATTAAAACCAAAGAAACTCTTGGTGAAAATGACGAAAATCCAAAAAAATTAATTACTGAAGAAATTGGTTTTTACTCGCATCATCACAATCACGAACATAAGATTTGATTGATTTTATTGTATTTGCTTTTTTATAAAATTAAACTTTAAGATATAGATTTAACAGATTTTGCTTACTTATATCTAAAGTTTTGATTTGAGTTTCATTGAATATTTTTTCTATCATTTCATATTTTATGTGATTTTGCGCAAGATGGATTTTTCTATGACAATTAGGGCAAACTGCAATAATATTATTTTCAACATCCAAATCAAAATCAAAACTATCAATATTTGAAATGGGAATTATGTGATGACCTTCAAGATAATTTGTTAAATTATCCGTTGGAAATGTTAGATGGTTGTGATCAAAAAAACATTTATATTCACTTTTTTCAATTATTTTTTTGGTTAATTCATAGTTTCTGGCAATATTTTGACGAATATTTTTTTTGTAGTAATAGTTATCTTCTTCATAAAACATAAGCTCATAAGGTATTTCGGCTAATATTTCATTTATTATTGGAAACTTTTCTTTATTCAGTGATAAATATTCATTATCAACTTCACACAAAATTTCCCATTTTTTTAAATAGCTTATTGTCCAACTGTTAAGTTTTTGATAATTATCTCCTCTTATATAATTGTAATTTTTAATATCTGCAAAATTTTTTATGTAGGGAATTTTATTAATAAAATCATCCTTATGAATTCTTTGTTTATCAAGTAGAAGTTTAAATAATATTCTATATGGAAATAATTGAAGCTTGATATTTTTTGTAGCTGAATTTGGGTATTTGGTTTTTAATAATTGAATTAAATATGATTGATATGCTTTTTCATAATTTTCATTCAAAACATTATTTAAAAAATTAATTCCGTCAACTGAAAGGTAAAATCTGTTGTTAATGGAAATAACCAAACCAATAAATTCAAATGGTCTATAAAAATGATGAACTTCGGATTTATTGATTTCAAGATTATAATTTCTTAATAGAAAATTTTTAAGCTCATTATTGATATCTTCTTTGGTTGGATTGAATTTATTAATAAAATCAAATGTACCAATTGAACGTTTTGATACATCATCAATTTTCCAATTTTCAAGTTTTTCACTAAATGGATTGGCATTTCCAGGAACTTGCCATCTGAAATTATTTGTCATTTTTCGGCATTTTTTTTAAAATTTCTAGGCAAAACTTTGGAGGAAATGCTTCACCAATAACTTTTCTAATTAAATTATCGCTTGCCCAAATTGGAATTGGGTAATCATCTGGAAGACCCGTTAACCTTAATAATTCAAGTATTGTTAAAACTCTAGCATCGGAATAGGTTGAATCTTTTTGTTTTCTTCCCGGGTGAACATTATTTTGAGAAGATATTGAGCCATTGCACATTGTTATAGTAGGAGCTGGCCTATCCCAATCAATTCTTTTGTAAGTTGTTGCAAAGCCCTTAATTTTTCTACCTTCTTTATTTGGGTAAAATTTAGTATTTTCTAATGCAGTTTTGCCAGTTGGTGTATTTTTCATCCACAAAATATGATTAGGATTGTGTTTCTTGGCATAATGATGTTTAATTTTTGATATTTCTCCGCTTTCAAGGCTTGGCAAATCTGAAATTGCCTCTCGAACTGTAATATGCTTTTGCTTTTCTGGAAAGTTCCATTTTTCAATTTTAGAAATTAAAAAAATTGCTCTTTTTCTAAATTGCGGAGTATTGTAATCCGCAGAGTCAAGGACTCCAGCATTAATAAAATAGCCAAGAGGCAAGAGTTCATTTTTAATATAATCAAAAATGTTTACAGTTTCGTTTTTAATTTTAATTGAAAAATTAAAAATTTGGGGAACATTTTCGATTAAAATATTTTTTGGTTCGACAATTTTAATTAAATCGATTACTTTTTTAATTAAAGTATTTCTTGGGTCATCCTTATCCATTTTTCCTGCCACACTCATTCCTTGACAAGGTGGAGTTGCAATCAAGAATTCACAATTAAATTCCTTATAATATTTTATTAGCGAATTAAAAATATTTTCGTCATTAATATCTCCACATAACATTTTAACATTTGTGTAAATATCAGAATAAAATTTAGCTCTTTGTGGTTCGATTTCATTGGCAATTTTGATTTTAATTCCAGCATCTTTTAAATAGAATTCATCAATTCCAACATTTGAAAATAAAGATATTCCAGAGATAGTTTTGTCCATAAAAAATTAAATATTATTTAGTTTTTTTACTGATATATCTCCACTAAATATAACAATTTAAATTAAAAGTTTAGAAGGTTAATTCTAAATAATTTTAATTATTATAAATTCCAAAATTCTTTTTTAAAAGTAGAATTTACAAAATTTTTCGCATTTTTTTGATAACATTAGCGAGCCCTTCAAATATTGCTTCGCCGATAATAAAATGCCCAATATTAAGTTCGATAATATTAGGAATTTTGGCAATCATGGCGGTGGTTTCATAATTTAAGCCATGACCAGCATGACATTCAATACCAAGCTTGGTGGCATATTCAACCGCACTGGCAATTTTTTTCAACTCCGCCTTTTGTGCTTTGCCCTTGAGATGACAAAATTCTCCAGTGTGAATTTCGATGATGTCAGCATTTAATTTTTTGGCATAATCAATTTGCTTAAAATCGGCATTGATAAAAAGCGAAATGCGAATATTTTGTGATTTAATTTTAGTGATAATTTTTTGCAAATTGCTAAAATTTTTAATTAAATCCAAACCGCCTTCGGTTGTTACCTCTTGCCTTTTTTCAGGAACTATGCAAACCGCATTGGGCTTAGTTTTAATGGCAATATTCATCATTTCAACGGTTGGGGCCATTTCTAAATTTATCGGTATTTTGATATGTTTTTTTAAGCGAACCAAATCTTCATCACGAATATGTCTTCGGTCCTCACGCAAATGAATGGTAATGCCATCGGCACCGCTTTTTTGTGCCAAAATTGCCCCCAAAACTGGGTCAGGATGAATTCCTCCGCGAGCATTGCGAATAGTTGCAATATGGTCGATATTTACTCCTAGCCTAATTTTGTTTTTTGGTTTTTTCATAAATTACTAAAAAAGTTAAGTAAAACAATGCTCCAAAACAAATTATAATTGGAAAGCCTTGAGCGCCGAAATATTCTATCATCAAGCCACCGATGATGGTTCCAAATATTGAGCCACAAGTGCCAACAAGTTGAAATGTGGCATTCGCAGAAACTAATTCTTGAGGGGGGTAATCGTCATTCATCATTTTGAAAACCGAAACATAAATGCAAGCAATGAAAAGTCCGAAAATAAAAAATAACAATATCAAAAATGGGTAAGATTTTTGATATAAACTCACCAATAAGAAGCAATATAAACAGCCCAAAAACCCAATATTAATAAGCTTTTTGGCAGAAACTTTTTTTAAAATAAAGCCAACAATTATGTCAAAAAATCCACTAGCCATATAGGCGGTTATGAATAAGCCAGATAATTCAGGGCTAAAACCAATTGATATGCCAAATACCACGGATAATGAAACGATTACATAGGTTGTAAAGTCTAGAAAAAATCGACTCCAAAAATTATTTGGATTTTTTTTGTAAAATTCTTTTAGGGAAATTCGTTGCGAGTTGATATGAAAATTTAGATGTTTTTTTAGTGGTATGATACATAAAAACGCCATTAGAACCAAAGTTGCTGAAGTTAAAAATGACCAATAGCTTGAAGCTCCAAAAATTTTAACAACCACAGGGCCAAAAGCTACTCCAAGAGAAATCAGGGCACTAAAAATGCCAAGGGCAACTCCACGATCTTCGGTTGAAACCATATTATTAAGCCATGAAATTCGAGTAATTGCCATTATTAACCAACAGCATCCTAAAATAAATACTAAAAATAGCCACCAAAAATAATTATAGTAAAAAAAACTGATAAGAATTATTGAACTATATATAATTGCAGCATATTTAATGGATTTAATAATACCAATTTTTCCAGCTAATTTGCTTAAGAAAAATGACATAATGGCAACGCCCAATATTTCTACGCCAAAAGCAAGTCCAATTTGCGAAGGGTTGATTTTGTTGGATTTAAGCAGGGTAGGGAAGGTGACTAAATTAATTCCAATCGCACTAGCAAAGCAAAAAAAACTCAAATATAAAAATTTGGTTGGTTGCAAAAATAATAAACTTAAAAATGTTTTTAACATTAAATAAAGATTTTTAATTGAGATTTTAACTTAACTTTACTAAAATTAATTTATAAAAATTTCAAAAGCTATAAATTAATTTAAATTTTATTTTGATGAATAAACCTGAAAATGTTGAGAGTTGTTTGCTTGATCAAATTAATTTTCCAAGTGATTTAAAAAAATATTCTCTTGACTCACTCAATAAAATCGCTGATGAATTGCGCAACGAAACCATAAAATCAGTTGCCAAAACTGGCGGGCATTTAGGAGCGGGTCTTGGGGTTGTTGAAATAACCTGCGCTTTGCATTATGTTTTCGATACCCCTCACGACAAATTAATTTGGGATGTTGGCCACCAAGCCTATCCGCATAAAATTTTAACTGGTCGCAAATCTTTGATGCACACCATAAGAAAAGCCAATGGCATTTCTGGTTTTACTAAAAGAGCGGAAAGCGAATATGACCCATTTGGTGCAGGGCATAGTTCTACTTCAATTTCCGCGGGTCTTGGCATTTCTGTTGCCAAAAAATTTAAGCAAGAAAAATCGCATGTAATTGCGGTAATTGGAGATGGTGCAATGTCGGCAGGTATGGCATTTGAGGCGATGAACAATGCTGGCGCCTTGGAAGCCGAATATTTTAAAGATAATCGGCTAATTGTGATTTTAAACGACAATGATATGTCGATTGCTCCACCAACTGGAGCGATGTCGCATTATTTATCGCGGATTGTTTCTTCAAAATCATATTTAAAAATTCGCGATCTTTCAAAAAAATTCATTGAAAAACTTCCGCACCAAGTCGGCAAATATCCACGCAAATTCGAAAAATCCATCAAAGAATGGTGGATGGGTGGCAATATTTTTGAGGAGCTTGGCTTTTTTTATATCGGACCAATTGATGGTCACAATCTGGAAGTTTTGGTTAAGATTTTACAAAATATTCGTGATGACAAATCATCTGACCCAATTTTAATTCATTGCATTACTGAAAAAGGCAGGGGATTAAATGAAAAAATTAAAAGTAACGATTGCTTGCATGCGGTTTCGTCTTTTGATTTAGAAACTGGGGTTCAGCAAAAAAAATCTTCGCAATTCCCGACTTTCTCAAAAATTTTTGGCAAACATTTGTTGAATTTAGCTAAAAAAGATGAGAAGATTTTGGCAATCACCGCCGCAATGCCCACTGGAACTGGGCTTGATATTTTTGCAAGTGAACTTCCAAATAAATTATTTGATGTTGGTATTGCCGAGCAACATGCCGTAACTTTTAGCGCTGGCCTTGCCTGCGAAAATATGAAACCATTTTGTGCAATTTATTCTACTTTTTTGCAAAGAGCTTATGATCAAGTGGTGCATGATGTTGCCATTCAATCCTTGCCAGTTAGATTCGCTATTGACCGAGCCGGTTATGTTGGATCTGATGGTCCAACTCATGCAGGTTCATTCGATTTGGCATATTTGATTAACTTGCCAAATTTTGTAATAATGGCACCATCGAGCGGGCAGGAGCTTATTAAGGCAATTAATACAGCGAATCAAATAAATGATAAACCAAGTGCCTTTCGTTTTCCAAGGGCTGAAGCCGATTGCGAAATAAATTATAACGATCATGAAATTCTTCAAATCGGCAAGGCAAAAATTTTACAAAATGGCTCAAAAGTTGCGGTTATGGCTCTTGGCACTATCCTAGAAAATGTTATTGAAGCCAGTAAAATTTTGAAACAACAACATAATTTAGAAATAACTATTGTTGATGCTAGATTTGCCAAGCCTTTTGATGAAGAGTTGGTTCTAAATTTAGTCAAAACTCACCAATTATTTATTACCATTGAAGAGGGGGCAATTGGCGGTTTTGGTAGTTTGGTTGGCAATTTTTTACATAATTCTAGCACTCTTGATGATGGCAAATGTAAATTTCGTTCATTATTTATGAAAGATGAATTTATCGAGCAAGATGATATTGCCAAAATGCGCATTAAAGGCAATTTGGGCGAGGATTTTATTGTCGACTTAATTATCAAATCGCTTTAATTTTACCAAAGACCAGTGCCAATTCTGGTGTCGCCAATAGAAGTCATTTTAAATATATTGCCAAGGCTGTGTGCCATTGGATTATAGCGTTCTTCATCAGCAACTGGAGGAGCCATATCAGCAGCCTTAAGGGTTCCAATAATTGATTGCCGACAAAAATAATGTCCGCCCCAAAAAATGGTATTATAATCGCTAAAATTCTTTTTAATATCGCGAATATCGTTCCAATTCACATCTTTTAATTCTTTTTTGTAGCGACGACGGATTTTGGCATAATCTGGATTTGAAGAGGTAATATCTGGATCGCGTTTCCAAGTATAAAAGGATTGATAAATAGCTCCACCAAATTGTGTGCCAAGACCAGATTCGCAACCGTGAATCCAACCTAAACGAAAGCCGGGAGAGCCTTCTTTTGGGGCGTGTCGAAAAATAAAACCAAAAGGTTTATACCAATAAGGGGTGCAAGATGATAAAAAAATTAAAGTTAAAAATGTTAAAATTTTATTGCCCATAATACGAACCTGAATAGCCTTGACCAAAAAATTGCCCAACTGAACCACCTGCCCAAAAAGGGTTGCTAGAAAATGCTGAACCAGTAGTTCCACCTCCACCTTTTTGCAATACGTCGAAAATACCATCAATCCCATTTCCCGGGGTAGTTACGCTTTGGCTAAAAACTCCACCGTCAAACAAACCATCGCCAACCGTGTTCCAATCTTGTGCCATCATAGTTGGGTCGTAATAATTTAAATAATTATCAAATGAGCTTTGTGGGTTACCAACTACTTGCATAAAACAAAAGGCAATACCTCTGGAATGGCCGAATTTATATTCGGAATTACCGATCATTTTGGGATCGTAACGATAACCCTTGTAAATGGTTTTATAAAATGGATTGCCACGAGCATATGTTACGGTTTCACAGCCATCGCTATAGCCTTTTTGAAAGGCGGGTGTTCCTGGTGGCACTTTAAATCTGGTCATAGAATAAAATGGACTTCCAGCATCAGATAGCCATTTGCAAGAAAAAATATTTAAGCTAAAAAAAATTACCAAAAAAAATTTTTTCATTAGCGAAATCCTTTAAATATTGAACCGAAAATTGACGATTTTTGCCTAATGTAAGTATAGCGAAAACAATACCAGAAAGCACTATCCCAAGCATCGCGGTAGCTGGTCGAATATGCCATTCGATAGCCGTCAATTTTGGTGTTACGATAAAACATTTTATAAAAAGTATTGGCTCCACCAGAAATTCCAACTTCACAACCATCTTTCCAGCCTGCACGATATTCTTCCGATGTTAAATTAGTCTCGTTAACTAATTGTTTATCAGCCATTGATGGAAGTATTTTTTGCAATTTGGTTGAGCAAGCGGTAAAAAATATAATTGTGAATATTGAAAAGATCAAATTAAGTTTCATTTTGAAAGTGGCATATGTTGCATTGAGTTGAAGGCCGTAAAATTAGCAGCATGTGTTACGCAAGCAAAGAAGGCAACACGCCAGCCCGTTTGAAATGCTGAATCATGTTGAAAGGTGCCTTGACCGTAATTTGGACCATATTTATCTTGATAAACAAAGGAATTTTGGAAGTTACGATTGGCAAGGGCAGATTTGCAACCTGCGTGCCAACCAGCTTTAAATTCAGGTGGACCATCTGGCACTCTTAAATCCATAGTAATTGGCTGATAAAAGCCAAAATTATCGGGCATTCTGCAAGAAAATAAAAATAAAAATGTGAGAATAAAAATTCTTTTTAGCATAATTTATGGTACATCCCAATCTACAATATAAGTACATTGTTCAAGTCCATCAAACCAACCAACACCATAATCTGAAGATTTATTCATTCTTTTAAAATCAAAACGTGGATCTAAATCTGAAGACATACCTTTCGACACCGCATTTAAAGCTGAAGAACAGCCATCACGAAAGCCTTTGCCATATTCAGTTTTGGCTGATGGAAAATTTTTAACTCCAGTTAATGGTCGAGGTTTTATACCCCAATTCCAATCTCTTGGCATAGGCTCAATTAAGAGACAAGAGTTTAAAAAAAATAAAATTGCTAAAGAAGATAATTTTTTTATCATTAAAAAAAATATTAGATTTTAATTGGTTATTTATAAGGAATTAGATTGAAATTTCAAGATTTTTTTTGATTATTATTTTTTAAAAAATTAGAATTTATTAAAAAATTAATTTTAAAAAAATGATTTGGTTAAATGATAGAAAAATTTTGCAAATTTCAGGTGTCGATGCCAAAAAATTTTTACAAGGTTTAATTACTAATGACATTAATTTGCTTGATAGTAAAAGACTGATTTATACAGCTAATCTAAATGCAAATGGCAAATTTTTTGCGGATTTTTTTATTTTCAAAAAGAAAGATAGTTACTTCTTAGATTGTCATGTT
The DNA here is from genome assembly GCA_964505265.1 of uncultured Rickettsia sp. GTDB lineage: Bacteria > Pseudomonadota > Alphaproteobacteria > Rickettsiales > UBA1997 > CAILUF01. The sequence goes on from CAZDGN010000004.1 coordinate 82,851, forward strand.
CAAAATATTGATGATATTGCCAAAAAATTTAATTTTTTTAAATTGCGTTCAAATGTTGAAATTCAAATTCGTGATGATTTTAAGATATTTTTTTCCAATGAGGTTGGTGAAGATGACCCTAGAATTAACGGCTTTGGTTACAGACTTTACGATGAAAAAAACCAAATATTTTACTCAGATAAACCGCTTTTAATCAAATATCACGAAAAAAGAATTTATCAAAAATTACCCGAAGGATTTTATGATTTAACCACTGATAAATCATATATTGCCGAATATGATTTTGACTCAATCAATGCAGTTTCTTACCAAAAAGGTTGTTATGTTGGACAAGAAACTACTGCTCGAAATCACTATCGTGGGCAAATTCGAAAAAAAATATTTTTATTTGAAATTAACAATGTTAATCAAGAATTGATAGAAATTATTGAAAAAAATAACAATTTTAATTCTTTACAAATTCAAGATGAAAGATTAATATTATGTAATTTAAAAAACCAAGTAATTTTTGATAAGAAATCGTTTGAAAATTCAAAAATTGAGCCTAAAGAATTAGGCATTGTGTTATCGACAATTTATTGTTTTAAAACTAATGTTTTAAAGGGTTTAGCCCTGATAAAAATCGATGATTTTACCGATTCAATTGCTGAAAAACAATATTTTTCAAACTTATTTTTCTACGACAATAACATAAATATTTTATAGTTAATGCAAATTTATTTACCAATTGCCGAAATTCCAGTTAATATTTTTCTAATTTTATTTCTAGGATTGATAACTGGTTTTTTAGCGGGTATGTTTGGAATTGGAGGTGGTTTTTTAGCCACTCCATTTTTAATTTTCATAGGAGTACCTTCGGCAGTTTCAGTTGCCACTTCAACCAACCAAATTATCTCAGCTTCATTTTCTGGCTTACTTGCCCATTTTAAAAAGGGTAATGTCGATATTAAGATGGGAATTTTTCTGGCGATAGGCGGTATTATTGGTTCATCTCTTGGGGTTTTAATTTTTCGATTATTGCAAAATGCTGGACAAATTGATTTGGTTATTGCCATCACCTATGTAATTTTTCTTGGGGCAATTAGTTTAACAATGTTGTCGGATAGTTTTCGAAATTTTATCGACAAAAAATTTGGTATGGATTGGCACCATCACTATGATGAAAAAATCAAATTTGAATGGCTAATTCGTAAGACTGAAAAATTTCCATTAAAAACATATTTTTCTAAATCGGAAATTTATATCAGTATTTTAGTACCAATTATCCTTAGTTTTGGCATTGGAATTTTGGTTTCTTTGATGGGAATTGGTGGCGGATTTTTAATGATTCCAGCGATGATATATATTTTGCAAATGCCGTCGCATCTAGTGGTTGGAACTTCCTTGTTTCAAATTGTTTTCATTGCTAGCAACACAACTTTTTTGCAGGCAGTTGCTGGCAATAATGTTGATATTGTTTTAGCAATTTTAATGATAATTAGTTCGGCAATAGGTGCACAGATTGGTTCTAGAGTTGCCTATCGTGTTGATGCACAAGCTACTCGCACCTTTTTAGCATTTTTGTTGGTTGCCATTTGTATAAAAATGATGATACAACTTTTTACAACTCCTGAAAATATTTATTCACTTGATATTTTGAAATGAAATTTTGGCTTAGTTTTTTCACATTTTTATTTTTAATTTTAGGCAAAAATTCGTGGTGTGCTCCACTAATTTCTGGAATATCCTCAAACGAGATCAAGGTTAATACTGAATTTGAAGGTGAGCAAATTTTGCTATTTGGGGCGAAGAGCGATGCCGGAAATGTGGTAATAACTATTCGCGGTCCAAAAAAAAATTTTATCATCAATAAAAAAGAAAATATTTTAGGCATTTGGTATAATGGTGAAAGAGTAAAATTTAAGGATGCTCTTGGTTTTTACAGCTTATTTTCAACATTTAATCACGGACAATTAATAGAAGATAGTTTAAGTGAATATGAGCTTGGAAAAAACAACATTAAATTTAATGTTTCAAGTAAGTTATCTCCTAATAAAATCAATGAATTTCGTTTGAAAATGGTTGAGTTGATGGAAGAAAAAAAATATTATGAATCGCAACCAAAAAATATCAATTTTCTTGATGAAACTCTTTTTAAAATCATGATAGATTTTCCATCAAATATTTTACTTGGAACTTATATCATAGAAATATATCTTATTAATAATGGAACTATTTTGTCCTACCAATCAATTCCAATTTTTGTAGAACAGGTTGGAATTAATTCTAAAATTACCAGTTTCTCTCGCGATCACTCCTTTTTATACGGTTTAATTGCAGTATTATTGGCGATTTTAGTTGCCCTAATTACAAATTATTTTTTTATAAAATTCGTTAAAAAATAAATATGTCAACAATCATAATTTGCTTAGATTTATCAAATAATTCTGAAAAAATCTTACTTCAGGCAATTAAAATTGCCAAAAAAAATCAAGCAAAATTGCATATTTTAGCAGTAATTGAAGGTTCGCATAAAAATTTGCTTTTCGGAAGTGTTGCCATTTCAACACAAAAACATTTGCAAATGCAAAAACATCTTAAGAAGCTGATTGATAATGTTTGTGCAAGCAATAATATCATTCCCACAATGAGTGTTCGCGAGGGTGAAATTGTCGAAGAAATTACCAAAGAAGTTAAGATTTTTGATGATTGCAAATTATTAATTTTTGGTAAATCCGAAAAGTCGCAATCCGATAATGTAGTTTTACCAAAAATTGTCGGCAGAATTGGCAATAAAATTATGGCTCCAATTATGGTTATTCCTTATAATATAGCCGAAGATTTTAAGCTTGAAGTTGTTTAAATATGTTTAAATCATTTTTTACCATCTCATTTTTTATTTCAATTTCTAGAATTTTAGGATTTATTCGAGATATTTTAATCGCCAAATTTGTTGGAGTTAGTATTTTGTCTGATGCTTTTTTTGGAGCATTTCGCTTACCTAATTTTTTTCGTAGAATATTTGCTGAAGGTGCTTTCAATTCAGCTTTTGTCCCAATTTTTATAGAAAAGATTTCTAACCACAAAGATTCTAAAAATCAAAATGAGGTTAAGTTTTTCGTTGCCAATATTTTTTCAATTTTGCTTTATTTTTTACTGATTTTTGTGTTAATTATGCAAATTTTTATGCCGTTCTTTATGAAATTATTATTTCCAGGATTTTTTAATGACCCAGAAAAATCAAGGCTTCTAATTAGTTTTTCGCATATTACTATTTTTTACTTAATTTTTATTTCTCTAGTATCGTTATTTTCAGGAATTTTAAATTCTCTTAACAAATTTGCCATTCCCGCTTCATCACCTATCATTTTAAATTTAACTTTAATTTTGATGATTATCGCCTTTGGTGCAAAATTTCCCAATTATGGTTATGCCTTGTCTTTTGGTGTTTTGATTGCCGGCTTATTGCAATTTATATTTTTGTGTTATGGTGTTTATCGCCAAGGATATTTGGTTTATCCAAAAATTCCAAAATTTAATTATGAAATCAAAAAATTCGTTAAAAAATTATTACCTGGAATTCTTGGTGCCAATGTAATGCAAATCAATTTGTTGGTTGATTCAATTTTTGCTAGTGCTATTTTTGGAGCAATTTCTTACCTTTATTATGCCGACAGAATTAATCAACTTCCGCTTGCCATGATTGGTATTGCTATTGGCATTGCCCTATTGCCAAATTTAACGAGAAGGCTAAAAAATCAGGAATTTGAACAGGCTAATAATTTACAAAATATTGCTATCGAGGCTGGTTTGATATTGGTTTTACCTGCCACTTTAGCTTTAACAATTTTGTCATATCCGATAATTGATGTGCTGTTTAAAAGGGGTGCCTTTGGTGAAAATGAGGCGGTTTTAGTCGCCAAAGCCTTGATGTTTTATTCATTTGGTTTGCCTTCTTTTGTTTTGGTTAAGGTAATGGAGCCAGCTTTTTTTGCTCGAGGCAACACCAAAACCCCCATGAAAATCGCCATTTTGTGCTTAGTTAATAATATTGTTTTTAATTATATTTTTTTTATTTTAGAATTTGGTTTTGTTGGAATAATTTTGGCTTCAATTATTTCTAGTTATTTAAATTTGTTAATGCTAATTAAAATATCAATAAAACGCCAATATTTTTATTTTCAAAAAGATTTCAGCAAAAAATTATTAATTATTGTATTGCCGACAATTCTAATGGGTTTTACTATATATATTGGTAATTATTTATTTTTCATAAACCATTTTAACAAAATTTTTTCTTTAATTTTTACCATTTTCATTGGAATTTTAGTTTATTTTTTCAGCTCATATCTTTCTGGAAGTTTAGAAATCATGGTTAATGTTTTTAAATTAAAAAAAATGAAAGATGTCAAGAATAAATAGTGATGATGAGGTCAAAAAATTTCAAGATTTAAAAATTGCAAATATCAAGAAATATTTTGATAAATATGATGTAGACATCGAATATATCTGGCTTAAGGGCAATATTCGCCGTAAAATTAATATGGCAGTAAATAGCGATAATCAGCTTGGGACTATTCAAGAAAAAACACACAAAATTATTCCAACCCAAAATATAATTTTTGCCAATCAAGAAATAAACAATTTGTTGGTGGTGATGCAAAAATTCTTAAATAAATTTCCGCGGGGTAAAATTTCGCAAATAAATATCACTAATTTTGATAATATTTTGGATTTAATAATAAGCGTTTCTCAAAAGCTTAATAGTGAAGATGAGATTAAAATTGTCAATTTTGCTAAAGAAAACAATGTTAATGTTTCACTGAAAATTAACGGTGCAATTTTTTTATTATTTTTGCAACAACCAAATTTTATTGAAATTAATAGTCTAAAAATCGAAATGCCGAGCGAAGCCTTTATTCAACCATCAAAAGAGGGTTTAAATATTATTTTAGATTTTTTACAAAAACAAATTTCAGCAATTCAACCAGTAAAAAAAAATTTAGATTTATATTCGGGTTGCGCTCTTTATTCATTTGCTTTGGCTTCACAAATTAAGCATTCAAGTTGTTTTGAAGGAAATGAAAATATGGTTAAAGCCATAAAAACTAATGCAAAAAATTTAGGATTAAATGCCAAAATTTCAGCTTTTACGAGGGACTTGTATAGTGACCCACTAAATTATAAAGAATTAAATAATTATGATAATATCATCATTAATCCACCTAGAAATGGTGCCGAGCCCCAAATTTTAAATATCGCAAAATCCAGTGTTAAATCCTTACAATATATATCTTGCAACCCCCAATCACTTGCTCGAGATACCAAAATTCTAATTGACTCAAATTATAAATTAACTAATATTATTTCATTAGATCAATTTTATTTAACTAACCATCAAGAAGTATTAACTAATTTTGTTAAAATATAATGTCAAAAACGCAGCTTAAAAAAATCGAAGAAATCTCCTACCTTTTTGGCAATACCCCTCTGATTGAAGTTGTTTTTAAATATAAAAATAAAATTTTAAATATTTACGGTAAATACGAAGCCCAAAATTATAGCGGATCCATCAAAGATCGGATTGCTTTACATATTTTAAAATATTCTTATCAACATAATTTAATCAAGGAGGGTGATTTAATTATTGAGGCCACTAGTGGAAATACAGGCATAGCTTTTAGTGCGCTTGGAGCACATTTAGGTCATAAGGTAAAAATTATAATGCCAGATTGGCTTAGTAAAGAACGCTATGATGTTATCAAGCTTTATGGGGCTGAAGTTGTAAAGATTTCGAAAGAAGAGGGGGGATTTATTCGTTCAATTGAAGATGCAAACAACTTAGTTTTAAAATGCAAGGATGTTTTTTGTCCGCAACAATTTACCAATATTGAGAATGTCAATGCTCATTTTCTCTCGACCGCTCCTGAATTTTTTTCACAAATGGAAAATTTCGCCAAAAAACCCACACATTTTGTGGCAGGAGTTGGCACTGGTGGAACCATAATGGGATTCTTAAAATTTTGCCAATATAAAAATCTTGAGACAAATTGTCACCCGCTTGAGCCTTTAAATTCGCCAACTTTAAGCACTGGTGGTAAAAAAATCGGTGCCCACCGAATTCAAGGAATTTCTGATGAATTTATTCCAGAAATTTTAAAATTAAATCAACTTAAACCAATTGTAAGCGTTGATGACTGCGATGCTATAATTATGGCGCAAAAAATTAATCAGGCGGGATTATCTGTTGGAATTTCAACGGGCGGAAATTTTATTGGTGCTTTAAAATTGCTCGAGGCTAGCGATTTCAAAGGGGTAATCGGAACTATATTTTGTGATTCGGCCTTAAAATATTTATCAACCGATTTGACCAAGAAAGAAAATATCAAAGAAAATTTATTAAGTCCAGAGGTAGAAATTTTGGCAATTAATTCATTTAAATAAAAAACTAGGTTGATTAATTTTTTAAAATATTCCAAAATAATTATTGGTGGAAATGGGCGATTGATAAATTTAACGGGTCAGATTTGAAAGAAAGCATCCCAAAACTTATTTGGTCGGGTCATTTCCACTTTTTACATAACTTTTCCTATAAGATATTTCAACTTAAATTTACTAAATAAATAATGTCATCATCTTATGTAGTTTTAGCCAGAAAATATCGTCCGCAAAATTTTGATGAATTGGTTGGGCAAGATGTTTTGGTTAAAACCTTAACTAATGCCATTAAAAATAATCGACTGCACCATGCCTATATATTGCATGGCATTCGCGGTATTGGCAAAACAACTACGGCCAGAATTATTGCTAAAACTTTGAATTGTTTAAATGACGAAACTCGAAATCAAGGTATTGCTTGTGGTCTTTGCAAAAACTGCGTTGCCATCAGCAATTCTCATCATCAAGATGTTTTAGAGCTTGATGCGGCAAGTAAGACTGGAGTTAATGATGTTAGGCAAATTATTGAATCAATTGCATATAAGCCAGTTGAAGCCCGCTATAAAATTTACATTATCGATGAATTTCATATGATGAGCGACTCGGCGTTTAATGCTTTTTTAAAAACTATCGAAGAGCCCCCAGCCGATGTTAAATTTATTTTTGCCACCACCGAAATTCGTGAGGTTCCGCAAACCATTTTATCGCGTTGTCAAAAATTTGACTTACGTCGTCTTGATGAAAATGAGATTGTTTTGCATTTAAAAAATATCCTCGCCAAAGAGGGTTTTGAAGCGCATCAGCAGGCTTTAAATTTGATAGCAAAAATTTCCGAGGGTTCGGTTCGTGATTCTTTATCTCTTCTTGACCAAGCCTTGGCTAGCAACAATCATCAACAGCTTTTGACTAGCGATATTGTAGAAAAAATGCTTGGCATGAATGACCGCAATTTGGTGTTGGAATTATTTGAAAATTTACTCAATGGAGATTTCTCAAAAGCTCAACAAAGTTTTTTGAAAATTTATCAATCATCTTCCGATGTTTCGCAGTTGATATTGGATTTGCTGGAGTTGCTACATAATGTGATAATTTTAAAAACCATTAACAATATTAATAATAATAGTTTTTCTGCCAATCAATTAAAAAAACTGCAAGATTTTGCTCAAAATAATGATTTATCACGCTTGCTTCGAATTTGGCAATTACTCTCTAAAGCTAAAGCTGAAAGTAATTTGATGAACCCAGCTCGAATGTTTTTTGAAATTTTGATGGTTAGAATTTGTCATTTAATTGCTTTGCCAGAATTAAAAAATATTCTGCTGGAATTGGAACAACAAAACAACTCCAATTCTATCGAAAATCAAATTGTAAATCATCACGAAAATCATACAAATATCGCTGGCGAGACCACTGAAAATAAAGTTAATTCCATCCAAAAAATTGAGCCTGAATTGGTGTTGAAAATTTTACAAAATTTTGAAGGTTCTAAAATTTTAAATTCTTAATAATTTTTTGCCTCAAAATGAAAATCATCAAGATTCAACCTTTTATTGTTTATTAAATAATTGATTTTACTATGGCATAGGTTAAATTATTTTTATAAATCATTTTTTTAAAATTAAGCCAAAAAATATGTCAGATAAAAAAATTAAAATATTATGTGTTGAAGATGAAATTGACATTCGCACCAACATTTCCGATATATTGCGAGATGAAGGCTACGAAGTAATAGAAGCCGAAAATGGCTATCACGGTTATGAGTTATTTATTGAGCATCGCCCCGATTTAATTATTTCTGATATTATGATGCCAAAGCTGGATGGTTTTGGTTTGCTTAAAATGGTTCGCGACACTACAGGATTGAAAAATTCTACTATTCCATTTATCTTTTTAACTGCGCTTGGACAAAAAGAAAATGTAATTAAGGGTGTAAATTTAAGTGCTAATGATTATTTGGTTAAGCCAATTGATTTTGATTTGCTAATCGCAAAAGTCAAAGAAAAAACTGAAAATTCTAAACGAGTTGATGATGTACATCAAGGTCAAATTTCTAATTTAAAAAATCAAATTTCGGTAATGCTTCCAAAAGATGTATTTAATTATCTGGATGTAATTATTGAAATTTCTGGAAATCTTAAAAATGAGCCTTATGGTCCTCTACCGCATCGTTCTTATCTTGAAGAAATTAAGAAAATTTATTTAAATTCCATAAGTTTGCGGGCGGTAATTAATAATTCATTGGATCACGATTTAATTGATTCTAAATTAAAAGCCGAGGAAGAAATTATTCAGCTTGGTGATTTTATCAACGAATTTTTAGAAAATGTTGATGAGAATTTTGTAAAGAAAATTGAGGTGACTAACCCACATAATATGCACCTTCTTCCTTCTGTTAAAATTGACAAAATTACCCTTATTGAAGTTTTTGGCTTAATTTTATTTGATATAGCTAAAGCAGAAATTTCTAGTAAAATTAGAATTAGTGCAATGCTCGATCATTTGAAACAAATTGTGTTAATTTTTAACTATGAATCGGTAAAAAATTATAATGATATCTTTCTTAATAAAGAAAAAATTTTTAAGGCATTAAATCGTCAAAATTGTCGCTTTGAGATGGTTGATCACAAGAAAAATACTGCCGTAATTATTATCCCAGAATATAGAATTAATCACTAGATTTTTTAGAAAAAAACTATAAATTTTACCTTGAAATATTTAAAATCGTGATTTGCTAACAAGATATGTTTAAGAGACCATCAAAAAACCTTGCGAAAAAATATCAATTTTTTTCCAAAAAAAATAAAAATTATCAGCAAAAAATAAATCACAATCCCTATGATAGTCAAGACGATAAACGCTCGTTAAATATAAATAAAATTCCTAAAATTAAAATTAAATTACCTTTTTTTTATAAAATTTCCTTTTCTTTGACCGTTTTTATTGGCTTGATTTTGTTTTATTTTTTAGTTTTGGTTTCAAGTAAACCTCGTGAAATAAAATATATCACTAAAAAAGTTCAAAATTATTTAAGTGAAAATTACCAAGATACCATTAAAATCAATGAAACATTAGTAAATTTTACTTATTACGGTAGTTTCAAGGTTGCCATTAATCAAATTTCTATAGCCTATCAAGATACAAAGATTGATGATCAAAATAATAAAATTTATGACACCAAATATTTAAATATTCCAAGAGTCGAGGGGGAATTTTCGATATTTGAAATATTGCGACTTAGATTTAGTCCGGTTAAAGTTAAGATTATTCGCCCAGAAATCTTTATTGACAATCCAAATGGTTTAAATGAAATATTCAAAAGCTCAAAAGACTCTGCCGATAACCAGCAATTATCGACTTTAATAAATTTTTTATCATCACTTCGTAAAAATAAAAATCCGATTGAAAATTTTGAAATCGAAAATGCTAAAATATTAATTTTTAATTCAAAAATTCAAAGTGAAATTACTGTTGAAAATGCTAAAATTAACTCAAAACTAAACAAAGATACCCTTGATATTTTTATTCAAAGCTTAATTTTTGTATCACGAAATAAATCTGAGTTTAAACTTGATTCAAATTGCAAATTATCTAAGATCGATGGTTTAAAATGCGATGCCAACATTTATAATTTTATGCCCAACTCGTTGGTTGGATTTCATTCAATTTTTGACGATCTTGACAATATCGATACCAATATTTCAGGTTTAATAAATCTTACTGTAAACCCAAATAAGTCTTTCAATAATTTGAAGTTTAAAGTGCAATCCGAAAAAGGAAATTTTTATTTCCAAGAATTTTTTAAAGATAAAATTGACTTCAAGCAGTTAATTGTCGATGGAGAATATAATAGCATCGATAAGATATTAAATTTTAATAATATTGAAACTGAATTGGTTAGTAAAATAGCCAATCAAACGGAAATTTCAAATCCAAAACTAAAATTATCCCTTCAACTTTCACTACTTAAACAAGATGAACTCAGATATGAATTTAATATTGGACTAAAAAATGCTCTAATTAATGAGATTGAGAGATTTTGGCCAATTAATTTATCACAAAACGGTATTCGAAATTGGGTTTTAAAAAGCATTAAAAATGGTATTATGAATGATGGTTTTGTTAAATTTATTATCGATCAAAAACTTAATGAATCTGAGTTAAAATCTTTAAATGCCCAATTTGATTTTAATAATACTAACCTTACTTACGATAAAAACTTTCCTGAAATTTCCAACATTAATGGTTTAGCTTTTTTTTCAAAAAATGATATGAAGATTTTTGTCAAAAATGGTGAGGTTTTAAAAAGTAAAATTAGCAATGCTGAAATTTCAATTGCCGATTTTAATATGCCAACAAATATTTTGACAATTAAGGGCAATCTTGATGGCAAAGCCTTTGATGGCCTAAAACATGTTTCAAACCATCCTGATTTTACTAATGAGGTAGAAAATTATTTAAATGGTGATGCCAAAAGTTCATTTGAAATTAACCTTCCTTTAATGGATAAATTGGCTCTTAAAGATATTTTTTTATCGGTAAATTCAAATATTTCTGGTTTAAAAAATGATTTTGCCAAAGGTGATATTTATGTTGATTTGAAGAAGGATTTTGGGTCAAATATTTTTAAAACCCAGATTAATCTTGACAAGGCAAGCCTTGATATTGCTGAGTTAGTTTTGGAAAAAACTGTTAAAGAAAATGGAATATTAAATTTTGATTTAGATTTAGAAAATGATAAAATTTTGAATTTTAAAAATGTTGTTTTAACTAGGGGTAATAATGAAAAAAGCTTAAATTATGCAAAAATTCTTGGTGAATTTGCTCTAGAATATAATCCTCTAAAAATATTAAAAGTTAATTTAAAAAATCAAAATTTTGGTAAAAATAATTATGATTTTGTCTATAATAACAATCCCACAAATTCATCTACAAGCCTTGATATCAAGGGTAAATATCTAAATTTAAAAAATATATTTAAAAATAAAATCAGTTCTTCAAAAAAATTTTCTTTACAAAAAATTCTAGGAAATAAATTAAATGTTAATGTTAATCTCAATAATTTAGAGCTAAAAAAAGGCACAAAATATAATAATATTTTATTAAATTTATCTTGTCAAAAAGGAATTTGTCAATCAGGAACTATCTCGGCAGGTTATAATAAGGGTAAAAATCAAATCAAAAATATTTTCTTAAAAATTAACAAAAATCCAAAAAAAGATAAATCTAGTGAATATATTTTATCTGGTCAAATTGCTGATGTTGGCACATTAATTGAAGCGCTTGGAATATCAAATTTAATTGGCGATGGTAATGTTAAAATTGAGGTAGCTCAAAAAATTAATAATGATAAATTAATTTTAGATGGCTCAATTAAATCAAGTTCCGATATTACAATTTACGAAAATGAAAAGGTAAAAAAACTCGCAAAAAATAATTTATATTCGCAAGTTAAAGATAAAATATTTTCAAGCGAAAAAACCACTTTTGGTTCAATGAAAATCGATTTTTCTTTGATTGAAAATGAGTTAATTTTAAAATCATTAATTGCCAATAATTTTAAAATTGGCATTACCTCCAAGGGCACTATTAATTTAGATGACAATGCCATACAATTAAAAGGTATGATAGTTCCTGGATATTTAGTTAATAGCTTGTTTGGCCTCGGAAAGGTTCCGGTTTTAGGTTCGGTGATTAAGGGTTTATTAACAGGCGAGGAGGGGGGTGGAATTTTTAGTATTCGCTACGAATATATTCGAAATAAAAATCAAGATGAGGGTGAGTTCAAGACTAATGCAGTCTCCGCCTTCGTTCCTTCATCAATATCCAGTTTGTTTGATTAATTATGTTTTGTTCTATACAGATGCTGAGTTTTAAAAAATACAGCTCATATCATTCTCAAAATAAATCCATCATTATAAAAATATCAAATTTATTTTAATTTTTTTAGTTAAAAAACTTATAAAAATACCAGTATTTTTGATATTTAACTTCATTTTTTTTGTAGATCACTGGTTTTTTTAAAAAATTTTATCATTTTTAATTTAAAATTACTTATTGACCTTTTTATTTTTTTGCACGATAAGTTCAATTAATTTTCCTTAAACATTATTATTCAGACTTTCGATTTTGGTTTTTAAATGATTTTTGAGATTTATTTTAAAAAAATTTATAAGAAATGAATAGCCTAGGCTTTATTTTGGTTTGAATTTTTTTTAAGTGCTATTTATATGAATTACAAGATATATTGTTTACATTTTTTTTTGAGGATCTACTAAAGGTACTAATTTTGATTTGCCAAGGTTGGGATTTGGTTTTTCTGGTGGAGGAAGCAAAACTAAATCTTTAATTTTTGCTCCAGTTCGGCAGGCATGAAGAGTAGGATTGTCTTCATAATCTAATGGTAATGCAAATACCATTAGATTTGGTAAAAGTTTTTCAGAAATTTTTGTGGCTTTTTCTAAGGCATTTTCTCCAATAAATAAAAATTGCTCGGTAATATGGAGGCCAAAGCCACCAACAACACAGGAATTTCCAAATTTTTCATAAAGTTCTTTATAAACTATTGGGGCATATGTGACATCGAAACCTGTTGTAGTACTATTAACAACTAGCTGAAGGGCTTGGGGTTGAGATTCAACCTCTGTCGATAAAATTTCAGGAGTTAGCTTCTTCAGAGTTAAGCCACAGAATTTAAGTTTTCCATATAGTCTGTCATTTTCTTCAGTTAACAAATAATCTGAATGCATAGAATCCACGCATGATTCCTTAAAATTATGTATTGCCTTTAAAAAACCCAATTGTAAAGGATATGTTTTATCAGGTTCGCAATTGTCAACATCTAATCCTGAAATGGCTTGTATTTTTCTACTTAATTCATCGCTTATTTTGATTTTTATGGAAATTAAGTTTCCATCACTATCAAGTTGATATGCATTTAAAAAGAAAGTATTTTTCCCATCTATATTTTTGACTTCAAGAAAATCAATAGCCTGAGTATCAAAAAATTCATTACTAAAACCAAAATCAATTTTTGAGCCAAAAATTTCTTCGATTTTTTTATCTGAAGCAGCATTAAACTCATAAAATTTGATATTTAAACCCCGAAGCTCGCTTTTTTGTTTTTCTATCATTTCAGGCAGATCCATAATATGAAATTTTAAGGAATTATAAAATTTTCCTTCATTTGATTCTGGATCGCATTTTGATTTTTTTTCTTGTACAATTTTATGAATTTCTTTCATTAAATCTCCGGAACCTGCACCAAATTCTACACAATTAAATACCTCTTTTTTTTCTTTTAGCCAACTATTATACATTGATGTTAGGAGAATTTCTGAAAAATTATGGCGTTTTTCTGCAACTGAAGAAATTGTTTCAAAATCTCCTCCAGCCCCAATTTTGGTTTCATCATCTCCGTAAAATAGTTCATTGAGAATTAACATAATTTTGCCAAATGTTAATGCTTGTTGTGATTTTGCTAATAAAGATAATTCTTGTTGTAAATTGTGTGAATCAGAGAAAGTCATAAATAATATATTAAGATTTATTATAATATATATTTTAAAACTAATTTTAATAATTCCAACAAAATAATTTAAAAAAGAATTGCTTTATAAAAAAACAAAAAACTAAAAGATGAATTAAAAATGGCTGAGAAAATTGACAGTGAATTATAATATTATTAATTATTAATTTAAAGTAATAATTAATTCTAAAATACTATGAGAAGATCTCCAGCTTCAAGCAATTTATCTTCGATTATTGATGGTAGAAAGGCTTTTTCAAGTCACGATCAAGATTCTTCAACTACTGATTCAAAGGATTCACCATTATCTTTTAAAGAAAGCTCCAAAAATTCAGATTTGTTAATAACTTATGGCTTAACATTTAATGAAATAAAAGAAAGAATTGAATTAATTGAGAATTTAATCAAAGATGGATTAATGCTAGAGGTGGAAGATTTAAAAAAATTAGATAGAATTAAAAGAAAAATTCAAATAAGTGAAAAATTAGAAAGGGTTGTTAAAGTTGAAGATGATATCGAGGAAATTTCCTTAAGTGAGAAATATTTATCGCCATTTTTGCTTGAATTTTTTTCAAAATATTTAAAAAAAGATTTAGATCTCGATGGCGAGATTAAATTACATGAACACCGAACATCTTTGCGAATTACTGAAGATCGTGAAGCAGATATGAAAATGGTTACATCGCATACAATAATAAATAGAATAAAATACGAAGATGATTCTGCATTTATACTTAAATTTTGTCACCATGGAAGTAATTTTGAATATAAGGTTAAATTTAAGAAAAATAAATGCGAATTTGATTTTGAATTAGTATTTCCAAACAAAAAAAATTCTAAAATTAATTTATTTCCCGAGGAAATACAATTAGCGATGTTTGATAGATTGGTTGAGAGTTTTCCAGAAGTTTTGAAAAAAATTGGAGATGCTGATAAAATAAATTTAAAGCAATTGGAAATAATAAACCCTAATTCAGCCTCCTTAATATCGCAATATTTACATTTAAAATCATTGCAGGTAAGTGGAAAAGAAGGTCCAAGCACATCGGTTCCTTGTCTTAAAATTTTTCTTAGCTCCACACCCAATCAAAGTAATACTGATAATTTTCTTAATCAATTAATTGCAAAATATAATTTAGAGCAAAAAAATTATCATCCTCCAAAAGTTATTTGTAATTCAAAATGGAACTCTACGCTAGCGATAACAGCTACAAAAAGTGAAGATTCAATTAGACCGCTTTAAATCAATGCTAATGGCAATCATAAAATTTCAAGAGATGCAAATTAATTGACAAAATATTTTTTTAAAAACTAAGTCAAAAAAAATGCAGTTAAGTTTTTTTTAATTATTTGCAAAATTAAGATCTTAAATTTCAAAGCTGAAATTTAATTTAAATCAAATATTCAATTCTTACCAAAAATATCATTGGCAAGTTGGTTTAAAACCGCCTTGAGTTCAGGGTTTTCAATATTTGATATGGTGTTGGTAATTTTTTCCTGGGTAATGGGGTCATTAATTTTTTTTTCTGGCTTTTGGCTTTCTAACAGCTTTGGTTCTTGTTTGATGATGATTCTACTTACCGCTTTGAAGCCATAAAGTCGAGCGATTCTTTCGATTATTAAATTCTGGTTTTGATCAATGTAAAAGCCAATTGCGGGGTTAAAAACTGCAATGGTTAATTTTGATTCTTGGTTTTTATAATTAATGGATACTAATTTTGGTTCACAAAATTTGGCATATTTGGCTCCGATTATGTCGTGCCAATTTTTTACTAAATTATTAATTAAGATAAATTCTTTTTTTGAGCCTTGAAATATCGGTTTTAAAAGATGGCTTAATTTTTCATCGATGGTTTGCATGCCGTAAAATTTTCGAATTTTTACAGAATTTTTTTGATGCATAATTGTTTTTTTTGTAATATAATTTAAAAAAAATATTTTATAAATATAAATTATGACCCATTTAAATCAAGAAACATTTGGACTAACTAGACTTCGTAGAAATCGTAAAAATCACAGCATTCTTGATTTGGTTGCCGATGTTAAAATTCATGCTAATAATTTGATTTTACCAATTTTTGTAGTCGATGGAATAAATCAAAAACAGCAAATCGATAATTTACCTGATGTTCATCGTTTTTCTTTGGATTTGGCTCTTGAGCAAGCCAAGCAAGCCTTTGATTTGGGAATAAAAGCGGTGATGATTTTTCCAGTAATCGATAAAAATTTGAAATGCGAATTAGGCAAAGAAGCCCTAAATCCAAATAATTTGGTGTGCAAAACTATTCGCTATCTCAAACAACATTTACTAGAGATGCAAATTATTTGTGATATTGCTCTTGATCCTTTTACTTCGCACGGCCATGACGGCTTAATTGATAAAAATTTTGTAGTAAAAAATGACGAAACTGTCGAAATTTTGTGTAAACAAGCTTTGAACTATGCCAATGCGGGTTGCGATATTGTGGCTCCTTCGGATATGATGGATGGCAGAGTTTTGGCAATCCGTCTAGCGCTTGATGAACATAAGTTCCAAGAAGTGAGTATTATGTCATATTCCGCCAAATATGCCTCGAATCTTTATGGCCCGTTCCGCTCTGCCGTTGGTTCACAACATAATTTAATAAATAACGATAAATCAAATTATCAAATGGATTTTCGAAGAAGAGACGAAGCCATTATTGAATGTAAACAAGATATAGATGAGGGTGCCGATATGCTTATTATCAAGCCGGCAAGTTTTTATTTAGACATAATTTATCGTGTGAGTTCGCAGTTTCAGGTGCCAATTTTTGGATATCAAGTTAGTGGGGAATATGCGATGTTAAAATATTTAGCAAAATATTCAAAATTAGATTTTAATAAATTATTATTAGAAAGTTTAATTGCCATTAAAAGAGCGGGAGCAACAGGGATAATATCTTATGGTGCTATAGAAATTGTTAACAACTTAAAGTAAAATATAATGCCATTATCCAAAGAACAAAAAGATGAGCTTGAAACATATAAATTCGCAGATTCGGCTTTGGCATATGGTGTTTTAATTTCAGCTGGAATAGGAATTGGCTTGGGAGTTTCAACCTTAGCAAACGCTACGGTTTTTTCAACACTTGGGGGAGGGGTTGGATTTGGATCGGCTTTAACATTTACACACTTTATTTCTTACGAGGATTTGTGTAAAAAACATTCTCATGATAAAACATCTTTGAGCGATATTGATTTAAAAGACTATGGAATGAATGGGGATTCTAAAAATAAGATACCGTCACCATCATTTAAAATTAAGGAATGTGTAGAAAATTTATTTATGACTAATGCAGGACAAAAATCACCCTAATTTTTTTTGCAAATTACTTAACATATGTTTGGTGAGTTTAGCCAAATCATATTCGGCTTTCCAGCCCCATTGTTGTTTAGCCTGAGA
Organism: uncultured Rickettsia sp.; assembly: GCA_964505265.1. Lineage (GTDB taxonomy): Bacteria > Pseudomonadota > Alphaproteobacteria > Rickettsiales > UBA1997 > CAILUF01. Next base: position 100,217 of record CAZDGN010000004.1, read on the forward strand.
ATCATCAATAGATTTAGGCCAAGAATCAGCAATATTTTGACGGAAATCTGGTTGATAAGAAATCGTAAAATCTGGTAAGTGTTTTTTGATTTCATTTGCCAATTCTTCACAAGAAAAACTTACTCCTGCAAAATTAAAATCACAATAATTTTTTAGCTTATTAAAATCATAATTAGCCAGTTCAATAGTTCCACGAATAGCATCTTCCATTTGCATCATTGGCAAGGTGGTGTCGGGTTTTAAGAAGCATTGGTACTTGTTTTTTTTGATAGCTTCATAAAAAATTTCCACCGCATAATCGGTGGTGCCACCCCCGGGAGGAGTTTTGTGGCTGATTAATCCCGGATAGCGCAAGCCACGAATATCCATTTGATATTTTCTTACATAATAATCGCAAAGCAACTCACCGCTTGCCTTAGAAATGCCATAAATGGTTTTGGGCATAATTATGGTTTGTTGAGGGGTGTTGTCTCTTGGCGTTTCTGGACCAAAAACCGCAATTGAACTTGGAGAAATAATTTGTTTAATTTGACAAAGGCGTGCCACTTCTAAAATATTATAAAGTCCAGTGATATTAACATCAAAACATAGTTGAGGATTTTTTTCACCCGTTGCGGATAAAATTGCAGCTAAGTGATAAATATGGGTAATTTTGTGTTTTTTAATAATTGTCGTTAAGGCCTCTTTATCAAGGATATTGAGGGTTTCATAGGGTTGATATTCGGGTGAAATATTTTGTGAATGCAAATCTGAACAAATTATGTTATTTTCACCATAAATATTTTTTAAAGCCATTGATAATTCTGAACCAATTTGCCCAAGAGCACCTGTAATAAGTATTTTCATGATTATTTTACGAAAAAAGTTAAAGATTTTAAATATTCATTTTCTTTTAAAGCTGGGTGAATGGGGTGGTCATAGCTTGCTCCAAAAGTGCGAATCAAAGTAGCATTTTTGTTTGATTTATTAAAAGCAATTTGGCAAGAATGAATCAGGTCGTCAATTTTAGCATGATGCGAGCATGAAGTTAGCATCAAGAAGCCATTTTTTTTGAGATATTTAAGTGAAAGCCTAATTAATTTTTCATAGCCACGAAGCCCAGAAAATAAATCTTTTTTGCTTTTGATAAAGGCAGGTGGGTCAAGCAAAATTAAGTCAAATTCTCGATTGTTAAGATGATTTTTTTCAAATAAATCAAAAATTTTTTCATGAAAAAAATCTACTTCACAATTTTTATTGTAATTATTTTTTGCCATTTCGGCATTTTTTTTGGAAAGATTTAGAGCATCAATTCCACTATCTGCAAAAACTACACTTCGAGCTTGAGCCTTAATGGCATTGACTCCAAATCCTCCGCTATAACAAAATCCATCAAAAATATCGGCATCTTTGGCAATTTTTTGCACAAATTCGCGATTAATTCTTTGGTCATAAAACCAGCCAGTTTTTTGACAATTTTTCAAATTTACTAAAAATTCAATGTCGTTTTCTTCAATTAAAATATCTTCGTTAGAAATTTCATCAACAAATTCAAATTCCTCAAGACTTTCAAGCTTTTCAAGGTGACGCATTTCTGAATTATTTCTAAAAATAATTTTACAATTTTTAAAAATTTCGCGAAGGGCTAAAATAATTTGTGGTTTTAAAATTTCCATTCCAGCGGTTGAAATTTGAGTGATAAAAATATCACCATAGCGGTCAATTACTAGTCCCGGTAAGTAATCACCCTCAGAATTTACGAGGCGATAAAATGGTTTATCGAAAAATTTTTGACGAAGATTTTGTGCTTGAGAAATTTTTTCTACCAGAAAACCCTCATCAATTTTTTGATGGATATTGTGAGTTAAAATTCGACCTGCAATTAATGAATGAGGGTTAAAATAGGCTAGGGCAAATTCTGGATTGTTGTGAATTTTAACTAAAACAATTTGTCCTTTTTCTAAATTTTTAAGAGTCGAAAAATTTTCAATTTCATTGGAGAATATCCATGGATTGCCCGCGATTAGTCGCTTTTCATGATGGGCTTTGATTATTAATTTTGGATATGTCATTTATGAATTTTTTGATTTTAATTGAAGTAAGTAAGAATTTCGTTTGGTTAGATAACCTCTGAAAATCTCTTCGTAATTTTCGGGAATAATTTTGTTTAAATTTTCAATATTCATTAAATTATTGCAGTAATCGAAAAAAACTCCTTCATTATCGTTAATATCTATTGCAAATTCTGATTCAATAAATGTAAACGGAATAATTGCCGAAACCATACAAATATCGATAATTGAAATATTATCGCCGTTAAAAAATTTTGTGGTTGGTAAATTATTATCAAAGTGATTTATCTTATCTTTAATTTCTAATATTTTTGCTTCAAATGATTCTATATTTTGAGTACTAGCTAGTTGAAATATCGAAGAAACAAGTCCATTGCTAAAATCCATCCAACCACGATTTATGGCTTTTTGAATCGGGTCAACTGGATGAAGTGCTACTTCTTTAAAAGTCTCTTCAAGATATTCGCAAATGGCAATTGAGTCGAATAAAACTTGATTTTCAATTTGTAAAATTGGTGCTTTACCAAGAGGAGATAATTGAATAAACCAATCAGGTTTATTGCCAAGGTCAACATAAATCCTTTCAAATGAAATATTTTTTTCGAGTAAACACATTTCTACTCGGTGACCATAAGGTGACAGTGGTGAAGTATATAATTTAAAGTTTGGCATATTTTATTTTTAAAATTGATAAATTGGAAATTTTTGACATAATTTTAAAACTTCCGCCTTGGTCTCAAGTTCAAGTTTTTTATTTCCTTCTTCGCCGTTTTTGACAAAACCAGCCAAAACATCGCCAATCATTTCGCCAATTTTTGCAAATTCTGCTTCTTTGAAGCCACGAGTTGTGCCTGCGGGTGTGCCAAAGCGCAGACCTGAAGTTATAAACGGACTTCTTGGATCATTTGGAATAGCATTTTTATTGCAAGTTAAACCAGCTCTTTCTAAGACATGTTCAGCTTCCTTACCTGTTATAGTTTCAAGTGGTGTTAAATCTGCTACCATTAAATGGCAATCGGTGCCACCAGTGGTGATTTTTAAACCTTTTTTAATTAAAGTGTCGGACAAAATTTTAGCATTGGCGACAATTTGTTTGGCGTAAATTTTAAATTCTGGTTCTAAGGCTTCGCCAAATGCTACCGCTTTGCCAGCAATAACATGCATTAATGGACCACCTTGAAGTCCAGGGAAAACTGCGGAATTAATTTTTTTTGCCAACTCCTCATTGTTAGTTAAAATCACCCCGCCTCTTGGACCGCGTAAAGTTTTGTGAGTTGTCGAGGTGACGATATCGGCAATGCCAATTGGTGACGGATAAACACCCGCACAAACCAATCCAGCAATATGAGCCATATCAACCATAAGCAAAGCACCAACTTCATCGGCAATTTCACGGAATTTTTGCCAATCGACAATTCTTGGATAAGATGAAATTCCAGCAACAATTAATTTTGGACGATGCTCTTTGGCTAAGGCTCGGGCTTGATCATAATCAATTAAGCCATCTTCTTGGCGAATGCCATATTGCACTGATTTTAACCACATACCAGAAATAGTGCGTATGGCACCGTGGGTTAAGTGGCCACCAGATGCTAAAGACATGCCCATGATTGTATCATGTGGTTGAAGAAGGGCTAAATATACTGCCAAATTAGCACTTGCTCCAGAATGGGGTTGGACATTTGCAAATTTAGCTCCAAATAATTCGCAAAGTCTGGAGATGGCTAGGCACTCAATTTCATCGGAAAATTCGCAACCGCCATAATATCTTTTTTGTGGATAGCCTTCGGCATATTTATTGGTAAAAATTGAACCTTGAGCCTGAAGAACGGCTTTACTTACAATATTTTCTGATGCAATTAACTCGATTTGATTGGCTTGCCTTGAGAGTTCACGATGAATAATTTCGTTAACTAAACTATCGGACTGCTGTAAATTTGAATTGAAAAAATTCATAAAATAAAAGTGATTTGTTAAAATTTTTTTTAATAATAATTTTCAAAATTATCAAATAAATTTCTAAATTAAGCAACCAAACATTTTAAATTTTTTTAAATTAATTTCTTGCACTTAACAAATTTTTTTAGAGAATTAAAGAAATAAAAACTATATTTTTCATAAAATTGATGACAAAATCCGAAACCAAAAATTCCAATAATAATCTTGGCAATCGTGTCGATTTATCGAATGTTGAAGCCGAGCAATCTGTTCTTGGCACCATTATTTTAAATAATGAATATCTCGCTAGAGTTTTAGAATTTTTGTTGCCCGAGCATTTTTACGAGCCAGCCCATCAAAAAATTTATACCCAATTAATTCATCATATCGAAAAAATTAATATTGTTGCCAATAATATTACTCTAAAACAATTTTTTGAAAATGATGAGTCGATTAAAGCAATTGGAGGTGCTCAATATTTATCAGCCCTTATGGCAGTTGCTTCGGGAATAGTTGATATTGTCGATTATGGAAAAATTATTTATGACTTGGCATTGAAAAGAAAATTAGTAATGATTGGCGAAGATGTGGTTAATAGGGCTTTTAAAGAACATGATACCATTTCGGCAACCGAGCAAATTGAATCGGCAGAATCAGAATTATTCAATTTAGCTGAAAAAGGTTCGGTAGGCAAGGGTGATTTTCGCAGTATTTCTTACTCGGTAAAGGAAACTTTGGATAAGGCATTGCTTGCCCGCAAACGCGACCAGCATATTAGTGGAGTTTCAACTGGATTTGTCGATTTAGACAAAATTTTAAGCGGGCTTCAACAATCTGATTTATTTATTTTAGCGGGCAGACCTTCGATGGGCAAAACCGCGGTGGCTATTAACATTGCGGTAAATGCTTGCAAAGCATTAAATCCAGATTTGGAAGATAAAAAAAATTTGAAAGCGGTTGGGTTTTTTTCGCTTGAGATGTCTTCTGACCAGCTTGCTTCAAGGATTTTATCGATGGAATGTAGCATTAATGCTACAAAATTTAGAACTGGACAGTTAAATGAGCATGAATGGGAAGTGGTAGCCACTCGCAGTGCAGAAATTGCCAAAATGCCTTTTTTTATTGATGATACTCCCGCCTTATCAATTTCGGCAATAAGAACTCGAGCTAGAAGAATGCTTCGCAAAAATAATCTTGGATTGTTATTGATTGATTATTTGCAGTTAATTCGCGGTACGTCAGCTCGTTCGCAAGATAATCGAGTGCAAGAAGTTTCGGAAATTACTCAAGGACTTAAGGCGATAGCCAAAGAATTTAATATTCCTGTTATTGCTTTGTCGCAATTATCAAGGGCGGTAGAGCAACGCGAAGATAAAAGACCGCAACTATCTGACCTGCGTGAGTCGGGTTCAATTGAGCAAGATGCCGATGTGGTAGCCTTTATTTATCGTGATAGCTATTACAAAGAGCGAATGCGACCGCCAGAAGCCGAAGCCGATAAGTTTCAAAAATGGAAAAGTGAAATGCAACAAGTCGCCAACAAAGCCGAATTTATTATTGCCAAGCAAAGAAATGGACCAGTTGGCACCGTAGAATTATTTTTTGATGCTGAATTCACAAGATTTGGCAATCTTGACATTTACCATAGTTAGTTTTTTTAATTAATAATCTAAATTTCTAAAATTTGGCATAATTAAAAAGTTGTTAAAATAATATTTTGTTTGATTTTTTTTAAAAAATTGAAGGATTTTTGAATGTTTTTAATAATATTAACAAACTACGGTATCTAATAGATCACGAGATGAGTATCTTTTTGTATTTGTTAGGATGGTTGCTTGACTGGGTTTGATAATTAAACTTGGATCTATCATATGAGAATTATTATTTTGCATTTGACTATTACGATCGCAATAGTTAAATCTTTTATACAAAACTTTAATACCTCTTTCCTGTTGACTATCCAAAAAACTTGAAATTAGTTCATGATTTGGGTTACTCGTACTCATTTTTTTTAAAGATTCAACATAACGTTTTAATAATGCTTCAGATCTTTCCAAAACCATAGGCTTTCCAGTTTTAAAACAATCGCCAACACAAGTTTTGGAAAAATTTTGCCAAAAAAATGGTCCTCAATATGCGGATTCAGCAATCCTTGAAAAATTCTTAACTCCTCCTCCTTCTTATTATTATTAAAATTATCAAATTGTTCAAGGTTTCCACAAAAATCGGTTAAAATTCGTTTTTTTTCAGTAGTATAGATTTCTAAACCATAAATTGATTTACTAGCAGTTTTATTAAATTCGCTATTAAATTCACTTGTAAAACTTTTTACATAATATAAAAATTTCTTAATTTCATCATTTTCAATTTTAATATTATCTTGATTTATAAAACTTGATCTTGTTTCGAAGAATAATCCAAGAAAAAATATTTTTTTAAAATTATTGAATTCATCCTTATTCATTTTTTCTTCAAAAAAATCTAAAAATTTTTTGATATTTTTTTGCTCTATTTGCTCTTGATTTTCGAATTCGTGATCTTCTATTAGTTTGGGTGGTGTCTTAAGTATTTTTCTTTGTGGATGGTTTGGAAAAAGAAGCCATTCTAAAAAATTAAAATCATCATTTCTAGGTGTAGGTTTTTGAGCTGGGGTTGTTTGAGGGGGTTTTGGATTTATCGGAAAATATTGCTGATGAGAAGAGCTCTGGGAATGGATTGTTGGTTTTTGAGGTGATATTTTTGATATTTGCTCCTTATGTTTTAAAGGCTCTAATATTGAATCAAGGAAAATATCGAATATATTTGGACAATCTTTATTTAACATAAACTAATAATAATTAAACAAATTACCTTAAAAAAAATATTTCTACAAATATTTAATATAATTAAATATAAATATTTTTTAAATTGATAAATTATGAATCAATATAATTATTATAATTAATTTATTTTTAAAAATCTATTAAGAAAATATATTTTATTTAAAAAAATTATGGAAAATTTTATTAACAGGATTATTTTGATTTAAAATTATTTGGTATTTTAAATCTTTAATAATTGGTTGTGATTTATAAAAATATTGATAGCTGGAAGGTTCATTGAGCGATAAATAGCTCTTGAACTTTAAAAAAATATTTTGTTAGTTATTTGGTTAAAAATTATTTTCCGCCACCTAAGGAGTGAACATAAATCGCCAGACTTTTAATGGTGTAATCGTCAAGGCGATCTTTCCAATAAGGCATTACCCCGGCACGAGCATAATAAATTGTATAAAATAATTCTTCTTTACTTGAGCCGTAAAGCCAAATAGCATCGGTTAAATTTGGTGCTCCTAAGGCTTGATTACCTTTGCCATCATTGCCATGACAAGCTACGCAATTGGCTTGAAATATAGCCTCGCCATTAGCGTTATGATTGGCTTTATTTGATAAGGACAAAACATATTCTATAGTGTCGTTGATTTCACTTCGTTTTAAAACCTTGTCTAATCCAAAAGAAGGCATTTGATTTAAACGGGTTTGTTCATGATTAGCCCTGATACCATAAAGAAGAGTTTGATAAATATCGCTAATTTTTCCACCCCATAACCAATCATCATCATTTAGATTAGGATAGCCTTTGCCGCCTTGAGCGCCTCTGCCATGACAGGCTGAGCAATTTTCTTGGAAGGCTGATTTTCCGGTGTTAAGGGCAAATTGAAGGAGTCTGTCATTTTCTTGAATTTCGGCAAGAGATGAATTATTCATTTGTTCGATGAAAACTGATTTTTTATCATCAATTTCCTTTTGAGCTTTTTGCAATTCTGAATATTTTGACCATTTCAAAGAGCCTTTTGTATTGCCTGAAGGAATTGGCCAGGTTGGATAAAAAAACCAATAAATTATTGCCCAGATAATGCAAATAATCCAAACAATCAACCACCAGCGAGGCGCGGGAACATTATATTCGCTAATCCCGTCCCAATCATGACCAGTGGTACCAAAACTTTCTAGCGATTTTGTAGTTTTCTTTTGTTTATCAAGTTTTTTATCTGTCATTTTAATAAAATTATTTAGTTTTTATTTTTGTCATCAGGTTGTTTTAACTGTTGATCAATGTTTTGTTTGTTATAATTTTCCTTAAAGGGAATTTTAGCATATTCATCAAAAGTCTTTTCCTTGCCTTTTTTGAAAACTGAATAAACCACATAGCAAAAAAATAAAAAAAAGAAAATTGTTGCAATTGCTGGTGTGTGGTTTTGTATGAAAAAAATAGCTGATTCCCTAATTTTTTGATTTTCCGATAATTGATTTATGTTTTGATTTTTTGGATTCGCATTGGCACTTTTTACATAAAAAATTATTGCCAAAAAAGTTTTGTGTAAAAATAGAGAATGTTGCCAAAAATTATTTTTCATCATTTTGATTTTGGGTTTTTAATTTTTGTTGTAAATCATTAAATTCTTTGATGGTCATTGGTTCAAATTTTGCAAAATCAACCATAGTTCCAAGCACTTGAAGATAAGCAACCAATGCATCCATTTCCGATAATTTATTTGGATTACCATCAAAATCACGGATGTTAACATTTTTGCCATAGCGAGCGATAAATTTATCGGATTCGCGGTCAATAGAACCTTGAATAAAGGCATCGGAAACTGCATTTTGGATCATTTCGTCAGTATAAGGGACGCCGATTTTTCTTAAAACTTCCATATCGCTAGCGATATTGCTAATATTGGCATCGCGTTGAATTAAAAATTTATATCCTGGCATAATTGATTCAGGAATAACATCTCGAGGATTTATTAGATGGCGAGTATGCCAATCATCGGAATATTTACCGCCAATTCTGGCTAAATCAGGACCAGTTCGTTTTGAACCCCATTGAAATGGGTAATCATACATACTTTCTGCGGCAATAGAATAATGACCATAGCGCTCAACTTCATCGCGAAGAACACGAACTTGTTGCGAGTGGCAACCATAACAACCTTCTCTTTTATAAATTTTGGCTCCAGCTAATTCAAGTGGAGTATATGGTCGCATTCCTTCGGCCTTTTCAATGGTAGATTCGATACGAAAAAGTGGAGCTATTTCTACCAGACCACCAATAGAAATAACTATTACAGTAAGTATTAAAAGAAATACAGAATTTTTTTCTATTTTATCATGATGTTTTAACATAACAACTTAGCTTTTAGTTTTGATTGTTTTATAAAAATTATAAGCCATAACACAGGCTCCGCTTAAGAAGAATAAACCACCTAATGCCCTAACAACATAAAGTGGATGACTAGCTTTTAATACATCAATAAATGAATATTGTAAATTACCCATCTCATTGTAGGTGCGCCACATTAATCCTTGAGTAATGCCTGAAATCCACATGGCAACAATATATAAAACAATGCCAATAGTTGCTAGCCAAAAGTGAGTATTTACTAATTTTAGTGAATATAATTCTTTTTTGCCCCATAGAATTGGAACTAGGTGATACAAGGCTCCAAAGCTAATCAAAGCAACCCAGCCTAAAGCTCCAGAGTGAACATGTCCGATGGTCCAATCGGTGTAATGTGATAAGGCGTTAACCGCTTTAATTGACATTAAAGGTCCCTCAAAAGTGCTCATTCCATAGAAGGCAACTGCAGTGATTAAAAAGCGCAAAACTGGGTCAGTTCGAAGCTTGTCCCAAGCCCCAGATAGAGTCATGATACCGTTAATCATTCCGCCCCAAGAAGGCATCCAAAGCATAATCGAGAAAGTCATACCTAAAGTTTGCACCCAATCAGGCAGTGAGGTGTAATGCAAGTGGTGCGGACCTGCCCAAATGTAGATAAAGATTAATGACCAAAAGTGTAAAATTGACAAGCGATAAGAATAAACAGGTCTCTCAGCTCTTTTTGGAACAAAATAATACATAATACCAATAAAGCCCGCAGTTAAAAAAAAGCCAACTGCATTATGACCATACCACCATTGAATCATAGCACTTTGGACACCACCAAATATAGGATAGCTTTGAGTGCTATCGATGCGAGTTGGAATTGATAAATTATTGACGATATGAAGAATGGCAACGGTTACGATAAAAGCCAAATAAAACCAATTAGCAACGTAAATATGAGGTTCTTGACGATTTTTTAAAGTCATTACAAAAACTACAAAAAAGGAAATCCAAATTGGTAGCAAAAGCAAATCGGCATACCATTCTGGTTCGGCATATTCTTTGGCCTGAGTGATACCAAAAACATAGCCAGTGGCGGCAATAACTAAAAATGACTGATATCCCCAAAAAATAAATTTATGCAAAGAATCCGATCCCCACAAACGAGCTCTGGAGGTTTTTTGAACCACGAATAAGCTAGTGGCAAATAAAACATTGCCCCCAAAAGCAAAAATGACTGCCGAAGTGTGGAGTGGGCGGAGTCTGCCAAAGCTAGTATATTCGAAGTTAAAATTTAAAATCGGGAAAGCCATTTGCGAGGCGATTAATACCCCCGCTAGAAATCCGATTATTCCCCAAAATACTGAAGCTAAGGTGAATAATTTTAGGATGTTATAGTTATAGTCAACAGCTAAATTATGGTTATGATTAGTTGCCATTTTATAATAATTTAATTTTTATGTTAATTTAAGTTTTTAAGAAACATTTTAAAAAGCATAAAGATATTAATACCAATGATTATATTTGCAATAATTTTAAATTCAGGAAGTTTGAAACTTAACTTGGCAAAAAAACCAACCCAAAATAATGCTAAAAAAGTAGATAAGGCAAAACAGGTCATACCAATAAAAGCAAAGGCTGGTGAGCTAAAATTGCTGGCAATCCCAAAAGCTCCATATAGCATACCACAGGGTAAAAAACCTAAAATTATCCCCAGTAAATATCCCTTAAATCCTAAGGAATTAGTTAGTAAATTACTAATATTACCTATTAATTTCTGGTATAAATTAAAGAAACCAAAATATTTTTTTAGAAATAATAATTTATTTGGTAAAATATAAAATCTATGAATAAAAGTGAAATTATTTTGTTTTATAAATAAATTCACAAAAAATATTATCGCTAGCAACATCATCATGCTTCCAAGAAATTTAAAGCCAATAAAATTATCGAGTGAGTTGCTTAATAAGTTAGTAATTAGTCCGATGGTTGCATATGTAGTAATGCGTCCAAGATGATATGGAAATAAAGCGATACCAGAAATTTTTTGCAAACCTTGATAATTTTCGATTTTAATTTTACTTAAATTTGAACTAACTTGAGAGATTACGAAAGGACCACACATTGAAATGCAGTGGGTGAATCCACCAAAAAAACCAATGGAAATCAATGAAAAAATCAGATTAAAATCTGATGAAGTCATAAGTTTTAAAAATAAAATTAAATTAGTAGTTTTTTAAAAAATTAATAGTAAATTTGATAAAATATTATTAATAATTTTAACCAATTAAAATCATTATGCAAATTAATTTTCTTCCTAATTCAAATGATAAATCAACTAAGGCAAGCAAGACCAATCATGATAAAACGAATTTTAAAATTATTTTAGTTTCAAGTGAATTTTTAGAAAAAAATCCAAAATTATTTGATAAGCAAATCTTGAAATCATCCGAATTTGAGGCAAAATTTTTACAGACCTTAACTATCGCCAAAAACAATATTATTGAAATATATTTAGGTTGTGGCAGTGAAAAAAAACTTTCAACTATTCAATTTAACAAAATTGGTGCAAGAATATTAATTATCGCCAACTCTTCAAAATATGCGGATATTGCAGTAGAATCCTTATTTAAAATCATGCCACAAAATCTCTCCGATACTGCTTTGGGATCATATCTTCAATCTTATCGTTTCAACAAATATTTTAACAAAAAAATTAAAGATAAGGAGATAAAAATTGCCAATTTAAATTTTTATCACGAAAAATCCTTTGAGGCAAAAAAATTTTTTGCAAGCGAGCAAATTTTAGCTGAAAATATTTTTATGGTTCGTGATTTAGTTTCCGAGCCTTCTAATATTCTAAATCCAGAATCTTATGCTGAATTTTGTAAAAATTTAAAAGTAAAAAATCTTGAAATCGAAGTTTTGGGCGAAAAAGAAATGTCCAAGCTTGGCATGAATTCATTGCTTGGAGTTGGTGTTGGAAGTGTCAAAGAATCAAAAATGGTTATTTTAAAATATAATGGCGGTAAAAAAAGCGAAGCCCCTTTAGCCTTTATCGGTAAAGGTGTAACTTTTGATACTGGTGGAATTTCCATCAAGCCTGCAAATAATATGGAAGATATGAAAACCGATATGGCGGGTTCGGCAGTTGTAGTTGGTTTACTTAAAAACTTAGCACAAAGAAATGCTAAAGTTAATGCGGTTGGCTTGATTGGCTTAGTTGAAAATATGCCATCTGGAACAGCGCAACGTCCCGGTGATGTAGTAAAATCAATGTCGGGTCAAACGATCGAGGTTATCAATACCGATGCTGAAGGAAGATTAGTTCTGGCTGATGTTTTACATTATGCTAACACTAAATTTAAGCCAAAATTTATGATTGATTTGGCAACGCTCACAGGTGCTATAATTGTGGCTTTGGCTGATGTTTATGCTGGATTATTTAGTAATGATGATGATTTATCGAAGCAACTTGCATCTTGTGGTGATGAAACTGGTGAAAGAGTATGGCGCTTACCGCTTGGCGAAGAATATGATGAAATGATTAATTCTGATATTGCCGATATGAAAAATGTTGGAAGTGGAAGAGGTGCTGGAAGCATTACCGCCGCTCAATTTTTACAACGCTTTGTTGGTGAAACTAAGTGGGCTCATCTTGATATTGCTGGAGTAGCTTGGAAAGGCAAGGGCGATGCTTTGGCTCACAAAGGAGCAACTGGCTATGGAGTACGTTTGCTTAACGAATTAGTCAAAAAATACGAAAAGTAATTATGAAGAAATTGGTTATAAATGGTGGAGTTCCATTAATTGGCGAGGTTGAAATTAGTGGAGCTAAAAATGCTACTTTGCCCTTGATGGTTGCCTCAATTTTAAGTGACGAAAAACTTACACTTGCAAATTTACCACATGTTTCTGATATTTCTACGATGGCGAGTTTATTAATTAATCTTGGGATTGAAATTTCACTTGATGGTTTTGATAAAGAGTTAGGTAATCAAGGTAGGGTTATGATACTTGATGGTAAAAATATTAATAATCCTGTTGCTGATTATGATTTGGTTCGCAAAATGCGGGCATCAATTTTTATTCTTGGTCCTTTGCTTGCCAGATGTGGCAAGGCTAGGGTATCATTACCAGGAGGCTGTGCCATTGGCACTAGACCAGTTGATTTACATTTAAAAGCCCTGGAAGCCCTAGGTGCCAGCTTTGAATTACGGGATGGTTATGTTGAAGGTATGGTTAAGGGTGGAAGATTAATTGGTGGTGAAATTCATTTCGAAAAGGTATCGGTTGGAGCTACAGAAAATGCGATGATGGCGGGTAGTTTAGCCAAAGGTGAAACTACAATTTTTAATGCCGCTTGCGAGCCAGAAATTATTGATTTGGCAAAATGTTTGAATGCAATGGGGGCAAAAATTAGTGGAGCAGGGACACCACAAATAAATATTATCGGTGTTGACAAACTTCATCAGGCTCGCCATAAAATTATTGCTGATCGGATTGAGGCAGGAACCTATGCAATTGCGGCCGGAATTACTAAAGGTAAAATCAAATTAAAAAATCTTGAAAGCTGGATATTAACTGGTTTTAAAAATGAATTAGAAAAAGCAGGATTGATTTTTCAACAAATCGATAATGATATAATCGAGGTTTCGAGACAACAAGATTTTATTAATCCAGTCAATATTTCGACTCATCCTTATCCCGGATTTCCAACTGATATGCAAGCACAATTTATGGCATTAATGACCCTTGCCAATGGCACCACAACCATTGAAGAAAATATTTTTGAAAATCGCTTTATGCATGTTTTGGAACTTGCCCGAATGAATGCTAATATTCATTGCTTAGGAAATTTAGCAGTGGTAAAGGGGGTCGATAAGTTAAAAGGTGCAGAAGTTATGGCAACTGATTTGCGTGCATCGGTTTCATTGGTTTTGGCTGGCTTAGTTGCTGAGGGACAAACTATTATTAATCGGCTTTACCACTTAGAAAGGGGCTATGAAAGACTTGCTCAAAAGCTAATAAATTGTGGTGCCGATATCAAAACTATTTATTAAAATTATGATTAATTATTTTGCAAAGAAAATATTTGGCTCGGTAAATGAAAGAAATTTAAAAATTATTCGTCAAGATGTTGCCAAAATTAATGATCTAGAGCCATTGATTAGTGCTTTAACTAATGAAGAATTAAAAAATAAAACCGCAGAATTTAAATATAAATTATCTCAAGGTCAAACCTTAGATGATATTTTGCACGAGGCTTTTGCCGTGGTGCGCGAGGCTTCAAAAAGAGTGCTTTCAATGCGACATTTTGATGTTCAACTAGTTGGTGGCATCGTTCTTCATCAAGGAAAAATCGCAGAAATGCGAACAGGTGAGGGTAAAACTCTAGTTGCAACTTTACCAAGCTACCTTAATGCTTTGTCGGGCAAGGGAGTGCATATTGTAACTGTCAATGATTACTTAGCTAAAAGAGATTCGGCTTGGATGGGAAAAATTCATGAATTTCTGGGTTTAAGTGTTGGCTGTTTGACTAATGATTTAATTGATGAAGAACGAAAAAGGGCTTATGATTGCGACATAACTTATGCTACAAATAATGAACTTGGCTTTGATTATTTGCGCGACAACATGAAATATGATGAAGAAGAAATGGTGCAACGCCGAAACTTTGCGATTGTTGATGAGGTCGATTCAATCTTGATTGACGAGGCAAGAACACCATTGATAATTTCTGGTCCAACCAATGACAATTCCAAACTTTATGAGTTAGTCAATAATTTAATTTTAAAATTAAACAATGATGATTTTGTGCTTGAAGAAAAAGAGAGAAATGTTTTTTTAAACGATAATGGCATTGAAAAAATCGAAAAAATTTTGCAAGACACCAATCAAATTTCTGCCAATTCATCGCTTTATGACCCGCATAATATTGCATTGGTTCATCATATAAATCAAGCATTGAAGGCGCATAAATTATTTAAAAATGAAATTGATTATATCGTTAAAGATGGTGCCGTAGTAATAATCGATGAATTTACGGGAAGAATGCAAGAAGGTAGAAGGTTCTCGGAAGGTTTGCATCAAGCTCTTGAAGCTAAGGAAAGAATTAGAGTTCGCAACGAAAATCAGACTTTGGCATCGATTTCTTTTCAAAATTATTTCCGCCTTTATGATAAGTTAAGTGGCATGACAGGAACTGCCTCAAACGAAGCGGTCGAATTTGAAGAAACTTATAATTTGCGTGTGGTGGAAATTCCACCAAATCGAATCTTTTCAAGAATTGATGAAGATGATGAGATTTATAAAACTGAAGCTGGCAAATATGATGCTATTTTAAAAGCAGTCAAAGAAGCTCACGACAAGAAACAGCCAATTTTACTTGGAACAGTAAGTATTGAAAAATCTGAATATTTGTCGCATATTCTCAAGAAGCACAAATTACCGCATAATGTTTTGAATGCCAAATATCATGATAGAGAAGCCGAAATCATTGCCCAAGCTGGCGTTCCTTCGGCAATTACTATTGCAACAAACATGGCAGGTAGGGGAACTGATATTATGCTTGGTGGCAATATTGAAATGATGATTGATGGCGATGAAGATCCAGATAAAATTCAAAAAATTAAGGCAAAAATTGAAGCTGATAAAAAAACTGTTATTGAAGCTGGCGGATTATTTGTGATTGGCACCGAACGCCATGAAAGTCGTAGAATCGATAACCAGCTTCGAGGAAGGTCAGGCAGGCAAGGCGATATCGGTAAATCAAAATTTTATTTGTCACTTGAAGATGATTTGCTTCGAATCTTTGGCTCTGATAAATTAAAAAATGTGTTATCGCGATTTGGTTTAAAAGATGATGAAGCAATATTTCATCCGATGATAACCAAAACTTTACAAAATGCGCAAAAAAAAGTTGAAGCCAGAAATTATGAAATTCGTAAAAATTTATTAAAATATGATGATGTTGTCAATTTTCAGCGTAAAAATATTTATGAATTGCGCAACGAACTGATAAAATCTTCAGATATTTCTGCGAAAATTCAAAAAATTATGATGCAATTAAATCAAGATTTTGCCGAAGATTTTATTCCAAAAAATGCTTATAGGGAGCAGTGGGAGCTTGATAGTCTTGATAATGAGCTACAAAGAATTTATGGTTTTAAATTCATGATAAAAGATTTTGCACAAAATGAAGATGTTGATTTTGCTAAAATTATTAATCATATAAATCAATTATCGCAAAATCATTTTGCCACCAAAGAACAAAATATTGGGTCGCAAATTATTCGCAAAATTGAAAAACAAATTTTCTTAATTACACTAGATTCACATTGGAAGGAGCATCTGCATTGCCTCGACAAGCTTCGTCAAGGCATAAATTTAAGAGCTTATGCACAAAAAGATCCGTTAATTGAGTTTAAAAAAGAAGCCTATGCAATTTTTGAACAAATGCTTCTTGATGTTGAGGAGCAAGTTATTTCGAGGTTGGCCACTGTTGAATTTTCAGCGAATGTTGGCGATGATGGGGTTGATATTATTGCCCACGCTCCAAAGCAAAAAACTTTTGAAACAAGAGAAGATTTTTCGAGTTCAGCTCTTGCTAGCGCATCATCAAAAATTCCTACCGCTCCAATTAAAAACAAAGTTGACCCAAAACAAAGAGACCCGCGCGATCCTTCAAGTTGGGGGGTTGTAGCCAGAAATGAGCCTTGTCCTTGCGGCAGTGGAAAGAAATATAAAAATTGCCATGGTGCTTAAAACTAATTTAATACAAAAAAATTTCTCATAATTTTTTTTTATAATAAAAATTGTCTAAATTTTTATTATGGAAATAATTATAAAATATAACTTAAATTTAAAAAATTATGAAAAAATCCTTTATCACTAAATTAACCTCCGCTTTTATTTTTTTGGCAATATCAAGTGCCAATGCACAAGATTCAAAAAACCAACAATATGTAATCGAAAAAAATCACACCTCAGTTATGTGGATTGCCGATCATTTTGGATATTCCAAAGTATCTGGAAAATTCACCGATATTGACGGAACAATTTTGTTTGATGAAAAAAATCCTGAATCATCTAAAGTTGATGTAACAATTAATACTAAAGAAATTGCAACTGGTTTACCAAAATTTGAAAAACATTTAAAGAGCAAAGATTTCTTTGATGTAGATAATTTTCCATCTGCAAAATTCGTGAGCAAAAAAATTGTTAAAAAATCTAAGGATAAAGCTAATATTTATGGCGATTTAACTCTTCTTGGAGTCACCAAAGAAGTTATTTTAGATGCCAAATTCAATAAATCTGCACCTAATCCTATGAGTCAAAAACCAACTATTGGTTTTAGTGCTAGAACTTCAATTAATCGTTCTGATTTTAATATGAAATATGCTTTACCAGGTATTTCTGATAAAATTGATTTGGTTATCGAGGTTGAAGCTAATCAATAAAATTTAGTAAAGTAGTTATCATAATTAACCCCGATATTGTTGAAATATCGGGGTTTTTTATTGTCAAAAATTTAAAGATTTTATTTGAGAAATTCAGAATTTGAATCAATAAAATCAAAAATTTGGGAAAAGTTTTAGTGCTTAAAATTTTATAAAAAACTCTCCACATAATTTATAATTGCAACTTTGTAAGGTGTTGCAAAGTTCAAGTAAATAAAGTCATCTTTTGCAAATTATGTTTCGACATTTAATTAAAAAAAATCAACAATTTTTTTAAAAGAAAATAAGGCAATTATCCGCTCAGGGATAAAAAGGGTTGCCTTTCAAAGGCAAGGGGGTTAAATTTATGAATAGAAATATTCAATTTAACTTTCTTAGAGAAATGAACAAACCATCTAAATCTTAGGTAGCCAAAGCTGGTGAACTACTTAGATCTGACTCTGGTAATGAAGAAGCCATAGATGTTTTAAATAGGTGGAGAGCATTTCATATTTACCCATTAAATACTTTTCAAACGACCCTTAAAAAGAGGCTAAATAAATTCAAAATTAGTTATGTAGTAACTGCTCAAAGATTAAAGAGGACGCCGACTATCATTGATAAACTTTCAAGAGAGCCAAGGATGAGATTGGATCGAATGCAGGATATTGGTGGATTAAGAGCGGTTTTAAAGGATATTGATTCAGTTAGAGAACTGGAAAAAGTTTATTCAAAAACTTCGCGCTTAGGCTCTTCAAAGTCGAAAGGTGTATTTCGACATACCCTAAAAAATAAATCAGACTACATAGAAAATCCTAAACAATCAGGATATAGGGGAATTCATCTAATTTATAAAACTTCTTATGAGCCCCAAAATGAATATTGTGATCTGTTAATAGAATTACAGATAAGATCTAGGTTGCAACATGTATGGGCTACAGCGGTTGAAACCATTGGAACTTATTTAGGTCAGGGATTCAAATTTAGCAAAGGGGAAGAGGATTGGAAAAATTTTTTTGCCTTGGTGAGTTCTGCCTTTGCTATAATGGAGAAATCAAATGTTCTCAAGAATCATCAAGATCTTACAAAAGATGATTTGCACAACAAAATCAAAGAAGAATATCAAAAACTAAAGGTTGATAGCGTCTTACAAGGTCTAGTAATAACAACTAAGAATATCACTCAGGATAAGAGTAGGGGAAGCTTTTATTGTTTGATAAAATTAGACATGCAGCAAAAGACGGTATCTGTAAATAAGTTCCCAAAAAATAAACTTGAGGTGGCGACCAAGGCTTTACTAGAAAGTGAAAAAGAATCCAATATCCAATCCGTTCTAGTGTCGATAAATGACATAAAAAAGTTGGAAAAAGCTTATCCTAATTATTTCTTAGATGCTGTGGATTTTCTAAGTCTTCTTAAAGAAATTATAAATTTGTCTAAATAAAATTGATTAATTCAAACAAAAGAGATTTTGCCAGTGATAATGGCAAAGAACTAAATGCTATTTTGTATAAAATGAGTTCGCTAAATCCACAATATCTTACAAAAAAACAAAGCGTTTTTCAAAAAATCTCTGCATTAATTGAGAAATTCAAATGCATTGCCGGCAAAATTTAAAACTTAATTGAAAGATGGCTGATTAAAACCACCAAAACCCCTTAAACCCCTTTTGCCTAAATAGCATTCAAGCAAGCGTAAAGATTCATCAAAGCATTTTACAAAAAGCGTTTTTGGGTGAATTGCTTAATAAAAAAAACCTGTAAAATGTCCTTAATATTTAAATCACAAATCAAAATCATCATTAATTAAAACCAAAAATTTATGCCAAATAAAAAAACTAAAAAAATTGAACTATCGAGCAATGATTCTGTAAGTCAAATCGAAATTTATTAACCAAAAAACGGCTTCCCGCAAATTGAAATAAAGTTGATAAATCAAACCTTGTGGTTAAATCAAAAACAAATGTCTCATCTTTTTGATAAAGATGTCGACACTATTGGACTTCATTTAAAAAATATTTTTGAGGAAAGTGAGTTATCTGAAAAATCAACTACCGAGTTTTTCTCGGTAATTCAGCAAGAGGGAGAAAGGCGAGTTACTAGAAAAATCAAGCATTATAACCTTGATGCCATAATTTCCGTCGGCTATCGAGTTAATTCTTCGAAAGCAACACAGTTTAGAATTTGGGCAAATCAGAGGCTTAAAAATTATTTGGTAAAAGGTTTTGCGGTAAATGAAAAACGCGTTAAGGAATATCAAGAAAATTTGATTGAACTACAAAAAACCATTAAATTAATTCAAAATTCTGTTGATTTAAAATCGCTTTCAAACACCGAATCTAAAGGCTTTTTGGATATAATCACTAATTACACTCAAAGTTTTATTTTGCTCAATCAATTTGACTCTGCTACACATTAAATTTGCTTACGCAAATTTAGCTTAATATCGAATCGCTACGTCGCGAATGAATCGCGACATTCGCGATGAAATTTTGGTTTTTGTAAATCTTGTAACGGCTTTTTGCACTTTGGCTCCGACCCTTGAGGGCTTACACCCCTACAATATTTTTTGATTAATTTTAGTGAAAAAATCATTTTTTAAATACTGGCAACGCTAGCGGTTCTTGCTCCCCCCATAAGGGGAGCGGACTTCTGACAAATTAACGGTAGTTAATTTGGTGGAATCGTAGGGGGTCAAAAAAATATACAACGACAGTGTTTTTAAGATTATATAAAAAGTTGAGATAAAAAAATTTCAAAAAGACGATTTCCTGATTTTTTCGTGATAAAAAATCATCGATTTTCTGATGGCAATAAAAGGAGCATAGCATTTTTATTTATTTGGTTTCTTTCAAAACAAACATTCTTTAAAAAAAATCTGGTGAGTTGAAAATTAATGATAACGGGCTTGAAGCATTGGCTTTGTTGGTTGCACAAAGCAATACAAAAAAAATTGATGATAAAGCTTATAATTAACTTAATTAACGAACAATAATTTAAAAACTCGAAAATATTTTGTTTTCCATAATTAATTCTGTGTTGTAGTGGTTTAAAATATTTTAAATTAAGGCGATGATTTGCGGATTAATATTTAGTATTGAGGCTATGATTGTATTGGTTGAAACGGTTTTAATATTTTCGTGAAGTTGTGGATAAGTTTTAGCATAAATCTTTACTTTCTTTAAAAAAGGGGTAATTTTGAGAAAATTATTAAAATCGGAGTCAAAAAGTGAAAGAATTTCCAAATCACTTTTTTGCAGCATTTCTCTATATCCGTCATTCGGATGACCGAGAAAATAAACCCAAACATCAATGTTATAGTTGCAAAATTATTCAAAAAACTGCGAGGCGGAAAGGTCAACAATTAGGGCTATAGAAGAGCCAATACTACTAATATTGACAATTTTACGATAGTAAGTTTTTTCGTTGCCAGAATTGTTAAATTTTCATCATAGATTTCGGGGGCAAATTGAGTTTTATTTTGTAAAAATTCAGTATTTATTATAAAAAAATAATTGAAATCTAAAGTCTTGACTATTGCCAAATTAGCCTCGCCACTTGCTAATAATTTTAAATTAGGTCCTGAGCCTTTACTTTCTCTGGCGATGCATTCAAAACCTTGGAAAGCAAAATGCTGGTTGAAGACATTGGAAATGCCATTTGCTACTGCAAAATAGCTACCGTTTTTATCACCTGCATAAAAAAGATTTATAATATAAAATTAAAACTTGTTAATTAAATATAAAAAACTTAATAATATTAATGTTTATCTAAAAGATTTATAATATAAAATTA